>NZ_JBVHQB010000017.1:0-228975 GCF_055567635.1 Streptomyces sp. NPDC026500 | reverse complement strand
ACCACAGCAATCTCGTCCGGAGTCACACACCCTCAACGCCACACCAAGCCCCAAGGACACGCACCACTCCAACCGACCTGACCAGGCACTACTAGCAGGCCAGCATCTTCTGAATGGCCTGCCGCGTCACACCGAGTTCCCGCGCGATGTCCGCTTGCGACACCCCCTGATCGATGAGGCTCTGCATCAACTCGCGCCTTTCGACAGCGAACTGCCGGGCCAGGCGCGCATGGTGAATGGCCTGTGCGCGTACTTCCTTGATGCGACTGAGAGTTGACTGATGCTCGGAGAGATCCTTCGCGTTCGCCATGCCCCCAGCATGACAACCCCCCGTTGTCACGTCAACCCCCCGTTGTCGTGCCCGGGAGTGACACCCCCCAAGCCCCGCGGAACACATCCAGCCATAGTCGACCATGGTGGTCGCAGACATGAAACGCCTCCCCCCAACTCCCCTGAGTTAATTGATTGTTGGGGTCAAAGCACTATGCAAGGAGGGTCGCGATGCCGATCATTCTTGTCATGAACCTGCAGCCCGATGGGCGGGTCGCAGCCTCATGGAGGTGTGGGATGCACCGAAGACTCGCCACCGGCCTTGCCGCCTCGGCCATGGCTCTGGCAACCATCACGGCGACCGCTACAGCCGCTAGCGCCGCCCCTGCCGACAAGCCCCAAGTCCTGTCCAGTTGGACCCAGACCAGCACGTCGAGCTACAACACCTGGGTCGCCGCCCGCGCGAACCAGTCCGCCTGGTCAGCGTATGCGTTCGACTGGTCCACGGACTACTGTTCCTCCTCGCCGGACAACCCGTTCGGCTTCCCCTTCGCCACCTCATGCGCCCGCCACGACTTCGGCTACCGCAACTACAAGGCCGCCGGCGCCTTCGATGCCAACAAGTCGCGTCTCGACAGCGCCCTGTACGCAGACCTCGAGCGCGTCTGTGCCAATTACAGCGGCGCGACGAAGGTCTCCTGCGACAGCACGGCCTGGACCTACTACCAGGCGGTCAAGGCCTTCGGCTGACCCTCCGCCCACCCACCGGGAGCGCCCGACAGCGCGCAGGCAGTGACATGTGTCCTGCCCGCACCCTGGTGATGTTCGGGCCAACTGCGGTCGAGCTGAACATGGGTGACGGGACGTCAGTCACCAGCCCGTCACAGCGGACACTTCCTGCCCGGTCCACAGACGGAACCTTCCCACCCGCCCCGCACCCCACAGCCATGCCCTCGTCTACATTGTGTCCACAGGACCGAGGGGGAGCACATCATGGTTGTCGGGACACGGGGCGGGTGGCACGGAGCGGTGTACGTGGCCTTGTCGACCGTTGTGGCGACGGGCTGCTCGACCACCGCCGACGAGAGCCCGCGGGCGGGCACGAGCGCGACGTCCACGGACCGGACGTCCGGTGCCACCGGCACCGTGGCCAAGAGCGGCGGCTCACTCGGTCCCGCGGGCTCGGCCTGCGAACTGCCGGTCAGTTTCGACACGGCCGAGAACTGGAAGCCGCAGTCCATCGACGCGGCGGCGCAGGCCCCGATCGGATCGGACGGCTCCAGGGACCTCACCGATCCGCTGTTTCGGCAGGGACCGGTGACCCTCGCCTGCGAGATCGATGCCAAACCCGCCGGGAACATCGGCTACCTCAGGGTCTGGACCGGAAAACCGGGCGCCGATGACGCCGGCACCGTACTCAAGGCCTTCGTGGCGGCCGAGCACGGCGCGAGCAAGGCGGTCTACCGCACGTTCGACGCGGGTGGCCTCTCCGGCACCGAGGTGGAGTACGTCTACACCAGCGAGTCCTTCCACGAGTCGAAGAAGGAGTCCGCCTTCGCCGTCACCACGCATGACGGCCCGGTCGTCCTGCACCTCGGCGGACTGGACACCGGGGAGCACACAGAGATGCTTCCCGCGTACCGCCTCGCCCAGCGGACCCTGCGCACCACCTGACCTCCGCGAGCGATCGGGGCCTCCGCGCGCACTCCGGCGACGAGCCGCCACCCGACCTCACACGATCGGTCGCTACGCGGGCACGGCCCTTGTGCCGTCCCGCGAGCGGCCGTTTGCGACGGCCGCGCCCGCGACCGGGCAGGCACCGGTGAGGACGCACCGTCCGTGAGGCGGTTTCGACCGGGCGGACCCAGAATGAGTGGGACGGCCTCGTACCCGGCCGTCGAGCCGTCTCGGGGCGGTCGGATCGGGACCGTTGGCCCTACGGTCTCCGCCCCTTTGAGGCTCGAGTCTTGCGAGCGCGCGGGTGGTTGAGCGATGAAGACGGACGAGCCGGCATCCACGGCCGACGAGGGCGGCGCACCGCGGGAAGCGAGTCGCGCTCCCGCTCCGCCCGCGGGCACCGTACCGACGGCAGACCCCGCGGCTCACAAGGCTGTCCGCCAGGACGAGGCGGTCGCCCTCCTCCGCCTGGCCGCGAGGCTGAAGGCCGCGTACCCCTCGGTCGACCCGTCCGTCGTGGATGAAGTGGTCGCGACGGCCCGCGGTTCGTTCCAGCAGGCGAAGGTCCGGACGTACGTCCCGATCCTGGTCGAACGCCGCGTCCGGGCGCTGCTCGGCGCCCTGCCCGATGAAGAGGTCTCCCACGCGCCGACGGCCGTCGGCGACCCGACCGCCGAGCGGCCGGCACCGGCAGCGACGGCGGAGCGGCAGGCCGAAAGCCCGGGACGCCCGTCCCTGCTCGGCCGGTGGATTCCCGCCAGGCTACGGCCCGCGCCCGCGTCCGACCTGGGCGGTGTCGGTGAGCGCTCATGACCGCGCGGTGCTCCCCGTGACAGGAAAAGAGGCGGGTCGTCATGACGGATGCCAGGGCCGAACGCATCGCGAAGCTCATCGAGCCACTACGGGTCGAGCCCGGCTCGCGGGTGGACCTGGGCGAGGACTTCGACCCCCGGTACAAGGCCGGTCTGAAGAAGAAGCACGGTGTGGAGCTGCTGCGCACGGGCGTGTCCCTGCTCGCCGAGTACCAGGAACGGCTGGCGGCCCAGGACGCGTACGGCGTACTGCTCTGTCTTCAGGCGCTCGACGCCGGAGGCAAGGACGGCACGATCCGACACGTCATGAGCGGGGTGAACCCGCAAGGCGTCAAGGTCAGCAGCTTCAAACAGCCCTCCGCCGAAGAGCTCGACCACGACTACCTGTGGCGGTACGCCACCAGACTGCCCGCCCGTGGCGACATCGCGATCTTCAACCGTTCGCACTACGAGGAGGTACTCGTCGTCCGGGTGCACCCGGAGCTCCTCGACCGGCAGCGACTGCCGGCGGACGTGCGCGGGGCGGACATCTGGGACCGCCGCTACCGGGCCATCAACGACTGGGAGCGCTACCTGACCGACAACGGGTTCAAGGTCGTGAAGATCTTCCTGAACCTGTCCAAGGAAGAGCAGCGCACCCGTTTCATGAAGCGGCTCGACGTGCCGCAGCGGAACTGGAAGTTCTCCGCCGCCGACGTCCGGGAACGCCGGCGGTGGGACGAGTATCAGCACGCGTTCTCCGAGATGCTCTCGCATACGAGTACGCCGTGGGCGCCCTGGTACGTCGTCCCGGCGGACCGGAAGTGGTTCGCGCGCCTCTCCACCGCGGCGGTGCTGGCCCACACGCTCATGGACATCGACCCCAGTTACCCGGTGCTCGGCAAGGAGGCCCGCAAGGACCTCCGGGCCGCGCGGCGCGAACTGGAGGCCGACGCTCCCAAGGGTGCGCCGGCCGATCCGTACGCAGCCGGTCATCCGGTCCCCGAAGCGGGCGACGGACAGCGCGGGAGCGGCCGTAGGGCGAAGGGGCGGCAGGCGTCCGGCGCGGCATCGCGGACCGGGAAGGGCAAGCGGAAGTAGGTCGCTCGGGGCCCTCGGAACACGGGCGGCGGACCGAATCCAGATCGGAGAGCTGAGATGGGGATGCAGTCGAGCGGCCCAAAGGCTCCGGAGCGCGTTGCTCCGGAGCTCTGGTACGCGCGTGCTCCGCAGGACGTCGCGTCGGCCTTCGGTGTCGATCCCGCGTCCGGACTCACCGCGGCACGGGTCGCCGAACTGCTCGCCGAGAACGGGCCGAACACGCTGCCGGAGGAGAAGCCGAAGCCGGCGTGGCGGCGGTTCGTCGACCAGTACCGCAGCTATATGCAGGTCGTCCTCCTGGTGGCCGCGGTCGTCTCGCTGGCGATCGCCGAGTGGACCACCGCGATCCTGCTCGTCCTGCTGACCCTGCTGAACGCGGTCGTGGGTCTGCGGCAGGAGGGGAAGGCAGAGAGCGCGATGAACGCGCTCCAGTCCATGCTGACGGCGACGGCCCGGGTCAGACGGGACGGAACCGAGTCGGAGATCCCGGCGGAGCAACTGGTCGTGGGCGATGTCGTGCACATCACCGCCGGCGACCAAGTTCCGGCGGACGGGCGGATCGTCGAAGCCCATGCGTTGCAGATCGACGAGTCGGCGCTCACCGGCGAGAGCGTTCCCGCCTCGAAGGACGCCACGACACTTCCGGCCGTCCTCATGGGCCCGGGGGATCAGTCGAACATGGCGTTCATGCACACCCCGGTCACCCACGGCAGCGGTGTCGTGGTCGTCACCGGGACGGGTGAGGGCACCGAGCTCGGAAAGATCTCGGAGATGCTGTCGGCGACCGAGAGGGAGGAGGCGCCGCTCACCAAGGAGCTCGACACGCTGACGCTGTGGATCACGGCCGCCGCGGGCCTGACCATGATCGTGATGTTCGCGCTCGGGTACCGCCGCGACCAGGCGTGGGACGCCCTGTTCGTCAGCGCGGTCTCGCTGGCCATCGCCGCCATTCCCGAGGCCCTGCCCACGGTGACCCAGGCGATCCTGTCCGTCGGCAGTCTCAATCTGGCGAAGCGCAACGCGATCGTGAAGGAGCTGCCGTCCGTCGAGACCCTGGCGTTCACGTCGGCGATCAACTCGGACAAGACCGGCACCCTGACCATGAACCAGATGACGGCCGTGGAGGTCGTGACCCCCACGGACCGCTACACCGTCTCGGGCACGGGCTACGGCCTCGACGGAAGGATCCAGCATGCCGCGGGCTCCTCCGCGAGCATCGAGGACGTGATCCTTCCGTACCTCGTCGCGAACGACGCCAGGCTGGTGGACGGCGAGGTCGTGGGCGATCCCACGGAGGGCGCGTTCCTGGTACTGGCCCACAAGGCGGGGCTGGACATCGATGCCACGCGCGAGCGGCTGCCGCGTCTCGCCACCCTGCCCTTCGACCCGGATTACAAGTTGATGGCGACCTTCAACTCCACGGTCGACTCCTCCGGCCGGCCGGTGGTGCGCTGTTTCGTCAAGGGAGCGGCTCCGGCGGTGACGGCCCGCGCGGCCACGGCGCTCTCGGGCGGCGCGACCGTCCCGTGGGACGCGGAGCTCAGCCGGCGCGCCGACGAGCAGGCCGAGCGCATGGGCGGTGAGGGACGCCGGGTGATGGCGGCGGCCACCCGGGATCTGGACCCGGACGACTTCGATCCCGGCGGAGATCTGCTGGGCTATGTCACGGGCCTGCGGATGACCAGCCTGGTCGGGATGGTCGACCCGCCCCGCGAGGAGTCCCGGGCCGCCGTGGCCAACGCCCAGGCCGCCCATATCCGGGTCCGCATGGTGACCGGGGACGACGTCACGACGGGTGCCGCCATCGCCCGGCAGCTCGGGATCCCCGGCGAGGCGGTCCTCGGCGCGGACTTCGCCGCGCTGCCGGAGCACGAGCAACTGGCCCGCATCGACGACATCGGGGTGGTGGGTCGGGTCGCGCCGGAGCACAAGGTGCTGCTGGCGGCCACGCTCAAGAAGAAGGGCGATGTCGTCGCGATGACCGGCGACGGTGTCAACGACGCTCCCGCCATCAAGTCCGCCGACATCGGTATCGCCATGGGCAGCGGTACGGACGTGGCGAAGAACGCGGCGCGGATGATCCTGTCCGACGACAACTTCGCGACGATCGTCTACGCCGTGGAACAGGGCCGCAATCTCTACGACAACCTCACCAAGTACATCCGCTTCGTGCTCCTGCTGCTGGTCACCTTCGTCCTGACCTTCCTAGGGGCGACCATCTTCAACATCGCGGCCGGTGAACCCTTCACCCCGCCGCAGGTGTTGTGGATCCACTTCGTGGTCAACGCCTCCTTCGGCTTCGCGCTCGGCTTCGACAAGGAGAGCGCGGGACTCATGCGGCGCAGGCCGCGTCCTCGGGGGGAGTCGGTGCTGACCCGGCCCGTGATGGTGACCGTCTCCCTCAGCGGGCTGGCGATCACGCTCATCCTGCTCGGGCTGATCAAGCTGGGCGAATCCCGCTTCGACAGCGTCCACATCGGCAGCTCGATGGCGTTCACGGCGTTCGCGCTCTGTCTGATCGTGGCCGCGTTCGAATGCCGCAGCGAGACGGATTCGGTGCTGACGACGAGCACGTTCGACAGCAAGCAGATGAACTGGACGGCACTGGCCCAGTTCGTCCTCGCGGTCCTGGTGACCCAGATGGACGGGTTCCGTCGCATCCTCGGCACCACCCAGATCGATCTGCGGCAGTTCGGCTGGGCCCTGCTGTCCGCCGTCGCACTCCTGGTCCTGTGGGAGGTGGGTAAGCTCCTGGCCCGCAGGGCGCAGCGCACCGAGTGAGTGGGCGGGCCCGTGTCCGTGCCCGTCCGGCGCGGACCTACCCCGAAGGACGGCCGTGTCGAAGCACCCCGGCACCCCAGGCGGAGGGTGGCGTCGTGCTGTGCCGGGCGTCCCCGGTCTCGCGGTGCTCAGGGGGTACCGGCGGAGCTGGCTGCGCGGGGACCTGCTGGCCGGGGTCACGGTCGCGGCCTATCTGGTGCCGCAGGTCATGGCGTACGCCAGTGTCGCGGGGCTGCCGCCCGTCGTGGGTCTGTGGGCGATCCTGCCCGCCATCGTGCTGTACGCCCTCCTGGGCTCGTCCCGGCTTCTGTCGGTGGGCCCGGAGTCGACGACGGCGCTGATGACCGCGACGGTCGTGGGGCCCCTCGCCGGCGGCGATCCGGCGCGGTACGCGGTCCTGGCCTCCGCGCTCGCCTTCGCTGTGGGTCTGATGTGTCTCGTGGCGTGGGCGGCGCGGCTGGGATTCGTGGCCGATCTGCTCTCCCGGCCCGTGCTGATCGGGTATCTGGCGGGCGTGGCGCTGATCATGATGGTGGATCAGCTCACCAAGCTCACCGGTGTCCCGACGGATGGTTCGGGGTTCTTTCCGAAGCTGGCGTCCTTCTTCGGGAACCTGGACGAGGTCCATCCCACAACGGTGATCTTCAGTGCCGTGACGCTGGTCTTCCTGTACGTGGCGACGCGCTTCCGCTGGAGGATTCCGGGGCCGCTGCTCGCGCTCGTCCTCGGCACGGCCGTGGTCGCGGCGTTCGACCTCCAGGACCACGGCCTCGCGGTGATCGGGGAGATTCCGGCCGGGCTGCCCCGCCCTGAACTGCCCGATCTCGGCAACCTGCCCGAACTGCTGCTGCCGGCCGTCGGTGTCCTGCTCGTGGGCTACACCGACTTCATCCTGACCGCGCGTGCCTTCACGACCGACGACGGCGGTACGGAGCTGGACGCGAACCAGGAGTTGCTGGCCCTGGGCGCCGTGAACCTCGGCGCCGGCACCCTTCAGGGGTTCCCGGTGAGCAGCAGCGCCAGTCGTACGGCTCTCGCGCAGTCCACGGGGGCGCACAGTCAGGCGTACGGGCTCACCGCCGGGGTTTCCGTGCTGGCCGTCCTGCTGTTCCTGAGTCCCCTTCTCACCAACACCCCCATGGCCGTCCTCGGCGCGCTGGTCGTCTACGCCGCGATCCGGATGATCGACCTGGCCGGCTTCCGGCGGCTGGCGTCCTTCCGGCGCCGGGAACTCCTGCTGGCCCTCGGCTGTCTCGTCGGAGTCCTCGCCCTCGACATCCTGTACGGGGTGCTCGTGGCCGTTGGTCTGTCGGTCGCCGAGTTGCTGAGCAGGGTGGCGCGCCCGCACGACGCGGTCCAGGGACTGGTGCCGGGCGTGGCCGGCATGCACGACGTCGACGACTTCCCCGAGGCCCGGGTGATCCCCGGTCTGCTGGTCTACCGCTACGACTCCCCGCTGTTCTTCGCCAACGCGGAGGACTTCCGGCGCAGTGCCCTGGGCGCGGTGGCCGAACAGGAGATCCCGGTCAGGTGGTTCGTCCTCAACGCCGAGGCCAATGTGGAGGTGGACATCACCGCGCTGGACTCGCTGGACGAGCTGCGGCAGGAACTCGACGGGCGCGGGATCGAGTTCGCGATGGCCCGGGTCAAGCAGGATCTGCGCGACGACCTGGACGCCTACGGGCTGAGCTCGTCCGTCGGCGAGGACCGGATCTTCCCCACGCTGCCCACGGCGGTCGCCGCGTACCGTTCCTGGTGCGACAGCCACGGCGTCGGTCTCGGCGACTACGGCGTCGATCCCGGCGACCAGGACGGCGGTTCGGGCGACCAGGACGGCGGTTCGGGCGACCAGGACGGCGGTTCGGGCGACCAGGACGGCGGTTCGGGCCGGGCGGACCGGCCGGAGGCCGGCCTCGGCTGAGGAACGCGGCCCGTGCGGAGCCGGCCGCTGAGGTCCGGTGTACTCACGGAATCTCCTGTTCGGCCCAGATGACCTTTCCCTCCGCCGAGTGGCGAGCGCCCCAGCGATGGGCGAGTTGGGCCACCAGAAAGAGACCGCGGCCGCCTTCGTCCATGCTCCGGGCGTGTCTGAGCCGTGGGGCGGTGCTGCTGGCGTCGGAGACCTCACAGGTCAGGCGGGTGTCGCAGAGCAGCCGCAGTCGAATGGGCGGTTCGGCGTAGCGGATCGCGTTGGTGACCAGTTCGCTCACGATGAGTTCCGTCGTCATGGTCAGTTCCCCGAGACCCCAGGATTCGACGACGCGTGTGGCACGGGCCCGCATGTCGGAGACGGCGGCCGGGTCCACCGGCACCTCCCACGAGACGACATGGTCGTCTCCCAGGGTGTGGGTGCGCGCCAGGAGCAGGGCGATGTCATCGGGCTGGGGCACGGGCACGAGCTGCCGTACGACGTCCGAGCACAGTGCTTCGAGGTCGGGGTCCGACCGTGCGAGCAGTTCCCCGAGGCGTGCCATGCCGAGTTCCATGTCGTAGTGCCCGCCCTCGACGAGGCCGTCGGTGTAGAGACCGATCAGGCTGTTCTCGGCGAGTTCGAGTTCATGGCTCTCGAACGCCATCCCGCCGAGCCCGAGCGGAGGGCCGGCGGGCAGTTCCGGAAAGGTGACCTGCCCGTCGGGGGCGACGACGACGGGGGGCGGATGTCCGGCCCGAGCCATCGTGCAGCGCCTGGTAACGGGATCGTAGACGGCGTACAGACAGGTCGCTCCGAGGAAGGACGCGGTCGTGCTCCGGTCGGCCTCCTGCTCATGGGTCCGCTCCTCGCTCAGCCGGAGCACGAGGTCGTCGAGGTGCGCCAGCAGTTCGTCGGGAGGCATCTCCATGTCGGCGAGGGTCTGCACCGCGGTGCGCAGCCGGCCCATGGTGGCCGCCGCGGTGATGCCGTGGCCGACGACATCGCCGACGACCAGGCCGACGCGGGCACCGGACAGCGGAATGACGTCGAACCAGTCGCCGCCGACCCCGCCGCTCGGGTCCGCCGGCAGATAGGAGGAGGCGATCTCCAGCGCTGTCCCGCCTGTCAGGGCATGGGGCAGCAGACTGCGCTGAAGGGTGACCGCCGCCGTGTGTTCGCGGGTGTAGCGGCGGGCGTTGTCGACACACAGCGCCGCGCGTGCCACCACCTCGCGTGCCAGCAGGACGTCGTCGGGCTGGAACGAGACCGGATTGATGGATCGTACGAACGTGGTGAGGCCGAGGGCGGTGTTGCGTGCCCGCATCGGCACGGAGATGAGGGAGTGCAGCCCGTACCGGCGGATGCTCTCCGCTCTCTCGGGCTCTTCGACGATCCACAGGTCGTCGTTCGGGTCGAGTACCTGGATGAGGACCGGCTCGCCGTTGGTGAGCAGGTGCACGTCGTGGGGCGGCGGGAGGAAGTCCGCCCGGTCCCCGATCCGGGCCACGGCCTCCGGGCAGCCCTCCCGCACCGAGTTCATGCCGGCGCGCCGCATCATCGGCTTCGCGGGCGCCGGTCCCGCGTCCGACAGCCAGGCTCCGTGTCCCTCGGTGCTGAGGACGGATTCCAGGAGGTCGACGACGACGAAGTCCGCGAAGCGCGGAACGGCGAAGTCCGCGAGCTCCTGCGCCGTCCGCATGACGTCGAGCGTCCTGCCGATGGTGGTACCGGCTTCGTTGACCAGCGACAGGAGCAGACGGGCGTTCCACCGCTCGGTGACGTCCAGGACCATGTAACACACACCGGTGTACGAGTTGTCGACGCCCAGCAGCGGGAAGAACGAGGTGGAATAGGCGTGTCGGCGATGCGGGTCGGCCCAGCTCCAGCCCAGGTACTCGTAGTCGATCACGGGCTCGCCGGTCGTCAGGACCTTGTGCATCAGGCCCTCGATCGTCTCCGACTGGAACCCCGGCAGCAGTTCGGAGAGCCGACGCCCGAGCCGCTGTTCGCGGGGCACACCGCCCAGATGTTCCAGGGTGTCGTTCATCCAGACGTAGCGCAGCTGCAGGTCCAGCACCGCCATGCCGACCGGTGAGCGGGTCAGGAATCCGTCGAGGAAGGCCGGGCCAACGGTCCACTGCCGTCTCCGGTCCCGTGCCGAGATCAGGAAGCACTCGCTCTCGCCCATACGGAAGGACGCGGACACGCGCAGGTCCACGTCGATGCGCCGGCCGTCGCGGTGCCGTACGGGGATGAGGCCGCTCCAGCCCATTCCGGCGCGGCACCGGTCCGCGACGCCCGCCACCCGCAACGGGTCCCTGGGCAGCGCGAGCAGATGCGCGGCCGAGGAGCCGACCATCTCGGCCGCCGGGTAGCCGAGGAGCGCTTCGGCACCCCGGGTCCAGCCCAGCACCACCCCGTCGCCGGACACCACCGCCGCCGCGTCCGTGGACGCGTCGAAGGGATCGCCCGGTCCTTCGGACGCGGGCGCATCGGAACCTTCCTGCGCAGAAACCATGAAGCTCTCATCCTTTACACACGACCATGTTCCTGCTTGTCCGCCCGATGTGCAGGCCCGGCGGATGATCACCGGACCGGGCAGCGCCGCACAGCACCCGCTCCCTGGCCCTGAACATGCCAACGTGCTGCTCTGGAGTGGGCAAGGCCGGGGGGAGGGCGCAGCATGGAAGGGCCGGGGTCGGCATACAGGTGCGCGGCGACGGCGACGGAGCCCGGCACACCGCGCCGCGGCCGGTGGAGGAGAGCCAGGGATGACAGCCGATTCCTCGCAGTCCGACAGTGGAGGCTACGAGCCCGACCCTTCCCGGCCGACCGGCCTGCTGGATGTGCTCAGTGTGGCCGCGATGGTCCTCGACGCCGACGGGCGCATCGTGTTCTGGACCCCGCAGGCCGAGGAACTCATCGGCTACTCGGCGGAAGAGGCTCTCGGCAAGTACGCCGCGCGGTTGATCATCCACCCCGAGCACCTGCAGTCCGTCACCAAGCTGTTCGCCGATGTGCTGGAGACGGGGCGCAGTTGGGCCGGCGCCTTTCCCATCCGGCACAAGGACGGCAGCACCCGTCTGATGGAGTTCCGCAACATGCGGCTCCTGGATGACCTCGGGGACGTCTACGCCCTCGGTATCGCGGCCGACCACACCCTGCTCCAGCGGGTGGAGACCGATCTCGCCCTGTCCGAACAGCTGATCAACCAGTCTCCGATCGGTCTGGCCCTGATGGACCCCGATCTGCGCTATCTCATGGTCAACCCGGCGCTGGAGCGGATCGACGGCATCCCCGCCGAGGACCACGTCGGCCGCCATCTGCGCGAGACGCTGCCCTTTCCCGACGTGGACACCGTCGAGTCCGCTCTGCGTCAGGTGCTCACCACGGGCACACCACTGCTCGACCAGTACCACGTGGGCCGCCCGCCGGTCGATCCCGACCACGAACACGCCTGGTCGCTGTCCTTCTACCGGCTGGAGGACGCGGGCGGACGGGTCCTGGGCGCGGCCGCCTCGGTCGTCGACGTCACCGAACGCCATCGCGCCGCGGCCGAGGCAGACCGGGCGCGGCGTCGCCTCGCGCTCATCGCCAGCGCCTCCACCCGTGTCGGCACCACCCTGGAGGTGGAGCAGACCGCTCGCGAACTGGCCGAGATCGCCGCCCCCGAGCTGGCCGACGTGGTCGCGGTGGACGTCCTCGACTCCGTCCTGGCCTGCCGCCGCAAGCGCAGGCCGGACAACGGCCCGGAGTTCTTCCGCGCTCTCGCGCTGAAGGCGTCCTACCCCACCGTGGCGCTGCGCGCCGCCGACCCTCCGGGCGACGTGGCCGCGTACGACGGTGACCGCCTGGTGACCCTGTGCGTCCACACCGGCAGGCCGGTCCTGGTGCGGCACGTCGGCGAGCACGATCTGCCGCGCATCGCCCGCGACGCCGAGGGCACGGCCCTCCTGGCACGGGCCGGCGTCCACTCGTATCTCGCCGTTCCGCTGATCGCGCACGGCGAGGTGCTCGGTGCCCTCGACCTCAAGCGCACCCGCAACCCGCTCCCCTTCGACGACGACGACGTCGTCCTGGCCACTGAGCTGGCCACCCGTGCCGCCGTGGCGATCGACAACGCCCGGTGGTTCCAGAGCGTGCGCAACACCGCCGTCACTCTTCAGCGCAGTCTGCTGCCGGAGCATCCGCCCCATCTCACCGGTCTTGAGGTGGCGTCCCGCTATCAGCCCGCCCAGGCCACCAGCGAGGTCGGCGGCGACTGGTACGACGTGATTCCGCTGACCGGCGACCGGACCGCGCTGGTCGTCGGCGACGTCATGGGCAACGGCATCGACGCCGCCGCCACCATGGGCCGACTGCGCACGGCCACCTGCGCCTACGCGGACCTCGACCTCGACCCCGGAGCTGTGCTCCACCACCTCGACAAGATCACGTGCGACCTGGAGCACTACATCGTCACGTGTCTCTACGCCGTGTACGACCCCCGCACCGGGCAGTGCCGCATCGCGAACGCCGGGCACATGCCGCCCGCGCTGGCCCGTCCCGGCGCCGCCGCCGAACTGCTGGACCTGCCGTCGGGCGCGCCCCTCGGCGTCGGCGGCATCCCCTTCGAGACCACCACGGTCGAACTCAACCCGGGCGACCTGCTCGTCCTCTACACGGACGGCCTCGTCGAGACCCGGCTGCATCCCATCGACGACCGCCTGAACGTTCTTCTCGGCTTCCTCGACGAACCGGACCGGCCGCTCGAGGAGATCTGCGACCTGCTGCTGTACGGCCTGCGCAACTCCGACGACCACGACGACGTCGCCCTCCTCGTCGCCCGCGCGACGTAGCCCTACGGCTTCTTCGTGTCCTTGGTACGGCGGTGGGAGGAGACCTGTTCGCGTGTGGTGCGCCATCGCGACCGGGTCTGTTCGACCACGCTGTCCCACTGGCGGCGGACCTCGTCGTCGGAGGGGCGGTCGCCGCCGCGGATCCGGGTGAGTTCGTCGCGCATCTCGCGTCCGAGGGCCGCCGACGCGACGATGACGAACATCGCGGCGAAGAGCGCCGAGATCATCGCGAACACGGCACCGACCGCTCCGTAGCGTGATGCGTAGGAGTTGAAGAGCCGCGGGAGGTAGACGGTCGCGCCCACCGAATAGAGCGCGGTCAGGACGGCCGCCGTGATGCCGAACGGCAGGAGATCGCGCCAGGGGATCCGCTTGGCGGACAGATCCCAGCCGCTCCAGACGAGGAAGGCGACACTCACCGGAATCTCGCACACCGAAGCCACCAGCCCGAACTTGCTCCCCCCGAGGACCGCTTGGAGCCATCCGGTGAGGGCCGCGTAGCCGCCGAGCCCGAGGATCCACCACAGGCCGTTCTTCGTGTTGCGCACGCTGAGCGGCGTCAGTTCCCAGGTCTGTTCGAACAGGCGCTGTGTGGCGCGTGCGAAGCTCAGCACGGAGATGACCAGGAACACGCTTCCGAAGACACCCACGCTCGCGCTGGTGCCCTCGGCGGGGGCGAGGAGTGACCTGACCGCCTCGGCGCCCTGTCCGGTGAGGCCGTAGCGCTGGATGATCCGCTCGGCGGCGTCGTAGTCCGAGAAGCTGCTCAGCACGGCGCCGCAGAGAATCGTGAGCGGGATCAGCGCTGTGAGCGCACTGGATGCCAGGGCCATCGAGCGGTCGAAGCCCACGATCTTCTGGAACCGGTTGATGACCCGCAACGCGAAGGCGGGACGCAGCCAGAACGTCAGCGTCCTGACGAGGCGCTCGCGATTGATCCCCGCCGTCCTGTCCTCCGTATTTTCGGGCCCGGTATGGCGCTGCGAGCGTAACGGACGGCCGTCCGGGCAGGAACGGACGACACGGCCGGGTGGCGGCGGCCGGGCGGACTACGCGCATCAGGTCACCGGGTCGGCCGTCACCGCCGGTCCTGACCGGCTCCCTCCCTCATCACCAGGGCGCCCTGTTCCGCGTACCCGAAGCACTCACTCGCCGGCCAGAGGGCCTCACGCTCTCATCCGTCCTCGGACAGGGCGATTTCCGCCCAGATCGTCTTTCCGCGGGCCTCGGGGCGGGTTCCCCAGCGGCGGCTGACCTGCCAGGTGAGGTAGAGGCCCCGGCCGCCCTCGTCGACCTCTTCCGCGTGCCTCAGATGCGGCGCGGTACTGCTGTCGTCGGTCACCTCGCAGACGATGGCGGAACCGTCGAGGATGAGGCGTACTTCGATGGGACCGTCCGCGTAACGCACCGCGTTCGTGACGAGTTCGCTGACCACCAGAGTGGCGGTGAAGGCGTGCTGTTCCAGGCCCCAGGCCGCCAGTGCGCGCTCGGTGCGGGCGCGCGCCTCGGCAACGGAGGCGGGGTGGTTGGGCAGCGTCCACGATGCGACCTGATCCGCTCCCAGGGCGCGGGTACGGGCCAGCAGCAGCACGGCGTCGTTCTCCGGGCGCTCCGGCGTCAGCCGGTAGAGCACCTCGTCACAGATCTTCTGCAGGGGCCGGTCGGTCGGCAGCAACGCACCGCTGATCCGGACCAGCTGTTCGTGCGGGTCTTCCGAGACGGCACGCAGCATGGCGGTGTTGGACAGCAGAAGGATGCTGCCTTCGGCGATTTCGAACTCGGCCGTGCCGTACTTCGACAGACCCCGGCCCAGCGACGGCCCGGTGGGTACCACGGCGTATTCGACGGTCCCGTCGGGCAGGGCCAGCACCGGAGGCGGATGCCCGGCACTCGCGACCGCGCAACGGCGGGTGATGGGGCTGTAGACGAGGTAGAGACAGGTGGTGTCCTCGAGCTCGTCGTCAGCCGAGCCGTCCGGATCACGCTGCCGTTCTCCGCGGAGACGGGTCACCAGGGCGTGCAGCCGCTCCAGGACCTCGTCGGGTGCCAGGTCGAGGACGGCCAGCGCGCTGATCGCGGCCCTCACCTCGCCCATGGTGGCGGCGGCCCTCAGCCCCCTGCCCGCCGTGTCGCCCGTCACCAGGGCCACCCGCGCCCCGGAGAGGGGGATGACGTCGAACCAGTCTCCGCCGGCGCCGAGCGGGCAGTAGCTGTAGGCCGTCTCCACCGCGGCGTGACCGAGGATCCGGGCCGGTCGCAGACTGAGCTGGAGTACACGGGCGGCCGATCGCTCCCTCGTGTACAGCCGGGCGTTGTCCAGGCACAGAGCCACGCGATCGGCGAGTTCGGCGGCGAGGGCGAGCTCGCCGTCGTCGAAGGCGTGTGCGGTGCCTGCCCGGTAGCAGTGCGCCACACCGACCACGGAGCCGCGGGCCGCCAAGGGCAGCACGAGCACCGAATGTGCCCCCGCCTGGATCATGCGGCGCCCGCGCACCGGTTCCCGCCCCAGCCAGTCCGCGTCCGGGCTCAAGTGCTCGATCATGCGTGGCCGGAGGTCGGACAGACACTGGGCGAAGGGGGTCGCCGAGGACAGGCCGATCGCCTCGCCGATGGAGGGAAGGTACCCCTCGGCCTCCGGAGCGACGGAACGACGGCCCGTACACCGCAGAGCCCCGAACTCCATCACGGTGCCCGATGGGGAGACCTCGCCCCGCAGGACGGAGTCGAGAACCTCGATGACCACCGTGTCGGCCAGCGCGGGCACCATCTCGTCGGCGAACTCCTGGGCCGTGCGGAAGATGTCCAGCGTCGTGCCGATGCGCCCGCTCGCCCGCTCCAGCAGGGCCAGGCGCGCCGCCGCCCGTTTCCGCTCGGTGATGTCCACGACCGCCGTCGCCAGCCCCAAGACGCCGCCGGCCGCGTCCTCCAGCCGGAAGCAGGAGACCGACAGGACGAGCTCGGGCTGCTCGGGACTCAGATGGCCGCGCACCTCCACATCCAGAGCCGGCACACCCGTCTCCAGTACCTCCAGCACGGTCGCCTCATAGTCCCCTTTGTAGAAGTCACCGGCCCAGTCCCTCGGGTGACGGCCCAGTGCCTCCTCCAGGGCGAACGCCCGGACGTAGCGGGCCGCCGTGTTGAAGCGCACCAGGCGAAGCTGCGCGTCGAGGACATGCAGGCCCACTGTCGACTCGGAGAAGAGCGCCGAGAGAACGGCCTCGTCCAGCTCCGACCCCGGTCGGCCGTGTCCGCCCAGCGATGCACCCATGGCACTTCCGTAGACCGTTGACCGCCCATACATTCCGAATTGTCAGAGTTCCACCATATTCGCTCACCAGTGGCGCGCGACCGGAGCACCGGTGCGTGTCGACCATCCCGCGCCGGAACGAATGGATGTTCCCCCGTCCTGCGGGATTTCTCCTTCCACCGGCCGGAGGCCCCGACCGGTGGCGGGACACCCTGGGCACCGCCCCCTGGCTCGTCTACGCTGCCCGAGGCACCGTGACGATCAAGGGGGAGATCCGTGACCGGGAACGACGAGGGCGTGGTCGTCTATTGGCGGCCGCTGTGCCCGTACTGCATGAAACTGCGCCTGCGGCTGCGCTTCGGCCGGTTGCGGTACACGGAGAAGAACATCTGGGCGGACCCCGAGGCAGCCGCCTTCGTCCGCTCGGTCGCGGACGGGAACGAGACCGTCCCGACCGTGACGGTCGCGGGCACCTCCATGGTGAACCCGTCGAAACGGCAGGTCATGTCGGCGGTGGCGACGCACGCGCCCCACTTGCTCGCCAAAGGCGGGTCCTGACGCTCTTCCCCGCGCCCGCGAGGATGGACTCCGACTCCTCGAAGCAGGAGACCGCCGCGTCGGGGTCGCCGCCCCGACGGAGGGCGCGGCCGAGCACACGGAGACGGCGGGCCGTCAGGGCGTGGTGGGCCGGCCAGTCGGACTCGGCCAGGCGGCGGGTGAGGGCCACCGCCTCCCGGGCGTCCCCGATCGCGCCGTCGAGGTCTCCGTCGTCCTGCCGTCTCAAGCTCAAGCCCACCAGCGCGCGGGCGAGTTGTGGCTCGTGCACGGCGGGGTCGAAGCCCGCGGCACGCCGGCGTGCCGCGACGCCGAGCTCACCCGCCCGCACTGCCTCACGACGGTCACCCGCCGCGTCGTGACAGTCGGCCAGCCGATCGAGGCAGGCCGCGAGGAGAGGGTCGTAGACGTCCGGTCGCTCGACGGCGAGGGCGGTGCAGAGGTCCGCCGCTTCCCGGCGTGCGTTCAACTCCGCCGCGCGATCGTCCAGTTCACCCAGCTGGTCGGCAAGACAGTCGAGCGTCACCATGAGCCACGGCTCCCCCGTCCGCCGGTCCGTGCCTGCCAGGGTCCGGGCCTCGGCGACAGCTTCCTCGGCGGTCTTCAGCGCCGCGGGCAGGTCTCCGGGGATGTTCAGGCAGCGGGCCAGGTCCTCGAAAAGGCGTACCCGCAAAGGTCGTACCGCATCGGGCAAGGCCCACACGAGGATCGGGTCGGCGGCATCCCGGGCCTCCCGGCCGACGTTCAGCGCCGCCTCGTACCGGCCCAATGCCCGCAGTCCGGTGGTCAGTTCACTCAGTACGCGCGCCCGGACCAGCATCACGCGTCCCGACTCCCGGGACGACATGGCCCGCAGCAGCCCGGCGCACTCCTGGTAGACGGCCACGGACTCCTCAGCGCGACCCAGGGTGGCCAGCACCAGCGCGTACGTGCGCGACGCGCCCGGCAGACCGCCCAGGGCGCGATCCCGGCGTGCGGGGAGAAGACCACGGTACGCGGCCACACACTCCTCCGCCGAGGCCAGCGCGTCGTCCGGTCGCCCCAGGTCGAGCTGCGCCTGCGCCCGAAGGTGCAGCAGGAACGCGCGCTGCGCCGGAGACCGCCGCGCACCCGGGACGGCCAGGGACGCGTCCATCGCCGTGCACGACTGTTCACAGCGGCCGACGAGCAGCAGCGCCCAGGCGTGCTGGGCAAGGCTGCGGGCCAGGAGGTCCCGGTGTCGCGGGCGCGGGTTCTCCGTCTCGACCAGGGCCCGGTACACGGCCACCGCCTCCTCGGCCCAGGCCAGCCGACGCTGCGACGGCGCCGGCCGCAACAGCACCCAGTCGGGGGTGAGGCAGCGCATCAGCGCGGCGGCGTGCAACTGCCGCCCCGGACGAGGGCTCAGGCGGGCCGCCGCCCGCGACAGCGGCAGCAGTGTGCGCACCGGCCCCATCAGCGCCTCCCCTCCGGGATCCTCAACCAGAGGACGACCGAGCGCCCGAACTGGTTGCCCGGACGGCACGAAAACGGATCGGGTGCGCGCGATCGGACGGTCCGCGCACGCGCGCCACCGCTCCGCGTGGCGTCGCGTTCTGCCCTGCCGGCGGGTCGGCCGACGGACGGCGAACGGCGGTCGGCGCGATGACGCGGGGGCGCTGGGGCGCTGGGGCGCGGAGGCGGAGGACCATGAAAACGGCAGCCGTCCTGAGCCTCCACGCGTACGGAGGCTGTCGCCCCATCGGTCGCCGGCGGGTGGGCGACACAATGACTCGGGGCGACAGCCTCCGTATTCGGGCTATCAGTCTGCGGCCTATTCCTCTGCGGGCTACTTCAGACCGTAGGCGCGGATCACCTCCTGGGTGATCCGGTTGCCCGCGTCGTCCCAGCCCTCGGCCTTCAACGACACATAGCCGTGGTGCGGGGCGTCGTAACAGGCGCTCCAGGTACCGGACTTGCCGTCCGTCCTGACCGGCGTCCAGGTCGCGCCGTCGTCGTAGGACACCGACAGTGTGGCGCCCTGGATCTTCCCGGCGCCGGCCGCACCCTCAAGATGGCGCGGAGTGAGCCGGAGCGTCTGGCGGCCGCCACGAGCGTCACCCGCCAGATCGGTGTCGACCCCGTAGTCCATCTGGAGAACCGCCATCCGGTCGATCTTCGTCGGATCGGTCACCGGATCGGACTTCACCTGCCACACCGTGTGAGTGCGGGGCGACAACCGGTAGGTGTCGGCGTCGCGTTCGGCGGTCAGGTCGAAGGTGTAGACCGACGGGGTGGCCGGGACGGGGTAGAGCGTGGCTGCCTGCGAGGTGCTCGTCCTGATCAGGGTGCCGTCCAGATAGACCTTCAGGCTCTTCTTGTCACCGCTCTGCATGACGCCGGCGTGCTGTCCCGCGCTGCTGTCGGCCCAAGGCTGGACGTTGAACGCGATCTGGGCCTTCTGCCGCTGCGACCACCAGTAGGTGCCGCCGTTGGCGGGCCGCGTCACCGCTCCGAAGAAGTCACGGACCTGCCGCGATCCCGGCTTGTACGCGTTCCGCACGCTCTGCGAGGAGAGCACCATTCCCGGCCCGGTGGCCAGGGTCTCCACCCACTGGGTGCCCGCCCTCGTCGAGACGTAGTCGGTGCGCGTGCCGGGGATGTCCAAGCGCTGCAGGAACCCGGAGCCGTACTTGCGGTACGGACGGAAGCCCGACCGGTACTCGCCGCTGGGCGTGGTGGTGGTGCCGTGGAAGCGCATGTCCACGGTGGCCAGATCGGACGAACGGGGCCGGTAGGTCAGCCCGGTGGACGGGATCTGTCCCGGGTGGGCGTCGGAGAGGTCGTACACGTACGGGGAGTTGGGCACGCCCTCGACGTCCAACCGCAGTCGGCCCCGCTTGGCGTCCGTGATCAGCGGCGCGCCGGTGCGGGCGGTCACGGTGGCCACCGGCACGGCGCTGTAGCCGCCCCCGGAGGGGCCGGCGTACGCGAACAGCTTGCCGGGCCCGTCGTTGACGATGACCAACTGCACGGCCCCGGCGTCGGCCGCCGCCTGTGCCTGGTCGGGGGCGGAGATCGCGTCCGAACGGGTCACCAGTACGACCTTGCCCTTGGCACGCGCGATCACGAACAGGGCGCCGCTCTCGTCGGTGAGCCGGTTCACCGCGTGGCTCATCGGGTCGGTGCCGTCGGACGGCGTCGAGGAGCCCAGGCTCATGCTGATCACCTTGGCGCCCTGGTCGACGGCCCACTCCATGCCGGCGATGATCCAGGAGTCCTGGCCGTAGCCGGCGTTGGAGAGCACCTTGCCGATCAGCAGGTCGGCGCCGGGCGCCACACCCTTCTCCACACCGTCCGAGGCTGCCCCGCTGCCGCCGACGGTGGAGGAGGTGTGCGTGCCATGGCCGTGGCCGTCGTCGGTGGTCTCGTCGGGGACGAAACTCTGCGACGCGCCGATCCGTCCGGCCAGGTCGGGGTGGTGGGAGTCGGCGCCGGTGTCCAGGACGGCGACCTTGACGCCCTTGCCGTCATAGCCCTTGTCCCAGGCGGCGGGTGAGCCGATCTGGGCGGTGCTGTCCTTCAGAGTGGCCTTGACGCGGCCGTCCAGCCAGATCTTGGACAGCCCGTCGCCGAGCCGGGGAGAGGAAGTGGAGGCCGCTCCGGTGAGGGAATTCGCGCCGACGGAGGTACCGGTGGCGGACGTCGCGGGCGCGACGGACTTCCACAGCTTCCGGGCCTGCTTCTTGGCGGCGCGGACGGACGTCGCGTGGATGGCGGGCAGGGTGCGCACCCGGGTGGCGCCGACGGGCGTGGTCGTGGCGGAGGGCGCCGTCTTCGAGCCGTAACCCAGTATCAGCGGGATGCCGTCGCTGTGGGCGTCGTCGTAGCCCTGCTCGATCAGGGCGGTGACGTCGAACAGCCGCCGGTCCAGCCGGTTCGCGGCCAGGTAGGGCAGTGCTTCGTCCGGATAGACGTAGAGGTCGCCGCCGACGGTCTCGGTGCGCACGCCGCCGAGGGCGCCGGGCGGGCGGGTCACGTCGGCGGTCTGCCGAGCGCTGCCGAGGTCGCTGACGCGCACGACGTCACCGGTGAGGAGAGTGACGGTTTGTTGCCCGGTGCCCGAGGGGGCAACGGGCCGGGTCGCGTCCGTTTCTGATGACGCGTCTGCCACGGCGAGGCCGGGCGGCCACGCCAGAGATGTCAGAACTGCGAGGGAACCGACCGCTGCCGCGAGCGCCCTGCGGCTGCTCCGGCTGGGGGGTATGCGGGAGATCATGGAGCGCTTTCTATCGGCCCCGGACCTGCGGTGGGAACAGTGCGAGGTGGCACGAAAGCGCCACGTCTCACCTGTGCCAGATTGGCGAACTACCCACAAACCTAAGGGAGTTGTCACAACCGCACCGTTCGCTGACGCCCTCACCGTATGCCACCCCGAAGGCCCCCATGAAGGGATACCGCGAAGATCCGGTACGTGTGGCCCGCGTGTCCGATTCGATGCCGGGCTCGACCCCGTACGCGTCGACGGCCGGCCGGCTCGCGGCGCCCGTTGCGGGCCGTCGCGACCGACTCGCGGGCCCGGATCCTGGCCGAACTCCGGCCCGTCCCCGCCGTCATCGGCCTCCGTCCGGCCGGTCACGAGCCCGTGGGAGAACCGCCCGGTGCAGTGACTGCGGGAGAGGACGGGGTCACCGCGCCGGTCGAACCGGGCTGCGGGGTCTGCGCGGAGCTGCTGTCGGGCGAGAACCACGCCACGCCCACGAGCACCGCCAGGAGGAAGACCAGCGCGCCGGCGGCCGCGCCCACGGCTCTTCGCCGATCAGTGAGGAGCTCACCGACTCCCGGGCGCGGGCGTCTGCGCGACCGGTGGCCACCCGCGGTGTCCCTCGCCATCGACGGCAGGGCGTACGTGGTCGCGGGGCCGGCGGCCCTGAGGTCCTGCCGGTCCTGCCGGTGGCGCCACGGCTCCGGCATCGCTGCCGGCAGCGGCTCGGGACGCCCCTGCCAGGCGCCCGCGCCGTACCAGGCGGCTGCCTGAAGGGCGGTGGGCCGGTCGTCGGGCTGCTTGGCGAGAAGGCCGAGCAGGTAGTTCTCGAACGCGGGCGGAACGTCGGCACCGAGCTCCCGGGGCGGCGTGGGGGCGGTGTCGAGGTGGTGATGGAGGACCGCGACGGGGCTGCCGGCCTGGAACGGCGGTCGGCCGGTGACGAGTTGGTACAGGACACAGCCGAGGGAGTACATGTCGGACGGCGGTCCGGCGGTCTTGCCCAGAGCCCGCTCGGGAGCCAGGTACAGGCTGGTGCCGACGATCTGTCCCGTCGCGGTCAGGCCGCCCGCCGGATCGTCCAGGAAGCGGGCGATCCCGAAGTCGCCGATCTTGACATTCCCCTCGGCGTCCAGCAGCAGATTGCCGGGCTTGATGTCCCGGTGCACGATGCCTTGTTGATGGGCGGCGGCGAGCCCCGCGGCAGCCTGTGCCGCGATCCGCGCGACGCGCTCGGCGGGAAGCGTCCCGGCGCCGGCGAGGACACGGGCGAGACTGTCGCCCTCGACCAGCTCCATCACCAGGAACAGCCGGTTCTCGTACGACCCGAAGTCCAGGACGCCCACCACATGAGGATGGTTCAGCAGGCCCGCGGTCTGGGCCTCCAGACGGAAGCGGGCCGCGGCGGTCGGGTCGGCGTCCTGGGAGAGAAGCAGCTTGACGGCCACGGACCGGCCGATCATCTCGTCGTAGGCCCGCCACACCTCCCCCATCGCGCCCCGCCCGAGAGTGGTGTGCAGCCGATACCGCCCCGCTATCAGCACTTGTGCTTCATCCTCACGCCGTTGGGATCTCGTCGATCGCCACGGGTCAATGCCCTACCGAGCAGGAGTGATCACCGGGGCGCCGCAGCAGGTTGAGCCTACTGCCAACACGACAGTGATCAGACGCTGTTCACCCTCGGCCTCAAGATCACGGAGAACCGGTCGAAGTACCAACGGGCGTTGACCGAATGTGACACCAAAAGTCGATCCAGGGTTCACCGACGAGGCCATACGGAAGCGGACCCGGCAGCGATTAAGTCCCGCCGCCCCACGTCCGCGTCCACCCCCGGAAAAGTCTCCGTACTCCCAACCTCTAGCCGGTAGGACCCCCACGCCCTCGGACAACAGGCCGAGCGGGCGGCCGGTGCATTGGTATGGACCTACTTACGGACACCCACTACCCTCGTTCACGCAACTCTGAGAGCGCTCTCTCCTGCCCTTCGCCCCACTCACCGACCATCGGATCGACGAAAGGCAACTCCCTTGAGACGCACCACAGTTCTGCGTATCGCCTTGTCCGCCGGCCTGCTCGTCAGCGCCGCGACGCTCGGGCTCACCCAGGCCGCGGCCGACGAAGCCCCCCTCAACGCCACAGCGACCCGGGCACCCGCCTCCTCCGCACTGATCTCGGCCATGCAGCACGACCTCGGACTCACCGAGCAGCAGGCGACCGCGAGGCTCGCCGACGAGACAGCGGCACGCGGCGTCGAGCACAGTGCCCGGCGCGCGGCCGGCACCTCGTACGGAGGCTCCTGGTTCGACGCCAAGAGCGGCCGGCTCGTCGTGGCCCTCACCAAGGCCGCCTCACGCGAAGCCGTGGAGGCGACCGGCGCCCGGGTCACCCTCGTCAAACACAGCCAGCGGCAGCTCGACGCCACCATGGCACGCATCGACGCGCTCGGCGCACCGGCCGGCGTGGGCAGTTGGCACGTCGACCCCAAGGCCAGCTCGGTCGTCGTCAATGTGGTCGCCGCGCACAAGAATGACAACGATGTCCGGGCTTTCGTCGCCCGGGCCCGCACATCCGGTCCCGTCACCGTGCGGCAGACCGACAAGGCACCGACGACGTTCGCGGCCGGCACGGTGGGCGGAGACCCGTACTACACGGGCAACGTCCGCTGTTCCATAGGCTTCTCGGTCTACGGCGGCTTCGTCACCGCGGGGCACTGCGCCCAGCCGGGCGCCGGCGTCAGCGGCTGGGACCACAGCTACATCGGCAACTTCCAGGGTTCCTCGTTCCCCGACAACGACTACGCCTGGGTCAACGTGGGCAGCGGCTGGTGGACCGTTCCCGTCGTCCTCGGCTGGGGCACCGTGTCCGACCAGCTCGTCCGAGGCTCGGGCGAAGCCCCCATCGGAGCGTCGATCTGCCGCTCCGGATCGACCTCACACTGGCACTGCGGCAACGTCCTCGCGAAGAACGAGACCGTCAACTACAGCCAGGGCGCGGTGCACCAGATGACCAAGACCAGTGTCTGCGCCGAGCCCGGCGACTCCGGCGGCTCGTTCATCAGTGGTGACCAGGCGCAGGGCGTCACCTCGGGTGGCTGGGGCAACTGCACCAGCGGAGGCGAGACCTGGTACCAGCCCGTGAACGAGATCCTGAGCCGCTACGGACTCACACTGCACACCGCGTGACCCTGGTGCACCGGCCCGCCCGCCAAGCGGGCCGGTGCACCGGCGAGTCGGCTGCCGGCCGACCAGGACGAAGGCCCGCCACCTCTGGTGGCGGGCCTTCGGACGGAAATCCGGCGCTCCGCGGGTGGGGCGGGTGTCCGCCGGGCCGGCCCCTGTCGACAGGGGCGCGCCCACGTCGCCACGACGGCGGCGGCCGTGCACGATGGGACCGTATCCATCGCGACTCGGAAAGGCTCTCCCGTGATCAGCATCCCGGCTCACACGGCCCATGACGGTACGAAGATCCCGGCTGTCGGCCTGGGCACCTGGCCGATGGACGACGCGCAGGCCGAGGAGGCCGTCAGCCAGGCGCTCGGCATGGGCTATCGACTCGTCGACACGGCGACCAACTACCGCAACGAGACCGGCACCGGACGAGGCGTCGCCCGCGCCGACGTCCCTCGCGAGGAGATCGTCGTCACCACCAAACTGCCGGGCAGGCACCACGGTTACGACGAGACCCTCGCCTCCTTCGAAGAGTCCCGCAACCGCCTGGGACTCTCCTACGTCGATCTCTACCTCATTCACTGGCCGCTGCCACGCGTGGACAAGTACGTGGAATCCTGGAAGGCGATGATCGAGCTCCGCGCCAGGGGCCTGGTGCGTTCGATCGGCGTCTCGAACTTCACGGCCGAACATCTCACCCGGCTGGAGGCGGAGACCGGGGTGCTGCCTTCGGTGAACCAGATCGAGCTCCATCCCTACTTTCCCCAGGACGAGTTGCGCGCCTTCCACGCCGACAAAGGCATCGTCACGGAGAGCTGGAGCCCCCTGGGCCGTGGCAGCAGCCTGCTCGACGATCCGGAGCTCGGAAAGATCGCCGAGGCGCACGACGTGACGCCCGGTCAGGTCGTACTGCGCTGGCACACGCAGCTCGGCGCGGTCCCCATTCCCAAGTCCGCCGACGCCGGACGGCAGCGGGAGAACCTCGACATCTTCGACTTCGAGCTGACTCCGGCCGAGATGACGGCCGTCGCCGACCATCCGCGACGGCGCCTCGGCGGTGACCCCACGACACACGAGGAGTTCTGAGCACTCAGGGGCCGCCCTCGCGTCAGACCTCCGCGCCGGGGCGCCGACGCGGAGGTGTTCCTCCGGTCCCCCACAAGCCCGGACGCGACATCATTCCCACGGCGTCACTTCAAGTTCCGGCCCCCAACGGCACCGTCGCCGTTCACCGCCCTTGGGCACCCAACCGGCATTCAGCGCCCACGCTTTCCCGCCGTCGCCCCGCGCCGTACGGCACCCGCACGCACTCCCCGCTCACCCGACGCCGTGTCCGCCGTACATCTGGAGCTGGTCACTCTCCTCGAGGACCGCGCCGTCATCACCTGGTTCACCGGAACGTCCGCCACCGACAACGGGCAACGTCGGATGCTCCCGGTCGTGACCGAGGGCGAAGTCGTCTACGGGACCCATCCCGCCCGGCTGAACCGCACCGCCTCCGGAGGCCGCCGGACCGCCCACCACACAGTGGAGTTGACGGATCTGGAACCCGGCCAGACCTACTACTACCGGGCGCACTCACGGGGTTCGGCGGCGACGCCCACACCCCTGCACCTGGTGCGCGGCAACGCGGTGGGAACCTCCCCGTACGGGCTGGGCTCGCACGGCGGCCCGTACTGCTTCACCACACCGGAGCCGCCACCGGGCCGCCATGTGATGTCGATCGCGCTGTGCAACGACCTGCACCTCGGGGAGACCACCGCCGGTCTGATGGCCGGGGTTCCGTTGCTGCGCGGCATCTCGCAGGAGCACGGCCTCGCCCCGTATCCGGCGATCATGGCCCGGGCCCTGGTCGACGAGGCCCGCCGGCGAGGCGCGGACCGGCTGCTGGCCGCGGGCGACATATCCGCCGGGGGCGCGCCGCGGGACCTGCTGGAGGCCAGACGGATCCTGGACGGCTTCGGCGAGCACGGGCAGGACTACTTCGTCGTACGGGGAAACCACGACCGGCCCCGGGACCGTAGCCCCGGAGAGTCGGGGGACAGCTTCCGGGACGGCTTCTTCGGCGGCGACGGTCCCGCGTACTTCACCCGTGACCTCGGCGGGTTGCGGATCGTCGGCCTCGACACCTATGACAAGCGCGGCAACGGCGGCGACGCCGGAGGGCTCTCGCCAGAACAACTGTATTGGTTTCGCAGGCAGTTGAAGGAGGACCGGGAGCGGCCCACCGTGGTCTTCGGGCATCATCCGCTGACGGTCCGCCACTCGGCCTTCCCCGTGACGAGCGGGCAGCGGCTCAACCGTCGCCAGGCCCGGAGCATCGTCGACGCCTACGCCATGGCCCCCGGCGTCTTCCTGCACCACGCGGGGCACACCCACCGCAACAAACGCACCGTCCTTCCGCGGGCCGGGCATGTCACTCTGCAGGAGGTCGGCGCGGCGAAGGACTACCCGGGTGGCTTCGTTCTGCTGCGCGTCCACACCGGCGGCTACGCGGTCAACTTGACCCGGCCGTAAACGACCGGGCTTGGAGGTAGGGCACCACTGGTTGTGGTGTGGCCTCCTCCGTCCAGACACCTAGGAAGGTGCCGGGACGCGTGACTCACGCCCCGCTATCCATACAGCCTCACCGCGAGCGGCGATGTTGTGAGAAGCATTCCGGTCGGCGTGGGCAACGACCCCGCACTTCTGGCAGATGAAGAGGGCCTGGTCGACCCGGTTCTTCTTCTCGATGTGATGACACTCGGCGCATAGTAGGCGTTCGTACGTCGACGCCGTGGACGCCGGTCCCGCGCGCCGGCCGGAGGCCCGGGTCGATGGTCCGGGTCCGGTCGGCGCGCGGGTCGGCGCCGAGCTACGCGGGGTCGTACACCGTGCCGGTGAACTCCGGCCCGTCGTGCGCCGTACCGCTCCCGTCGTAGACGGTCAGGCGCAGCCGTACCGTCTCCTCGGGCTCGGTCACGGTGTCCGCGATGGTGGGGATGGTGATCTCGGCGCTCGTCCGGCCGGGCGGGACATCGGCGAAGAGGAGGAGCCCGCTCACCTGGGACAGCGGCCGTGACGGCAGCGGTTCCTTGCCGGAGTTCTCCCGCAGCCATTGGGGATCGACGTCGGTGGTGGACAGTTCGGCGCCGCCGGTGACCGGCAGGACGGCGATGTCGGCCGAGATGTCCACGTCGGCCGCGGTGGAGAGGGACACCCGCCAGGTCAGGCTCCGGCCCTCGGCGGCGCGGGCGGCGGCCGGGGTCACCTTGAGGGTGGGCGCCGGATCGTCGTTCAGGGCGGTGACACCGCCTCGGTGTGCGCCGATCACTGTGCCGTGGACCGCCTTCACGAAGACGTCGTGCGACACGTCGTAGCCGAAGCGTGTGTCGCCCCGGACCTCCACCTTCACATCAGGACTCCGGCCGCCTGGTCGCACGGCCACCTCACGCGAGATAGTCCGGCCCGTTTCCGGATCGGCGACGAACAGACGGACCGTGCCGCTCCCGTGCCCTGAGACCTTCACCGGCACGTGGTAGGTCCGGACGCCCGTGTCGCCCTCCTTGACGGCCAGCCGGCCGATGTCGACGCGCGCCAGGCCCGCGGCCCGCGCGGCGGGGGTTCCCGCGCGCCATCCCCATGAGTCGATGAGCCACGCCTGCCCGGACCGGGTGCGCGGGACGATCTGAAGGGTCGCCACCTTGTGCAGGTCGACTCCCGCTCGGGTGGCGGCTGTCAGGGGCAGCCGGACCTCCTGGGCCCAGTGGGAGGCGGTGCGGCCGGTTCCGGGGAGGCCGTCGAGGTGGACTCGCCCCAGGACCGCCCGGTGGCCGGAGGTGTCGGTCAGGGCGACGTCGAGCCGGGTGTCCCTGGTGTTCGGCGGAACGATCAGACGCATGGCCAGAGATTGGGAGCCGGAGATCGAGACCGGCCTCGCCGAGCGGACCCGGACCGGGGGGCCTGCGGCTGTCCACCGCAGCGCCACGGCGCGCCGGCCCGGCTCCTTGGAGGTCTCCCACCGGGCGAAGTGCGGCGAGACGCCGTTCGTGCCGGAGCCGAGGCAGGCCGCGGACTCGTTCTCGTCCACCTCCTGGCACAGCCGGCCGCCTTCGACGGAGACCGGTCCGTCAGGAAGGAACGCCGGAGTGCGGTGTGCGCCGACCGCGTGGGTGAGAACCCGCGCGGGGTCGGCGGAGGGCGCGCGGCGGCCCGAACCGTCGAGCAGCGGCCGTACGCGGTCGTCACCGGCGACGAACAGCCGCGCGGCGGCGGCGATGTAGGTCGCGCCGGCGGTCTGCTGCTGACGGGCCGTCAATCTCGTCGCGGTACCCGGCGAGCACACCCGGTCCGGCTGGTCCCCGCTCCAGAAGTCGTCCTCAGCGGGTGCCTGGGCCTGGCCCGGTGTCCACTCGCTGTTGAAGAAGTTGTGGTCGGCGCCGACCATGTAGACGGCGCTGTGCAGGGCGGCGCCACGGCTGACACCGCGTGTCGCGTCCACGTACATCTCGCCCTGGAGGTCGGACACATCGCCGTCGCAGCCGGGCAGGATCGTCGCCGACGGTACGTCGGGTGCCGGGTTCTGGCCGAAGATGGTGGGGCCGATCAGTACGGTGCCACGGATGTGCCAGCGCACCGGCCCGCGGTAGCCGTCCCGGTCGGCCGGAGCGGGGTAGAGGCTGTCCATCGCGGCCCGGTTCACGCCCTCGCCGCCGCGCGAGTGGCCGACCAGCAGGACGCGTGACAGGTCGGCGGCGGCCGCCCGTCGTACGATCGCGGGCGCCGAGGCCGGGCGTGCCGCCCAGTCCGCCCAGCGGGCCAAGTGCTGTCGCACCAGGGACGATCGAGCCTGTGCGCCGCCGTCCTCTGCGGCGGAGTCCTGTCCGTTGATGCCGTTGGCGGCGATGGAAACAGTCACATATCCCTGCGAGGCCAGCAATTTCTGGTCGGCGAGGTAGCCCCGATAGCTCGGGATCGGCTTCGCGCCCGCGGGGCAGGGCCATTCACCGCCGGCCTCGTTGCCGTGGCCGGTGTAGCAGGTGGCGTGCCGGCCGTGCAGGAACAGGGCCAGCGGACGGTGTCCCGGGGCGTTCGTGGGAGCGACCACCACCGCGCGCATCTCCACGGGCTGGGCAAAGCCGGGCAGACGGATCGAGGCGAGCGCGTAGTCGCCGGTGACTGTCCGGTAGGTGCCCGGCCTACCGGGGTCAACCGCGTTGGCGGGAAGCCGGGTCGAGGGCTGGGCCGCGAGTCCGGGCCGTTGTCCGGCGGGCCGGTTCTGCTGGGCGCCCGGCGCGTCCAGGCGCCGTTCGCCCGTCCGTGCCTGGAGGTCCGACGGTTTCCCGAGCTGTGCCGCGCCCAGCGCGAGCCGGAAGGTGCGGCCGTTCTGCGCGCCGACGGGCCGGCCGAGGAACCGGTCGCCGGCATAGAACGCGACGCCTGAATCACTGATCGGCACCGGAGTGTCCGAGCGCCAGACCAACTGGCGCGCCGTTCCCTCGCCGGTGACGCTCCACCCGGCGGGAAGTCCGCCGTCGGCGTCCGCGAGCGGTGCGCGTCCCGCGGACTGTGCGGAGCCGTTCGTGTTCTGCTGTGCCTGGGTCGATCCTGGCGATCCTGCGACCGCTGCGAGTAACACCGCAGCGACAACCCCTATTCGCCGGACTCGGAACAAGGTTCTTCTCCTCTGGTCGGCATTCGCCCCCGTCGCCCCGTTGGTCCCGAAGCGCTCCCCCGTCCCACGAGGACGGCAGGCAAAGCCGAGGGGTTGCCTCAGGTCGCAGGAGTTTCGCTGCCTCAACTCCCCCGCAGAGAAGCGGAGTCCGACGGTCCGGCGCGAGGCGAGGAGGTGCACCGGGCAGGGAAGCCGGTGCGCGGCGGCCGACCTTGGTCACGCGTCCGAGCCGCCGTGCTCGGACGCGTGACGCGAGGCCGTTCTCAGTCGTCCTCCGGACAGAGGAAGTTGCCGGAGGGCCCCCAGCGCGTCACAGGGGCCGCTTTCGCGGCCACCGCTCCGCACGTCAGGTCGGTGATCCTGGTGCCGTCCTCGGTGATCTCCCGAATGTCGACTTCCTTGTTCACCGGATACTTGTGTCCCTTGCCGAAGGTCATGATCCCCGACTCGCCGACGAAGTCGGTGACTCCGGTCGACTGGAGGAACGTGACGACGGCACTGGGGGTGAACTGCGGGTCGGTGACCGAGATTTCGTTCATCACCTGGAAGAAGACCTTCACCGCGTCGTAGCCGGCGGCGGCGTCACTGTCGGAGGAAACCTCGTAGGAATTCCGGAAGTTCGTGGCGAAGGGTCCCTTGGCGTCGGGCAGGCTGAACTGGTTGTAGAAGAGGCTGAGCGAGCCGTACTCCCGCGCCATCAGTTCCGGGTGCAGCACGAGATTGGGAGCGGCGCTCTCGGCCAGCACGGCGACGCGGCCCTGGTGCGTACGGCACTGCTTGTCGCTCTGGAGGTAGTAGAACAGGTCGTACATGACGCTGGACCGGCCCGCGTAGAGGACGAAACCGTCGGTCCTGCGGATCAGCGCGCAGATACCCGCCGCAACGGAGGGCGTCTGGCTGTCGTTGCCCGATTCGCCGTACGGCACGGGGTAGACCGGCCCCGCCGAACCGTAGGCGTCGGTGAACCGCTTCTTCAGATCCGCGCTGAAGTACGTGTCGTGCGGGTCGAAGACCAGGACGGCCGCGGGCGCGGTGTGCCCCGGAGCCACCTTGGTCAGGGCCGCCAGCCGGGGTGAGCGCCGGGCGAAGGACGCCATGATCCGCGCGACCCGCGCGTCCGGCGCCGAGAGCTGGAAGTACGACACCGGGGAGTCGCCCTCGACCATGGGCTGGCCCGAGACTCCGGTGCCGAGGACCGTGACGCCCTGGGCGTCGAGTTCGATGGCGGCCTGGAGGGACTCCGGACGGCTCTGTGTGAGGCCGATGACGCCGGCGATGTGGTCTCGGTGGATACGGTCGACGATCATATGGGCCACATCCACACCGGTGTGGTTCTTCGTGTTGAGTCCTCCGTGCGATCCGAACGCGAAGTATTCGCCCGCGTTCGCGACGAGCAGCCGGATCGGCATCTGTGACTTGAGGTTGAGGTCGTTCACCTCCTTCTGGGCGAGCAGCGCGCCGCGCAGCATCTGGAAGCCCGTGGGCACCGTTCGGCGGGAGGTGGAGCCGACGCTCAGCGGAGCGAAGAAGACCAGGGTGCGATAGGGCTTGGTCCGGTCGACGTCCGCGTTCTGGCGGCCCAGCCGGGCTTCGAGTGCTCGCAGTTCGGGCGCGTACAGGCCATGGGCGAGCTCGCAGGTGTCGCTGCCGTCGGTGATCCCGACGCGTTCGCCCGTACCGACCCGCGGACACCAGGTGTCGGTGGCGCGGGGTACAGCGCGGGTTTCGGTGCGGGAGTGCGGCTCGCCGGCCCTCACCGCCTGGAACAGTCCGGCGGCGACCACCGCCAGCACGGCCACGGCGGCCACTCCGGGACGCAGCCAGTCACCCGCGCGCCGCTCGCGGGAGCGCACGGTCCGTTGCACGGCCGGCCGTTCGGCACTCGTCCCGTTGTCGGGCACGCGTGACAACGGCACCACACGTACCGCTTCGACCGGCTGTCCGGAAGCGCCCGCCGCGAGCAGCGACGCCACCGCCTGAGCCGTCGTGCGGTGAGCGCTCTGCCGGACGCCCTGGCCCGGGATGCCGGGCCTGGGCAGGCCGACGGCGTACGGCGGGATGTCCGCCGTGGCGGCGCCGAGGACGAGCAGCGGGCAGGTCCCGACGTCCTCGGAGACGGCGGCGAAGGAGTTCAGGAGTTTACGGCTCGGGGAATCGTCGCCGCCGACCGTCGGGAGCAGCAGGACGAACGGCCATCGCCGCCGCGGCCTGCGCACGCTCCACACCGGCGGGTGCGCCGCCCGCGCCAGGTCATGGATGAGCGCGGTCAGCAGGACCTGGCGGACCACCGCCTCGTCACGGGCCGACACGGCGGGCACCGCGGACCTGGCCGAAGCCCCCGGTGCGCCCGCGTCGGCCGGGGCTCCCTGATCGGCCCTGTCCTGGGCCCGGGAACGCAGGTGGGCGTCGCGCAGGGACATCGCGGCGTTCAGGAAGCTGCGCCCCGGCTCGTCCAGCATCCCGCCGACCCACCGGAAGCGGGCACCGCGGTCGATCCGTACGCCGTACGACCACCGCCACAGCCAGGCCAGCGGTGTGGTCACCAGCTTCGTGATGGCCGACCACTGCTTGGCGCCGAGTTCGTCGCCGAGGGCCGTGACCTCGGAGGCGAACCCGAACTTCCAGGCGTACTTGTCGTAGATCCGGTCGCGCAGTGCCCGGCGTTCGTCCGTCACGTCCCCCGGGACGACGACGGCACGCAGCACCGACAGACAGGCGTCGAACTCGGTCAGCCGCAAGGTGCCGGAACCGTCCGGCATGGTGACGCGCAACTGCCTGGCCACCCTGTCCAGCAGCCGTACGTGGGGGCCGTCCTGCCCCTCGGCGTCCTCCCCGGGGTGGTCGCACGCGAGCACTTCCTCGTCGACCAGCGCGTGCGGCGCGAGGCTGGCCAGGTGGCCGGTCTCACCGGTGCTGAGGCGTACCAGGCGGTGGTGGTAGACGTGCACCAACGCCGAGAGCGCCGGATCCGGCTCGCCCCGCGCGGTGTCGGCCGCCGCGAGAGCGGCCGCGGTGGTGCCGTCCGCGGTCGTGTCGGCCGCCGGCTCGCGGGTGAGCAACAGGGCGGGCAGCCTGTGTCTTGAGCTCCGCCGCCTGGGCGGGATGCCGGCTCGGCGGTCGACGACATAGCGGTCGATCACTCGGACGATGTCGTCGAAACCGCTGGGAAGGACGAGATCATGCTCGTTCGTCCGATGGGGTTGCGGCACGCGGGGCCTCCCGGATGCTGAGAAACAGGAGGCGAGCCTAGGAATATCCAGGCCGATTCAAGCTGCTTTGCCTCTAATAGGCGCCCATTGAGCGATTACGGCCGCTTGTCTTTCGGATCGGACACACGCGGTCGGACGACCTCGACGCGGTGTGCGGCGCTTTCCGGGAAAGCCTCTTCTACGGCCGTACCCGCGCGGCCGGTCACTTCCACCCGTAGGCGTAGGCGGCCACCCAGGTGACATCGAGTTCGGCGCTGCTGCCCGGTGCCGCGCCGGGGCCTTCGAGTGCGCTCTCGTTCTGCAGCACCCAGGAAAGGGGTATCGAGGGAACCCGGCGGGTGTCCTCACCGGTCTGACGGCCGTCGACGAAGAAGCGCACCCGCCCGGGGGTCCATTCCGTGGAGACGGTGTGCCACTGGGTCCAGTCGTCGTTGCTCGGGAAGTAGCCCTGTTCGCCCCCTCCGCACGGATGGTGGAACGCGGTGATGGTGCCGGTCCACTCTCCTTCGGGGTGGTCCATTTCGCAGCCACCGCCGTAGTGCAGCCATGCGGACTTGTATCCGGGGGCCGGCTTCGTCACTTTGATACGAGCGCTGTACTTGCCGTACGCCATCTGCATCACGGCACGCGGTACGAGCGCCGCAGCGTGCACGGGGCCTCCGTCCTCGGGGCGCCACATCCGGATGTGCATCATCCCGTCGCCGTTCTCACCGGGACCCACGCTCACCGTGTCCTCGGGGTGGTACTCGCCCACGACGTCCCGGCCCCGGTCGTTCGCCGTGTCCCGCCAACCGGTGGGATACGCCCACCAGTTGTCGCGGTACTTGCCGCTCAGCCCACCGCAGTACGCGCCGGACGTGTCGACGGCGTGGTCGCAGTCGCTGAACGAACCCAGCGGTACCCGGTCGCCGTTGAAGTCCTCCGCGAGGACCTGCCAGAACGGCCCGCAGTCACCGCGGGGCAGGACGGTACTCGCGTTGTGGCAGGCGTCCGCCGGGCGCGGTGCTCCGTCGGCACGGGGTACCCAGAACAGGGCGCCGGCCAGGAGGGCGAGAGCGAGAGGCATCAGCAGAGCACGCCCGCGTCGGCCGGGCGCCGCGTGTGAACCCATCGGGGGGCCTCCCTCGCTCCTCGGCGTGCGGGCGCCGTCGCCCTCCCCGTACGGGGTCCGCGAGGACCGCTCCGGACACCGTCCGCGGCGGCGGGCACCACGCGAAGGAGCATCCTCGCGTCACGACAGGGCCGGCACCACCCCGTGGACACCGCACGATGCGGATGGTCCGGCTCCGACGCACCGGAATTGCGGGCCCTGGCGTCCGCTGTTCTTCAGCGTCCCGCGGGCCCCGGCGCCGAGGATCCGCGCCGGAGCCCGCACCACGTGGATCAGGGCTGCAAGGGCATCGTCCAGCAGTTGGAGGTGGCACGCCGGCCCGAGAGGCGGTCGGTCAGCCAGGAGATGGCGTCGCCCTGATCGGTGATGAGGGGCGCGACATGGTTGGTGAGCAGTCCGTCGCCGAGGTTCGGCAGGTTGATGGCGTCGTAGGTGATGTTCGCGCCCTTGCGGCACCAGTCGACGGCGAGTTGACGGGCCTGGGCGTGCGGGACGATGTCGTCCTGGATGCCGGTGGCCAGGCGTACCGGACTGGTCGGCTCCAGGTTGCCGATGCGCTGGTTGTCGAGCGTGGCCCGGAGCGCCGGTGTGCTCTCGACGAGGTCGCTGACGGACTCGCCGTTCGTCGTCCAGGACGTGCTCTTCTTGAACGCGTATCCGAGGATCGCGTCACCGACGCACATCGTGGACAGTTCGTTCAGCGCGGCCTTCCCGGCGGCGTTGAGGTGCGCGTCGGCGACGGCCCGCAGGGCGGGGTCGGACTGCAGGAATCCGTTGAGCGACCAGCCCAGGGCACCGGCGAGGGCGCTGCCGTCGATACCCTTGATCACCTCGGTGAGGTTGGCGGGCGGGGCTCCGGAGTAGGTGCCGGCCAGCGTGATGTCCGGGGCGTAGGAGGGCTGGAGTTCGGCCGCCGACGCGCTGGCGCCGCCGCCCTGGCTGTAGCCGAAGAGGCCGACGGGTGAGGCGGAGGTGATCGATGCCCCGGTCAGCGCGCGTGCCGCGCGGACGGCGTCAAGGAGCGCGTGGCCGCCGTCGAGGCGGTTGACGTACGTGTGGAGCCGGTCGGTCGCGCCCAGCCCGACGTAGTCGGTGACGACGACCGCCGTGCCGGAGGCCAGGAGCCGGTAGATCGCGAGATCCTCGTAACCGACCGACACCGTCTCGCCGTTCAGGGTGATCGGGTGCTGAAGGCCCATGGAGGCGGCGCACTGGTCGCCCTGGCCCATGGTGCCGGGGGCCACGGCCACCAGGGGGCGCGGACCGCTGCCCCGCCAGGCGGCCGAGGGCTCGATGTAGGCGCCGGTCACCGCCACGGGCTGCCCGTTGGAGTCGGTCGACTTGTACATCAGGCGGGTCGCGGTGCCGGGGAGCGGACCGTCGAGACCGGGCAGGCTGAGCGCGAGCGGAAGGGGTTCGCTGCGGACCAGGGCGCCGTTGGCCGAGGGGAGGCTTGCGGGCGGCATGTAGAACGCGGGAATGGTCACGCCTCGGGAGACCACGTCGTCCGTGCCGGCGGCCGCCGCGGGGATCGCCTGGACACTCAGGCAGGCGAGAGCCGCGAGTGCGGTGGCGAGGAGACGGCTGCGGTTCGGTGTGGCGGGCCCGGCGTGCGCGGAGGGCAAGGACCGCTCTGCGCGGGGACTTCGGCTGGACGCCGGACGCGGCTGATGGGTGCTGTGGGGTCGTTCCATGCGGCTCACTCCCTGCTTCGTCAAAACGTGGGGGTCGTGCGGGCGGCCGACGGCGTCAATGGCGTGACGCCGCTGTTGACTGAGGTGCGGACCACGCCGCCACGGGGGGCTGGTGGCGGTCTCAGATCGGTGTGGTGGGGGGAAGGGCAGCGCCCGGAGACGGACGCGGGCAGGACGAGGCCGCCTCCGCCCGCATCGCGGAGGTGGGCAGGACGAAGGCACCGCCCGCGCGCCGTCGGCCGGGCGGCGCGCAGTGCGGTGCCCGCCCACGCGTCGTACGACGCCGGGCGAGGCGGATGTCCTTGGGGGTTCTGTATACGGCGGAGCCCGGTGCTCGTGGCTTGGCTCCGCCGTCCTGCGCTGTCCTGTTCCTGTATCTGTCCTCGACAGTGAACGGACGCCGAAGTCCCGTACGACGCCCGCTAGTTACTCCCGAGTTACATCAGGAGAGTAGGAGTGGATGTCACTCAGTGACAAGATGTCTGCGTGCGTCATTTCTGAGGGGTTCGCTATGCTGCCGACGGTCGAAAGACAGGGGTGGTGGGGCAACGGTGCGCGATGCGGCACCCTCAGACCGGGCCACGACGGCCGCCGCGGCCGCGAGGCCGTCACTGGGCGAACGGCGCAAGCAGGCTCTCCGTCTCGACATAGCCCGCGAGGCCGTCCGCCTGTTCGTCTCGCAGGGCGTCACAAGCACCACGGGGGACCAGATCGCGGAGGCTGTCGGCGTCTCGACCCGCACGCTGTGGCGCCACTTCCCCACGAAGGAAAGCTGCGTACGCCCCCTGCTCACAGCGGGACTTGACGCCGCCACGGATCAACTCCGGCACTGGCCGCCGGAGACCGGCCTGCTGGACTTCCTCACCCATTCCTGCCGACACGGGAGACTGCCGTCCGCCGACCCCGCGGTGCTCGACCTGATCCGCATGACCCCGACCGAGCCCGCACTGCGCGCCGTCTGGCTCCAGGCGCACGACGACGCACTGCCCGTCCTCACCCAACTCCTCGCCCGGCGTTCCGGCAGGAGCTCCGACGATCTGCGGGTGAAGGTGCACGCGGCCACCGTCAACGGCGCACTGCGCGCGGCGGCGGAGGACTTCGCCGTGCGTTTCGCCGACGAGGCGAAGGCCTCGGAAGAGGATCTCGCCGCATGCCTGCACGCCGCCCTGCACGCGGCGTCGGAGGGCCTGCCGTACTGACAACGACTCACCAGGTCCGGCCAATTGGAGCTGGGCCGCGCTTGAGTGAGGCACCCGATCGCGCGAGGGCGCCCGGGGCTCGCAAAGGGCGAATCGTCCCCTCGCGCCCCACAAGCGACGAGAAGGGAACGGCGGCCGAGTAAAGAGTTCGTCTGGTCTAGTCCAAAGACCCGTTTGGTCTAGTCCAACTTATTGACGTGATCTCGACAGAGACCGGAGGCTGGGGCTCCCCCACCCCTCTGGAGGCACAGTGAGACGTCTTCGCGCATGTCTGGGCGCGGCAGCCGCCGTCAGTCTGGCTGCGGTCGGCACGACCGCACTCGTCGCGGGCAGCGCCTCGGGCGCGACCACCGCGCTCAGCAACCGGTGGTACGCCGCCGCCCCCTACCTGATGCCGCTGGACAACGATCCGCCGGACGCGGCCGCCATCATGGACGCGACCGGTCTCAAGGCATTCCAGCTCGCCTTCGTCCTCGCCCCCAACGGCGGCGGATGCTCGCCCACTTGGGGCGGGACGGCCGCGGTCTCCTCGGACACCGCCGTGCAGTCGGTCATCAACACCATCCGTGCCAAGGGCGGCGACGTCTCCATCTCCATCGGCGGCTACGGCGGCACCAAGCTCGGCCAGACCTGCTCGGACCCGGCCGCCACCGCTGCCGCGTACCAGCAGGTCATCACCAAGTACGGCCTGCACGCGATCGACTTCGATCTTGAGGAGCCGGAGTACGAGAACACGGCCGCCATCAAGAACGAGATCGGCGCCGCCAAGATCCTTCAGCAGAACAACGCCGGCCTGTACGTGTCCGTCACCACGGCCGGAACGGCGGACGGAACCGGCTGGTTCGGCAAGCAGATGCTGCTGGAGGCGAAGTCGCAGGGCTTCACTCCGAACAACTTCTCCATCATGCCGTTCGACGGCGGCTTCAACGGTGCCGCGTCGCAGACCAGCGCGCTCGCCAACTTCAACACCATCCTCCAGTCGACGTTCGGCTGGGACCAGGCGACCGCGTACGCCCATGAGGGCTTCTCCGGCATGAACGGCCGCAGCGACAGTGGCGAGTACTTCTCCCAGGCCGACTTCCAGACGGTCCTGGACTTCGCCACCGGTCACAACATGGACCGCTTCACCTTCTGGTCCCTCAACCGGGACCGTCAGTGCTCGCCCGCCGACAACGGCGGCCGTACGTCGGGCACTTGCTCCAGCGTGGCCCAGAACTCCTGGGACTTCGCGAAGTATTCGGTGAAGTTCGCCGGCGCGACCCCGCCCACCGGCACACCCACCCCGACGCCCACACCGACTCCGACCCCGACTCCGCCGCCGGGCACCGGCTGCAAGACGGCCTGGAATGCGACCACGGTCTACACCGCCGGCAACGAGGCTTCTTACAACAACCACAACTGGAAGGCCAAGTGGTGGACCCAGAACGAGACGCCGACCGGCGTTGACTGGGGTCCGTGGCAGGACGAAGGCGCCTGCTGACACCTGATCGGCTCCGGACGGGGTGCCCAAGAGGTGCCTCGTCCGGCTCCGTCGCCGCCGGGCTTCCCACCAGGCGGTACCCCCTGAGGGGATGACGTCATCCCGAGGTCCGGGCGGCGCCATCCCCTCAGTGCGTACTCCCCCGGCCGGCACGCGGGCTACGCGGCCGGCAGTGCCTCCCTCATCGCCCTCGCGGTGGCCCTCGGGTCGTAGCCCTCGGGAACACCCGGGACCAGGATGATGTCCCCCTCGATGTGCCGCGAGCGGAGCGGTGCGATCTCCCGGTACGCGGGTGAGTCCCACCAGGCACGTGCCTCGGCGATGGCGGGAAAGCCGATCACCACGACATGGCCGGGCCAGCTGCCCTCCATCACCTCGTGCTGCGCGGCGTGTACCAGGAAGCGGCCACCGTACGGCTCGAAGGTGGCGCCGATCCGCTCGATGTACTCGGCGATCTCCGGGTGCGGTGCGGCTTCCCGCAGGTGAGCTATGGCGTACGCGGTCATGACATCCTTCCGGCCGTTCGGGCTCCGTACACGAACGACCCTGCCTGCCGCGCGCACCGGAGTCGATTACCCGAGGGGTAAGCGCCCCCTCCGTGAAGGTTCCCGGGTTGTGGGGTGCCGCCGCAGCCGATGCCCTTCTCGCCCCGGAGGATGAGGTGTCTTCCGCACTAACCTGGCTTCGTGACACAACATGTGAGCACCGTTGTCCTGATGTGTGGTCTTCCGGGGTCGGGCAAGACCACGTACGCGATGGAGCTGGTGCGACGTGGCTATGTCCGGCTCTCGATCGACGAGGCGGTCTGGCGACGACTCGGGCAGCGCGACGCCGGCCTGGTGCTGGAAGCGGCGGCGTTCGACCAGCTCAAGGAAGTGGTCCGCAGCGAGCAGCGGCTGGAACTGGTCGAACTGATGCTGGCCGGGCGCGATGCGGTGGTGGACTACAGCTTCTGGAGCCGCGCCGCCCGTGACGACTACAAGGCACTGGTCGAGAGTCACGGCTGCCGTTGGGAACTGGTCCACCTCAAGGCCGACCGGACGACGCTGGAGCGTCGCCTGAAGGTCCGCAACCGCGAGGAAGGGGCCAACTCCGTCACCGTGGACCAGGAGTTGTTCGACCGCTACCTGACCCGATTCGAGGAACCGAGGGGTGAGGGGGAACAGGTCCGCACACAGTCCCCGCCTTGAGGTCCACCGGAACCCCTGCCCCCGCGGGCCTTGTTCGTCACAGCACTCGCCGAGTGCCGCCGCCTCCCGATCGCTTGTGCGGCCGCGGTCGCTCACCACGGACCTGCCACCCGCGGCAGCCTTACGCTGGGCACGTTGCCTGGACAACGGGGGGAATTATGAACAGGCTTCGTTCGTTCGCGCTGGCCGGCACCGTTCTTCTCTCAGCGGCGGCGTGCACCGGCGGTGGCCAGTCGTCCCAGGCCGAGGCACACACTCCAAGGGCGACGCGGACGACGACACGCACCGCCTCGCCGCGGGCCGCCACACCCACCCGGAACGAGGTGATCGCCGCAGCGACCTCCCACACGCCGGCACAGTTGCCCGCCCGGAACCTTCCCCGCCCGCCAGGCATGTCCACCGCCGCCGTCGACTGGTGGACGGCACTGTTCGTCTGGGAGACCGCCGACATGCGTTTCTGCTTCGGTTCAGCGACGGAGGACGGCGGCGCCGTCACGACGACGTGCACCTCGTCCCCCGGCAACACCCCCTTCTCCGCCCGTCCCGCGATCGTCCCCCTCGCCACCGTCGGGATCCTCGACCAGCACCACGTGATCGGCGCAGACCGCGAAACCGTCCTGTCGGTGACATGCAACGGCACACCCCTCGCGCTCCGACCGCTTCCCCCCTTCCTTGACGGCAGGCGCAGGCTCCACGCCTTCGACCTCCCTGGCCGGACCGGTGGACGGGTCACGGTGACCGTCAGCCGCCCGCACGCCATCGCCACGGAACACGTGAAGCTTCTCTGGAGGCGCGCCAAGGGCCGCCCGTCATGCGACTGACGCAACACATGACCGTTTTGGCGCCGCCGTCCAGCACGGGAAGCGCGTTCTCGCTGTTCAGGGTCTTGTCGCCGCCCCCGTTGCCTGGTCTTCTGGACGCCCGGTGATCGACAGTGTCTCGCCTCCCCACGGTCTGCCCGCAGACGATGGGGAGGCGAGGCCGGCAGGAAAGGCAACGACGTGGACTCAGTGGCTGGGCAGGACGTGCGGAGGTCGCTGCCCGAAGGGCTGGGTACGGCGATACGCGAGACCGCCGAGGAGATCGCCGCGCTGCTGCGGTCCGACGCCGACATGGACCGCCGGATCCCCGGGGCACAGTGGAGTGTCGGCGAGGCGGCGGCCCATCTGGCCCTGGCCAACGAACTGATGGCCGAGCTCGCGGAGGGACGGACGCGCCCCTATGGGGACGGCACACCGCAGAGCCTCGCCGAGGCCAATGAGCGGTCGCTGTCGGAGTTCGCGGAGCGGGCGGCCGAGCCGCTGGCGGCGATGATCGTCGAGCACGCCGATGCCTGTGTGAAGGCGTTGGAGGAGGGTGCGGCGGAGGGGACCGTGGTCACTCCGCTGGGCTCGATGAGCCCACAGGAGCTGGGGTCGTACCTGCTCACGCACATGCTCGGCCACGGCTACGATCTCGCTCGCGCGCTCGGCCGGGCGCACATGCTCGACCGGGCCCGCGTCGCGCTGACCCTGCCGTTCATGCTCACCGCGATGCCACGCGTGACCGATTCGGCCCGCACGGCCGGGATGAACGCCCGCTACGACATCCGGTTGTGGGGCGGCAGCGGCCGGTTCGGCGTGACCCTGGCCGACGGCGTACTGACCGTCGACCCACAGCCACCCGCCAGGCCGGACTGCACCATCTCCATCGAGCCGGTCACCTTCCTCCTGATGGCGCTCGGCCGCCAAGGACAGGTGAGCCCCATCGCCCGCGGCCGCATCCTCGTCCGGGGCCGCAAGCCGTGGCTCGCGCCCCGCTTCCCGGGCCTGTTCACCGCGCCCTGAGCACGCGGACGGCTCTCGCGGCGGACCCGACAGATCCGGCCGCGCTCCCGACGGGGTCAGCCGAGTTTGCGGTCGAGGTTGAAGGCGGCGCTGATCAGGGCGAGGTGGGTGAAGGCCTGGGGGAAGTTGCCGCGCTGTTCACCGGTGTGGCCGATCTCCTCCGCGTAGAGGCCGAGGTGGTTGGCGTACGTGAGCATCTTCTCGAAGGCGAGTCGGGCCTCGTCCAGACGGCCCGCGCGGGTGAGTGCCTCGACATACCAGAAGGAGCAGATCGAGAAGGTGCCTTCCTCGCCCTTGAGGCCGTCGGGGCTCGCCTGCGGGTCGTAGCGGTAGACCAGGGAGTCGGAGACGAGGTCCTCGCCCAGGGCGTCGAGGGTCGCGAGCCATTTCGGGTCGGTCGGGGAGATGAACTTCCCGAGCGGCATCATCAGCAGCGACGCGTCGAGGATGTCGCTGTTCTCGGTCTGGGTGAAGGCGTTGCGTCTGGTGGACCAGCCCTGGCTCATGATCCGCCGGTAGATCGTGTCCCGGACGGTGCCCCAGCGGATGACGTCGGCGGGCAGGCCGCGGTGCCGGGCCAGCCGCATGGCCCGTTCGATGGCCACCCAGCACATGAGCCGGGAGTAGAGGAAGGGCTTGCGCCCCCCGCGGGTCTCCCACACTCCCTCGTCGGGCTGGTCCCAGTTGTCGCACACCCAGTCGACGAGCCCGCTCACGGTGTCCCAGTGCGCGCTGGAGAGGGGCTGTCCCCACTTGTCGTAGAGGTAGAGGCAATCGACGAGGGCGCCGTAGATGTCCAGCTGGAGCTGGCCGACGGCGCCGTTGCCGATGCGTACGGGAGCGGATCCGCGATAGCCCTCAAGGTGTGTCAGCTCGTGTTCGGGCAGGTCACGGCGCCCGTCGATGCCGTACATGATCTGCAGCGGGCCGTCCGGGCCGACACGCTCGGGTATGTCGCTCTGGACGTGCACGGCGAGGAATCCCATGAAGGCCTCGGCCTCGTCGGTGAAGCCCAGACGCAGCATCGCGTACACGCAGAACGCGGCGTCGCGGATCCACACGTAGCGGTAGTCCCAATTGCGCTCGCCGCCGATCCTTTCGGGCAGGCTGGTGGTCGGCGCGGCGATGATGGCGCCGGTGGGGGCGTAGGTGAGCAGTTTCAGCGTGAGGGCGGAGCGGTGCACCATCTCCCGCCAGCGACCGCGGTAGCGCGACTGGGACAGCCAGCGCCGCCAGTAGCGCACGGTGGCGTTGAAGTCCCTTTCGGCCTCGGCCACGGCGCAGAAGCGCGGGCCCACCTCGTCGTCGACCTGGTCGAGGGCGAAGACCGCGGACTCCCCCTCGCGCAGCTTGAACAGCGACCACACGTCCTGTCCCGCGACCTCGATCGGCACGGTGGACGTCAGGGCCAGGATGAGCGCGGGCGAGGTGAAGACGGCCTGGCCGGAGTCCACGCGCACGGTGTGCGGGACCGTCCCGTACTCGAAGCGGGGGGCGACCCGCGCCCGAAAGGGAAGCGTTCCGCGGACGCACACCACACGGCGGATCAGGCGGTGCCGACGGACCTCGCGCGAGTCGTCGACGACCGGCATGAAGTCCTGGATCTCACCGACCCCGTCGTCCGCGAAGAACCGGGTGATCAGCACATTCGTGTCGGGAAAGTAGAACTGTTTCGTACGCGCCGGGACGTCGGCGGCGAGTTCGAAGCAGCCACCGCGGTCGGCGTCCAGGATCGAGGCGAAGACGCTGGGCGCGTCGAAGCGCGGGCAGCAGTACCAGTCGATGGTGCCGTCCGTTCCGACCAGAGCCGCGCTGCGCAGGTCGCCGATCAGACCGTGGTCGGAGATGGGCAGATAGCGCGGAGAGCCCGCGCCACGCGGTCCGCCAGGCACACCACGGGTCCCGTCGTCCCCTATGGCCTCAGAAGTCACATCAGCGATACCGGCCATACCGGCCTCCTCTGGGCCGTCACCCGAGCCTCCCCCTCCGCTCCAGGCTAACGAGTTATCCGGGGTCCGGAGCGCTCGTACGATCCGCGGGCCGGGTCGTTCGCACATCCGGGGGTCGCAGGCGTTCGCGCATTCCGGGGTCCGGGGCGTTCATGCGTTCCGGGGGTCCGGGGCGCGTTCATGCGTCTGGACACCCGGCCGCTCGACAGCCGGGCCGCGCCATCAGTGCTTCAGGACGACCTTCGCGGCCACGATGATCAGTCCGAGAGCCAGGTTGACGAAGCCCTCGGCGACGATCAGCCCGCGGGAGGCGCCGGCGCGGGCAGCCCCGAGGCACGCCCACATGACCTGTTGCGCCACCGCGATGCCCAGCGCGATCCAGAGGCCCGTGCTCACACTCATGTCGAATACGGCGCTGAGGGCCACAGCGGCAGCGGGAAGGGTGGCTGCCTCGACGATGGACCACTCGTGCGTACCGATCCGGCGGATCTCCCCCCAGGACCAGGGCTGACCGACCATGCGCTCCCCGGCGATCTGTGCGTAGACATGGGTCGCCCAGAAGACCAGGCCGGTGATCACCAGCAGCACGACGGCCTGGAGCCGCGGGTACTCCCCTCCCGTTCCGGCCGTGGCCACCACGGAAGCCGCCAGGATCGATCCGTAGATGGCACCCGCGTAGTCGGTTCGATGGCCGGCCGGCCGGTCTGCACGATCCCCACGCTCAGGTGGAACGCTGGAGCCACTCACACTCACCAATTCAACATAGGCGGCGGGCCAGGACCACGCCCGGCGGGTGGGCCGTCCGGACGGGCCCTGCGAGCTCATCACGCTCTCCGAGTGCTGCTCCCTCTCCGACGTGGCCGGACAGTACGTCACCGAAGCGGCCGTGACCACGCTTCTCCTGGCCGCTCCGGCATTGCTCGGCGCCTGCGTATCCAGCCCGCGAGGACGCCGTACACGCCCTCACCATGATCCGCCAGGTCATGCCGTCCCGCCTTCGCCACCGCATGGACATGCTGCGCATCACGGCCGTCCACCCACCCGAGAACGGCGACGTCCCACAGGTCGACACCCAGGTCTTCACGGACCTGAGCAGCGCCATCCACGCCCGTGAGGAACTCCGTTTCGACTACGTGCAGGACCAGAAGGCCGCAACCGGGCAGCAGCATCGTCGGGTACAGCCCCACCACCTGATCGCCTGGCGCGGCCGCTGGTACCTCCTGGCCTGGGACCTCGACCGCGACAACTGGCGGACCTTCCGCGTCGACCGCATACACCCGCGCACACCGACCGGCCCCCGCTTCACCCCGCGTGAACCGCCCGGAGGCGACGTGTCCGCCTTCATCACCAGCCGATTCCGCGGCTCCGACGGCACCACCACCGACTGGCCCTGCCAAGGCGAAGTCGTCCTCGACCTTCCCGCCACCGTCGTCGCCCCCTTCGCCCAGGACGGAATCGTCGAAGAGCTCGGCCCGGACCGTTGCCGACTCGCCCTCGGCTCCTGGTCGTGGACCGGTCTGGCAGCCACCATCGGCCGCTTCGACGCCGACGTCGAAGTCATCGGTCCACCCGAACTCGACGCGGCCTTCGCCCGCCTCGCCACCCGCTACGCCAACGCCGCCCGCTCAACCACCCTGCCCTGACGGCCAAGGAGCACTCACCCGCTCCGCTGGTTACAAGGCACTCAGTCACCGCGATTGCGGCTCGTCGCCAGGGCCTGCTTGAAGCGGTCCAGCGAGGTGCGGAACTTGCCTTGCAGCGGTGATGAACTCCCCGGCGTCCTGCGGCTGGCCCAGCGCTGTGTAGCGCACGTCCCGGTTGCCCTCGAAGTCCGCCGCCAGGCCGTCCTCCGGAGCAGCCGCATCATGTCGTCTTCGAGCAGCGCCCAGACCCCGATCAGGCTTTCCGGCCCCCAGTCCTGCCGCAGCCGTACTCCCCCACCCAACCAGTTGGATCACCACATCGTGGGGACCGGGCAACAGTCGGAACGCCAGAAGATCAGGACCGTCGGAAGATGGTCGGTGCATCCGTGGGTCCGGTTGGAACACGAGGGTGCTGTGCAAGCCGAAGGGCTTCGGCCGTGACATCGGCGTCGACCTGCGCCGGTGTTCTGTCGCCGTATTCGAGGGTGTCGTACTCGTCATCGAGTTCAGCGAGCCGTTCGGCCAACGGCAGCTCGTGTCCGAAGCGCTGGTGGATCCGGAAGGCCAACTCTCGTGGGGTCAGCTCACCGGCCGGCATCCGGGCGGCAAGTGCTCGTGCGGCGGCTTCCTGTCCGGCAACGCTGCCCACGGAGTAGTAGGTGAGGCCCAGTTCGTCGAGTGCCGGGGGAAGGAGGTCGGGGACGTCGTATTACGCCTCCGCGCGTGTGCACGCGGCCAAGATCCGCAGGGCTGGACTGTCGAGGCCGGCAACGAGTGCGTCACAGGCAGCGGTGACGACGTCGGTTGCGCGGGCCTCGCCCATGCTCCAGAGAACGGCACGGTCCTGAAACTCGCGGGCTGCTGGTTCGGTCGACGGCATCTGTCCATGGTCTCGTCAGCGAGTTGAGCAGGTCGAGGGGGTTTCACTGCGATGCCTGCTCGGCAGCGTCTGCCAGAAGCGCGCCGAGTCCGCGTAGCGGACAGCGGTCCTTTCGTCGATGCCGAAGGCGAGGGTGAGGCGGAGCGGGTCGGCGCCCATGGGTGAGGGCCTCTTCGAGCCGACGGTCGACACGGAGCCGTTCGATTGTGGCGGTGAGGTTGCGGGTGGGCCCGGTGGTCCAGAGCGTGCCGGCCGGGCCGAGTTCGACACCGGTCTTCCGCCGGACGGACAGAACCCCAGCTCGGCGGCGAACGCGGGCCGGCCCCCCTCTCTGCCCGAAGACCATCAATCCGCGCAGCAGAGCCCGGCTCAATCCCTGTACGCGGACCAGGTCCTGAGATAACGTCACCTCGCCCACTACGATTGAATCGTTTCAATCAGTTGAGGAATGAGGCGTCATGCCGTCGAACAGCCCTTCTGAGAACGCCCCGCAGTCCGGTCTCCCCCGGCGAACGGTCATCGCCGCCGGGGCCGGCGCCCTGGCCCTGTCCGCCGCGGGCCTCCCTGCCGCGGGGGCCGCGTCCGCCGCCGAGAGATCGGCCGGTGCGGCGGCCCCAGCGGCCCCCTCGACCGCGCCCCGCTCCGGAACGGGCTGGCAGCGCTACGTGCAGGCCCCGGCATCGCGCGCGGTACAACCCGTGCGCGTCATCGCCTCCACCGGAGACGTCGGCAGCCCCGAGGGCCTGTTGCAGCCCGGCGGCCCCCGGACCGTCCTGCGGCGCCCCCGGCCCGCACCGGCCCCACGCTGGCCCGACGGCACCACGGCCGAGGCCTCGTCGGCGCACGCGGGCAACAACGGCAACGACGGACAGCCACGCACCTACGACGCCAAGAACGCCATCGACGGCGATCCCGGCACGTTCTGGAACGACGACACACTGGGCGTGTTTCCCGACACCCTCACCATCACCCTTCCGGCGCCGCGGGAACTGTCGGGCATCACGCTGATCTCCAACAGCGACGGCGTCCCCACAAGCTTCGTCGTCGACGTGTTGCAGAACGGCGCATGGCAGACGGCCGCCACCGTCGCGGACAACGATGTCATCCAGCGAGCCGTCCCGTTCGCGGCCAAGGTGTCCACCACCGGGGTCCGCATCACGGTGACGGGCGTCCAGGACACTCCGCGCGGAGCCTTCACCCGGGTCAACGAGGTGTGGCCGGAGCCCGTCGCGCCGGTGGTGGCCCCCAGTGTCACGGTGGACTTCGGCAAAGTCGTCGTCGGATACCCGCGCGTCCGCTTCACCTCCGCGTCGGACAACTCCCCCGGTGTGCGACTCGCGTTCTCCGAGACCCGGCAATTCCTGACCGACCGCTCCGACTTCACCCGCTCCGACCAGTCCGGCGGGGCGGGCCAGGGAACCGACCAGTTCGCCGTGCCGGCCGCGGGCGCGTACTGGACCGACCACAAGGGCTTCCAGGCGGGCGACAAGGTCTACGCGGACGGACTCCACGGCTTCCGCTATCTCAGGATCACGCTCGACGCACTGGCGGGGGACGCGCCCGCGGCTCAGCCGTGGGGAACGGTCGAGATCGACTCCGTCGGCCTCGACTTCAGCGCCTACCTGGGCACGCCGAGCACCTACCGGGGATGGTTCCTGTGCTCCGACGACGACCTCAATCGCTATTGGTACGGAGCCTCGTACACCAATGAGCTGGTCACGGACACCTTCCGTCAGGACGACGTCGACCCGCGCAACGCCTGGAGCCCTTCGCTCGAAGGCAAGTCGGTGCTGCACGACGGTGCCAAGCGCGACAGGGACCCCTACGTCGGTGACCTGGCGGTGTCCGCGCGTACCCTCTATCTGACGCATGACGACGCTGCCGCCGCCGCACGCAACGTCCTGGCCGACCTGGCCGACCACCAGCGTGCCGACGGCTGGATCCCTCCCGCCTCCATCTCCGGTTACGCACTGCCCCTGTTCGACTATCCGCTGTGGTGGGTGACGTGCAGTTGGGACTATGTGCTCTACACGGGAGACCGCTCCTACGCGAACCGCTACTACCCGAACCTGCTGAAGGTGCTCGACACCTGGTACCCGAGTGTCACCGACAGCGCCGGTCTCCTGAGCAAGGGCCTCAACGGCACGGGCGGATACGGCGATTACGCCTTCCTGGACCGCACCGGACGCATCACCTACTACAACGCCAACTATGTCCAGGCCCTCAACGACGCGGCAGTGCTGGCACGTTGGCTGGGGCGCGAGGAGGACGCCAAGCGCTGGACCCAGCGGGCCGCTTCGGTGAAGGACGCCATCAACACCCATCTGTGGGACGAGGCCGCCGGCGCCTACCTCGACTCCGCGACGGGACCGATCAGGCACGCGCAGGACGGCAACGCGATCGCCATCACCGCGGGCGTCGCCGACAGCGCACGCGCCGCCTCGGCCCTCGCCCATCTGGACGCGACCACACAACGGCCCTACGGCAACGCGTTCATGGACAACGACACCATCTTCGGCGATGCCTCACAGCGTGTGTACGCCTTCACCTCGTACCCCGAGATCGTGGCACGCTTCGAGGCCGGTCGGGCGGAGTCCGCCCTCGACCAGATCCGGCGCACCTACGGCTGGATGGACAGCCACGACCCCGGCATCACGAACTGGGAGGGTATCGGTCCCGGCGGGTCGTTGTACGAGGGTGCCTACACCAGCATGGCGCACGGCTGGTCCACCGGCGTTCTCCCTGCGTTGACGCATCAACTGCTGGGCGCCCTGCCGACATCCCCCGGATACGCCACCTGGGAAGTACGGCCGCATCCCGGCGGCGTGGCCTGGGCCCAGGGACAACTGCCCACACCTCAGGGCCCTTTGGAGGTCAAGTGGGAAAACAGTGCGAGGGTCTTCGCGTTGACCGTTCATGTGCCCGCGGGAACCCGCGGTGCGGTCGTGTTCCCGATGGACAGTCATGAGGTGACGGTTCGAGGGGGCGGGCGCGTGCTCTGGAACGGACACCAGGCATCGGCCGGCAGCAACGTTCGGGTCACCGACGGCCGGATCACGGTTTCCGGTCTGCGCACGGGCACCCACAGCTTCTCCGCCGTTCGACACGGCTGAGCCGCGCTTGTCCGAGGCGATCCGGCTCGGTCCCGCGGCGCCCCACCCGGTGCGTTGTCTCGGCATCCGCGAGGGGCGTCGCGGGAGAGGTGCTCAGGTCGCCTGGCCAGGCGCCGGGGAGGAACTTCGTCAACGTGCCGCTGTTGGTGACCGCACACCACTCGCAAACCGCTGCCCCTTGATGCACCGAGCGCGGGGCCGACAGCAAGTCGGCCCCGCGCTCGGTGAGGTTGGTGTCAGCCGAGTTCCGCTCCGCCGGCCATGAGAATCCCATCGGCACCGGCACATGGACATCACGCGCACGCTCCGCCCACGAAAGACAGGGAGCCTCAGGCGTCGTCACCGTGCTGCCGGGCACCGACCGGGCGGAAACACGCCGTGACCGTCTTCCCGTGCCGCTGACACTTCATGCCCCACTCGTCGGCGAGCATCCTCACGATGCCGACCCCACGGCCGGACACCGCGCCCGGTTCCGGATCACGCTGGAGCGGCAGTGTGGAGTCCTCGTCGTGGACACTCACATGCAGGCAGTCGCCGTCCCAGGTGAGAACGAGATACGCGTCGCTCCGGGCGTGGATGTGGGCGTTGGTGAGCAGCTCGGACACCGTCAGCACGACGGCGTCCACCGTCTCGGGTTCCTCGGCCGTCCACGCCAGGGACTCCAGGTGCCCACGGGTCCAGCGCCGCCCGGCGCTCACCCCTCCGGAGACCGGGAACGAGTGCGCCCAGCCCATCGCCTTGACCGCCATCGCCCGACCTCGCTCCCGATTGCGTCACCCGTGCCTCTCGTACTCGCCGGGTACCCGAAAGCCGCCCACCCAGTCGGCACCCCGCCGACCCGTCCGAGACATCGCGCCGCTCCAGGCCTGCTCCGTCGATGAGTTGAAACGGGCGTCGTGCGCTCGGTGCGGAGCGCGGACGACACCTGTGGGGGTCAATCCGGCACCACAACCCGCGTTCCCCTTTGGGGCGAACCAGCACGCGAACGGAACAACAGGCCAACAGTGTCCGTACTATCTGTAAGCCGGGGCATACGCATCAAGTGCGGCCGCCCAGCCATGCAGCCCGGTCAACAGGAACACGCCCCGCCCTCCGGCACCTTCCCGGTGTGTTCATGTGGCGACCGCGCATCGAAGAGAGGTCTCCATCGTGCCCGACACCAAGACTCCCACCGAACTGACATCGCAGTACACCGCTCAGGTGGTCGGCGACCTGGAGCGCAACGCCAAGGAGCAGGAGCGCATCGGCGCGGAAATCGACGCACTGCAGGAGCAGTTGAACGCTCTGCGGCACGACCACTCCGTCCTCACCAACCTGCACCAGGCGCTGGGTGCCACGGGCGCGCTCGTCGAGGCCGAGCCCGAGCCGAAGGCGGCATCCTCGGTGCCTCGCCAGAAGACTCCCGGCAAGTCGGCCGACGGCAAGCGCGCGCGGACCAGGAAGGCCGACGCCGTGAAGGACACGCCGGCGCGGACGTCGGCGGCCAAGAAGCCCGCGGCCGAGGCCACCTCGACGCAGCCCACCCTCATCGACCTCATCCGCCGCTACCTCACGGAACAGCGGGAACCGCGCTCCGCCGCGGAGGTGTCCACGGCGCTCGGCCAGACCCACCCCGACCGTCGCATCCAGACCAACGTCGTCCGGACCACGCTCGAAAACCTCGTGGCCAAGAGCCATGCCCACCGTGCCAAGCAGGGCAGTTCCGTGTTCTACACGGCCGTCGGCGCTCAAGAGCCGTCGGCGCCGGCGCCGAGCGCGGACCGGCCGACGGAGGCGGAGGCTGTGGCGGACAGCAACTGAACCCTGTCAACCTCGGTTCGTCGCACGGTAGTTGGACATCCGCTCCGATCCCGTGGACGGAAATGGTGGGGCGCTCGCGACGGCCATCTGTATGTCCGGCGCGGCTCCGCACCGAACACCTCGATGTGCCCTCGCCCGAAGGTGGTCTCCGCCACTTCGAGCACATGGTGAGGTCCGGTGCCACGGCCGCGGCGTTCGCGCTGCGGCCCGCCGCCGACACGGCGAGCCGGTCCGACGCCGGGATCCCGCACATCCCGGCGACCTGGCTCACCACCGCGACCGAGCGCCGCGCGACGGGCCCGACAGACCGACGCGTCCCCCGCTTCGGGCTGCCGGACGCCCGGAGAGTCGCTCAGGCCGTCACCTTGGCGATGAACGCCGCGAGGTTCGCCACGGTCCGCTGGATCTTCTCCTCCAGGGTCAGCGACTCGTGGAGCCGCCCTCCGACGCCGGCGTCCTTCTTTCCCCGTACGTACAGCGAGCAGGCCAGGTCGCTGCACAGATAGGCACCCACCGAGTTGCCCTGCTGTCCGGCCTTCCCCGCCCTGGGGGCGACCATCAGGGAGACACCGCCGGTGTGGGTCGTCACGCACATCGAGCACATGCTGCGCCGCAGTTGGCCCGAGGTGGCGCTGGGGCAGCGGAGCTGGAGGGCCTTCGGGCCGCCGTGCAGTTCGGCCACGATGTACGCGCGTTCGGGCGCCTGCGGGTCTCGCCAGCCGAGGTGGTCCAGGTCGTCCCATGGCCGGTCGGCCAGGTCACGCGGGACGGAGAGGCGCTTCGCCTCGCCCTTGGTGCAGTTCACGAACGCGGCACGGATCTCTTGCTCGGTCAACGGCTTCATGGACCCCACGGTAATTTGCCTAAAAGTATTAGGCAAATGCATAATCAGTTACATCGAGGGAGAGGAAGGGCATGGTTCGCGCGGGACTGAACGCCGAGCGCCTGACGCGGGCGGGAGCGGAGCTGGCCGACGAGGTCGGCTTCGACCAGGTGACCGTGTCGGCGCTGGCCAGGCGGTTCGACGTCAAGGTCGCGAGTCTGTACTCGCACCTGAAGAGCTCCCACGACCTCAAGACCCGGATCGCCCTGCTCGCTCTGGACGAACTCGCCGACCAAGGGGCCGCCGCGCTGGCCGGGCGAGCAGGCAAGGACGCCCTGACCGCCTTCGCGAACATCTACCGCGACTACGCCAGGGAACACCCCGGCCGCTACGCCGCCGCGCAGCTCAGGCTCGACCCGGAGACGGCGGCGGCAAGCGCCGGCGTCAAGCACGCGCAGATGATGCGGGCGATCCTGCGCGGCTACGACCTGACGGAACCGGACCAGACCCATGCGGTCCGGATGCTGGGCAGTGTGTTCCACGGCTATGTCAGCCTGGAGATGGGCGGAGGGTTCAGCCACAGCGCCCCCGACTCGCAGGAGAGCTGGTCGCGTGTCCTCGACGCCCTCGACGCCCTGCTGCGGAACTGGCCCGCCCCCTGAGACCGATGCCTCCACCGGCGGGATGCGGACAGCACCGGCATCTTTCCGGTCCTGTGCCGGTCACCGTCGACTCTGCCGGTGTCCGGCACAGGACCATCCGCCGTGCTCCCCTGCCGACATCGTGCATCGCGGTGCGTGACAGGCGCATTGCCGGTTCCCGGCAGTGTTGCCTAGTCTCTGCGTGCCGGTCACCGCTAAGAAGTCGTCACCGGGCCGTCAAGAAACCGGGGGACGATGTGATGGAACGGCAGATACCCGAGCAGTATCTGGAGGGCTATGCCCGGATACTGGCCGATGTCTCCGTCACCGGCAGGCGCCTCACCCGGGACGAGATCGAGTCCCGGCGAGCTCTCGGCGAACGGGCCGCCGACGCCGGTCACGGCCTGGCCGCCCTCGTCAGTGCCCACCTCTCCGCCGCCCGCGCCGCCTGGCCCGCCTCACCCGGTTCGGCCGACTGCACACTCGCCGCGATCCAACAGGTCATCGACGCGTTCGCCGAGGGTTACGGGCGGGCCCAGTTCCTCGCTGTGCGCAAGGAGGAGGCCGCGCGCCGCGAGTTCATCGACGACCTCCTCTACGGGCGCAGCGACCTGGGCCGTCTCGCCGAGCGCGCGGAACGCTTCGGGCTGCGGCTCTCCCACGCGCACGCCGTCGCCGTCGCACAGGGCCCGACGGCCTACGACGAGTCGGCGCCCGTGCCCCGCCGGGTGGAACAGTCCCTCATCGCCCGCTTCGGCGACCGCAACATCCTCTTCACCACGAAGAACGGCAGGATGCTGTGCGTCGCACCGGGCGAACAGGAGGACGTCCTCACCCACTTCGCCAAGCAGGCGCACGCGGCGACCGACGGCGGGCATGTGGCCATCGGCCGTCCGCAGCCCGGCCCCGGCGGAGTCGTGCAGTCCTACGAGGAGGCGCTGAACACCCTCGAACTCGCCGAGCGGCTCGGCCTGGACGCTCCCGTGCTGCACGCCGCCGACCTGCTTGTCTACCCCGTCCTCACCCGGGACCGCCAGGCGATGGCCGACCTGGTCCTCGCCGCGCTCGGCCCGCTCACCGGCGCCCGCGGCGGCGCCCAGCCACTCCTGGACACCCTCACCGCGTACTTCGACACCGGCTGCGTCGCCGCCGCGGCGGCCCGCCACCTCTCCTTGAGCGTGCGCGCCCTGACGTACCGCCTGGAACGCATCCACCAGCTCACCGGGGCCGACCCCGCGGACCCCGCGCAGCGCTACATGCTGCAGACAGCGGTCATCGGTGCCCGGCTGCTGGACTGGCCCGCGCGGAGCCTGTGAGTCAGCGGTAGTCGGGGTTCGGGGCGTCGGGACGACAGCCCGCATCCCACTCCGAACGCTGGTTGCCGTGGGCCGGGATGCCGCCGGACCGCTTCAGCAGGGCCGCCATATGCATCAGGTTCCAGGTCATGAAGGTGGTGTTGCGGTTGGTGAAGTCGTTCTCGGGGCCGCCCGAACCCGGGTCGAGATACGACGGACCGGGTCCCGCCGGGCCGATCCAGCCCGCGTCGGCCTGCGGCGGGATGGTGTAGCCGAGGTGCTGGAGGCTGTAGAGGAGGTTCATCGCGCAGTGCTTCACGCCGTCCTCGTTGCCGGTGATCAGACAGCCGCCGACCCGCCCGTAATAGGCGTACTGGCCGGCGGAGTTGAGAAGTCCGGAGCCGCTGTAGAGCCGTTCGACGACCTGTTTGGTGACCGAGCTGTTGTCACCGAGCCAGATCGGCCCGGCGAGGACGAGGATGTCCGCGGCCATCACCCGCTCCTGAATGGCCGGCCAGTCGTCCGTGGCGAAGCCGTGTTCGGTCATGTCCGGGTACACGCCCGGCGCGATGTCGTGGTCGACGGCGCGTACCTCCTCGACCGTGACTCCCTGCGCCTCCATGATCGCGCTGCTCTTGTCGACCAGCCCCTGGGTGTGGCTCTGCTGGGGTGCCGGTTTGAGGGTGCAGTTGATGAACAGCGCGCGCAGATCGTCGAAGCGGTACGCGTCGTCGGCTGCCGAGGTCGACGGTGACTCGGTCATGGGGGACTCCTTCGTGCGGGGCTGCGGCGATACGGCCGGGGTACGGGGTGACTCGGTGTCGGGTCCGACGGGTCACTCAGGAGCAGGGTCTCCCGTGCATCCCGGCTTGTCCCCGAACGACGCACGCGAGCGCGTCACGTATGGCGTGCACGGGTGCGCCGTGCGGGTGTACGACGTGTGTCGTGCGCCCTGTGGTGTACGCCCTTGCGGTGCGCGCCCTGTGCGGGGCTGGATTCCGGTCGCGCGACCGCCCGACCGGCACGGCTCGCGGGCCGCGCAGCCGTTCGAGCGAGGCCCTCGTCACCGATATCGCCCTTCCGCCGTAGGTCTAGGGTGGTGATCGTGACGACTGAACGATGGGCACTCGGCGGCGACTTGAGCGTCGCACGAATCGGATACGGCACGATGAAGCTGACCGGTTGGCCTCGGGGCGACCGGCCGGACCGGGACACCGCACTGGGGATTCTGCGCCGTGCCGTGGAACTCGGGGTGAACCACATCGACACCTCCTACTACTACGCACGGGACGGGGTGTCGGCCAACGAACTGATCCGGGAGGCCCTGTACCCCTACCCGGACGACCTGGTGATCGTGACCAAGGTGGGCGCGCTGGTCGAGGGCGCCGACATCGCTCTGCCGGCGGCCGAGAAGACGGGCCTCACGGCCGACAATCTGCGCCGTGGAATCGAGGCGAACCTCAGCTCGCTGGGCCTGGACCGGATGGACGTGGTGAACCTCCGGCTGGGTGATCTCGCCGAGACCGGGACACCGTCCTTGGCCGAACCCCTGGAAGCCCTGCTGGCGCTGCGCGACGAGGGCCTGATCCGGCATCTGGGCATCTCCAACGTCACGGCCGACGAGTTCGCCGAGGCCCGCAAGATCGCGCCGATCTCCTGTGTCCAGAACCTCTACAACCTGTCCCAGCGCGATGACGACCCCCTCGTCGACGCCTGCGCGGAAGCAGGCATCGCCTACGTCCCCTTCTTCCCGGTCGGCGGCTTCCAGCCGGTCACCGCCCAGCACCTGGAGTCCGTCGCCGCCCGCCACCGGGCGACCACGCCCCAGGTGGCCCTGGCCTGGCTGCTGGCCCGGTCACCCAACATCCTCCTCATCCCCGGCACCGGTTCCCTGGCCCATCTGGAGGAGAACCTCGCCGCCGGAGCGCTCGAACTGAGTGCCGAGGACGTCGCCGAACTGGGGTAGCGCATGCGTTTCGGAGGTGCGGGTTCGGAAGCGGTGGACGAGACTCAGTCTGCCGATGGGGCAGCCGGGGCCTCGTACGCGGACCGTCCGGACGAGTTGAGCGACGCGGAGCGCGAACGCTCGGGATCGCGGCGGTGGTTGGGGTGCGCGGGCGTCGTGATGGTCGTCCTCGCGCTGGTGGCGGGAGGGTTCGTGTGGCTGTTCCAGGACGAGTTGTTCCATCCGTTCGGGGACACACGAGCATGTGACGGCAGCGAAACCAGGCTGCCGAACGTGATCTCGGCCGGGGGCGTTCCGATCCCCGCCGACGCCTCGGACATCCACTACGTCACCCGGAAGGGCGTCGCCGAGGTCTCGTTCCTCAGCGATCTCATGCCCGACTACCTGCGACGCGCGGGGATCATCCCGAAGGGGGAGCCCCTGCTCGACGAGCGGTACGGCAGCCCGTACGGGCTCGCCGAGGGCGACAGCGAACGACCCGAGGGACTGTGCGGCCCGGCGCTCAGGGGACCTGCCTGGAGCTATCAGGCCACGGGCCCGGGCCCGGACAGGGGGCGCGGTCCCAGCGCCGAGATCCTGATCGAGCGCTTCTCCATCGACTCGGCCGGCTTCCGCACACCGGCCCGGGTCATCATTTCGTTCGCCACCCCCTGAACTCGCCGCCGAGGGGCTCTGGTCGGCCGGCGTGCGGGGGAGGTGGCGCACGGCGCGGTGTCGCCGGAGTCGTCGCTTCAGAGCGGGTCCGCCGCCGGCCCGGCGTCCGGCGCCTTGGCTCGGCCCCGGCCGGACGTGCGCGCCGCCGCGTCCATGCCCACCTCCCGGCGGTCCACGGTCCGGCCCAGGCGACGGGTGAACACCTCGCACAGCGGATCCGGGACCGGTTCACGGGCACGGGTTCCGCGGACCCTGCGCGCGATGGAGGTCCGGTGGTAGGTCATGGCCCTGCCCCAGGCGCGCCCCAGCGCGTTGACCCGCCGGGCCGGCGCCTCGTACGTCGGATCCGCTTCGTCGATCAACGTCAACGTGCGCCGCCACGACAGCCCGGGACCGGCGACGACCGACCGTGTGACGAGGATGACGGCGGTCCGGCGATCCGGCCTCTGGCCACCTGCAACCGAAGTGGCCAAAATCGTGTCTCACTGCACACGGCTGGGAGCGCGTGGGGACCGGAATGCCTCACGTGCCCCATGTCTCGGGGGAGAGTTGGGGCATGAGTACATGGGCGGTACCGGGCTACACCGAGTCCCGCGAGCTCGGTTCGGGGGCGAGCGGACGCGTCGCGCTGGCCGTTCACGAGGAGACCGGCCATCCGGTCGCGGTCAAATACCTCAGTGAGTCGCTGCGTACCCGTCCGGGCTTCGTGCTGGAGTTCCGGGCGGAGGCCCGGCTGCTCGGCGGGCTGCGGAGTGATCACGTGGCCGGCCTCTACGAGTACGTGGAGGGGCCGGAGGGCGCGGCGATCGTGATGGAGCTGGTGGACGGCGTGTCCCTGCGGGCCCTGCTCGCCCGGGAGGCTCCCCTCGATCCGGAAGCCGCTCTCGTCCTCCTCAAGGGCTCACTGCTCGGCCTCGCCGACGCCCACCGCATCGGCGTGGTCCACCGCGACTACAAACCGGAGAACGTCCTCGTCCGCCCCGACGGCACGTCGAAGCTCGTCGACTTCGGGATCGCCGCCACCGACGGCACCACCGCGGGCATCGCGGGCACCCCGTCGTACATGGCTCCCGAGCAGTGGACCGGCGCCCCCGCCTCGCCGGCCGCCGACGTGTACGCCGCGACCGCGACGTTCTTCGAGTGCCTGACCGGCCGCAAGCCCTACACGGGCGAGAACCTGGCCGAACTCGCCCTCCAGCACGTGGACGGAGCGATCCCCGCCGACGAGGTCCCCGAGCCGGTGCGCTCCCTCGTCCAGCGCGGCCTCGCCAAGTCGCCCGAGCAACGGCCCGCCCATGCCGAGGACTTCGTCGCGGAACTCGAGGCCACGGCCGGCGGCGCGTACGGTCCGGACTGGGAGGAGCGCGGCCGCGGACGGCTCGCGGCACTCGCGGCGCTGTCCCTTCTGCTCCTTCCCTCCGCCCCCTCCGTTCCGCGCCGCGCCACGGACACGGCGCGCACGATCCTCGGCGGGACGCCCGACTGGCTCCGAGCCTGGCAGCCGAGCCTCCGCGCACTGCTCGTGTCGGGGGCCGCGCTCGTCGCGGCCCTCCTCCTGACGTACGGCATCGACCGGCACGCTCCGGACTTCGGCACACCGCGAAGGGCGGCACAGGCACTCGCCACCACCAGCGCGCAGCCGACCGGCAACGGCGGCCCCACGACGACGGCGGACCCCGGCTCCCCGACGCCGTCCTCCTCGTCGTCCACCTCGGCTCCGCCCACGCCTTCCGGCTCGGTCGCGGACGCCACCACGCCACCGCCCGCCTCGGCGTCCGCGACCACTACCGCGACCGCGACCGCCACGGTCGCGCCCCCGACGGCACCGGCCACGACGACAGCCGAGCCCACGACGACATCCCCGTCGCCCACCATCGGCGTCAACGTCAAGTCCGTCACGTTCAGCGGCTTCCGGCAGACGGGCACGGCGACCGCGGCGGCCACGGCCACCGTCACCGCCGACGGAACCGGACCGGTCACCATCACGGTCGCGTGGTTCACCGGTGAGGTCAGCGGCCAGGCCGGGGCCCAGGACGGGGCGGCGGACACGTACCAGCGCAGCGGTTCGACCCAGTACACCATCGCCCTCGACCACACGTTCCAGGGAGCGGGCTGCTACTGGGGTGTCCAGGCCAGGACCCAGCCGGCCTCCGCCGACGGCGGCGCCTTTCAACAGCTACTGACCCGGCGGTGCACCCTCCGATGAACGAACACCCCAACGCTCCGGGCGCCCACTCCCCCGACGACGACTACAGCGCGACCGCGCTGGCCAGCCACTGGATCCAGCGGCCGGACTCACCCGACACGCTTCCCCTGTCCGGGGATACGGCGACGGTGGCGCTGTCGGGTGCCACGGCAGCGACGGTGGCGCTGACGGAACCCACGGCAGCGACGGTGGCGCTGACGGAACCCACGACCGGGGAGACGCGTCCCGACCGGATCGAGGGCACCCTGCTGCGCTTCGGCCCCGGCGTGAACGCCGACACCATGCGCCGGGTCACCGAGGCTCCTGTGGCGGTCCCGGTACGCCGCCGGACCTGGCGCAGACATGCGCTGCCCACCGTGGTGCTGCTGGCCGTCGTCGCCTTTCTTCTCTGGCACCGCGCAGCGCCGTCCCTCGACGTCGACCACGTCACGGTCTCCGCCGCGTCGCCCTCCCCCGGATGCGACGAAACCGCCGACATCACGGGCACGGTCACCACCAACGGCAGGCCCGGCACACTCACATACCGCTGGGTCCGCAGCGACGGCACGTTCTCGGACGTCCTGCACGAGGACATGACGCGCGGTCAGAAACAGGCCCGGCTGCACTTGTTGTGGACGTTCCAGGGCGACGGCCGCTACGAGGCGAGCGCCGAGCTGCACCTGCTCTCACCCGTGCGCCGTACTGTCTCGACGGGGCTCACCTACCACTGCCCATGACAGGCTGACCGGCCGGGCGGCCGGCCCGCGGCACCTCCGTGGCCTTCAGACGGCCACGGCGGATCCGCGCGCGCACATCACCGGAGCGCACAGGATCCGCTTTCTGCGCGCCCGCTTCCCCTCGATCGCGGAAGCGGTCAAGCGGGCGGCTTCCGCGGCGATCTGCGTCAGTCCCCAGCCCACCGTGGTCAACGGCGGTGTGAGGACCCGGGAGACCGGGTGGTCGTCGAAGCCGACCACCGAGACGTCACGCCCCACGACGAGTGACGCCTCCGCCGCCGCCGCGTACACCCCGTACGCCAGGGAGTCGGAGAAACAGAAGACGGCCGTGGCAGGCCGGTCCCCGTCCAGGACCCGCCGTGCGACAACGGTCGCCGCACCCAACTCCTGCGGGCAGGGCACGAGTTCGGCGCGCAGCCCTATCCGGTCGGCCGCCTCGCGCACATACACGTCGGCGGGCCGGTCGGGCGTGCTCGGCCGGGTCGGGGTCAGCACGGTCACCCGGCTGTGGCCGAGACCGTGGAGGTACTCCAGTACGGCGTCGATCCCGGCCCGGTTGTCGAAGATGACCTGCCCGGCCGTGCGCGCCCGGCTCAGTGAGTCGCCCACGGCGACGACCGGCAGTGCGTCGGCGATCGCCCCCCACGCCTCCGCCGCCGGGTTCACCGGGGACACCACGAGCGCGTCGACGCGCTGATCGCGCAGCTGCTTGGCGAGGACGAGCTCCCGGTCGGGATCGCCGCCCGCGTCCAGGATCAGCGCATAGCGGTCGCCGGCCAGGAGTTCCCGGCCGATGGCCGCCATGAGCTGCTGTTGCCACAGATCCTGGAGGTCGCCGGCGAGCACGCCGACCATGCTGGTCCGGCCGCTGGCGAGGGCTCGGGCGATGGGGTCGGCCTCGTAGCCGAGTTCGGCCGCGGCCTTGCGTACGCGTTCCTCGGTCTCCTTGGAGACGTGCTTGCCGCGCAGGGCGTAGGAGACGGCGGCGGTGGAGAGGCCGGTGGCCTCGGCCACCTCCCTGAGGGTGGTGCGCTTCTGAGGCCTGACCATGCCGGAAAGCCTACCGGGCCGCGTCCGCAGCGTGGGCATGCGCTTGACACGCTTCGTTGTTAAGCGCTTAAGTGAAGCGCATCACTGAAGCGCTTAACCCATGCCACTCCCGCGCAGTCACCGCACGGACTCCTCAAGGACTTCAGGGTGCACATCGACGTCCACCAGCACATCTGGCCGCCCGACTTCGTCGGTCTGCTGCGTGCGCGCACCACGCCGCCGCACCTCGACGGCTGGACGCTGCGTCTTGAGGGCGAGCCGCCCTACGAGGTGGACCCGGCCGACCACGACATCGACGCCCGTACCCGTCTGGCCGCCGCCGACGGCCTCGGCCTCGCCCTGGTCTCCCTCTCCAGTCCACTGGGCATCGAGTACCTGCCGGCGGCCGAAGCCCTGCCGCTGCTGAGCGCCTTCCACGAGGGGGCACTCACCCTCCCCGCACCCTTCGGTGCCTGGGCCTCCCCCTGTCTGAGCGAGCCGGACCCCGGGGCGGTGGAGCGCGAGCTGCGCCGGGGCTGTGTGGGTCTTCAACTCCCGGCCACGGCACTCCTGGACGCGACAGGCCGGCGGGACTGCGCCCCGTACCTGGACCTGCTCACCCACCTCGACAAACCCTTGTTCGTCCATCCGGGCAAGGCCCCGCCCACCCCCCAGGCCCCGCCCTGGTGGTCTGCCCTGGTCCCCTACCAACAGCAGTTGCACGGTGCGTGGTTCGCGTTCCGGGCCTTCGGCCGCGCCCGCCATCCGGGACTGCGTGTCTGTTTCGCCGCACTCGCCGGCCTGGCCCCCTTGCACGGCGAACGGCTCGCGGCCCGCGGCGGCGGCCGAGGCGAGGTCGACTTCGACGTCTTCTACGACACCTCCTCGTACGGCACGCGGGCCGTGGACGCTCTCGTCCGGGCCGTCGGCATCGATGTCGTCGTCGGCGGAAGCGACCGGCCGTACGCGCCGCCCATCATCCCCGACCTGGGGGCGGACGCCGCCGTCCACGCCCTGCGCACCGTCAACCCCGCCCGTCTGCTGTACGGCCGCACCTGAGCCGCCCGGCGGACCACTCCTGGAAGGGCACCTCGCCGTGACGTACTCCTCCCTGCCGGACCGCACGCTCGACAAGCACGAACTCCAGCGGCTCGTCGACGATCTCGCCGCCCGGCCCGAGCTCTGGCGCGACCGGATCGCCTTCTCCCACGAGGAGCGGCACTACGCCTCCCTGCACCGCGACGAGTACGTCGACGTCTGGCTGCTGTGCTGGACCCGGCGGAACGACACCGGCTGGCACGACCACGACGTCTCCTCAGGTGCCGTCCGGGTGGTCCAGGGCGCCCTGATCGAGTCCAACCCCCGCATCGGCGGCCGTCACCTGTCCGTCGGCGTCGGCGCGGGTGACTCGTTCTGCTTCGGCCCCGACCACATCCACCGCCTCACCGGCGCCACCGACGACGCGGTCTCCCTGCACGCCTACTCGCCGCCGCTGTGGCGCCTGGGGCAGTACGACATCGCCGAGGACGGTCTGATGCGCCGCGTCTCCGTCTCGTACGCCGACGAACTCCGGCCCCTGGACAGCCCTGCCGCGTGACGGCGCTCGGCCCGCCCGCACGGACCGGAGACCCGGGCGAGGGGGAGACCGTCGCCCGGGTCGGCACGAGGTGCGACGACCTCACACGCCCGCCGGCGTGCAGGTGCTCAGGCCCGTGACGTAGTTGAGCTGGGGGCCGTAGCCCGCGAAGGTGGCGATGGCCTGGGGAAGCAGGGTGCGGCAAGGGGCGCCCTGGCCGTCGGTGTACTCGACGGTGACGTTCACGGTGGTGTCGCAGTCGTTGACGACGGTCGTGTAGCGCCAGTCGCTGTAGTAGTGGACGCAGTCCAAAACGGCTGCCGCATGGACGACGTCGTCGGCGAGGGGACCCCGGCCGGCGTCGCGCGCGGTGGCGGGTGCGCCGGTCGCACCCAACAGGCCCAGAACGGCGGCGGACAGACCCAGGACCGTCCTGAGCCGGTGCGAGGGTACGAAGCGGCTGACGGGGAGCATGGTGGCGTCCTTCATGTCGGCGAAGCAGCGGCCTTGGAGCCGCTGCGCGGTGCCACCCTGCAACGCCTGCAAGAATTGCGCAAAACTCTGCAACGCCTTTCAGTCGATGATGAACTCTCAACCGAGTCGGTGCCGTTCACGCAAATGCCCCGATCCTGGCCTTGCGCCCGCCTCCGGGGCGACATGCGCGTACGCCGCGTCGCCGACGGACATATGGGCGCCGGCGCTCATGCGCGGGCCGGGTGAGGACCGAGGGGAACCCTGGGCAGGCCGGGCGCACCGTTCGGGTCGTCCGGTCGTCGGATCGGTCGGACCGGCGCGCAGCGCACTCCCGCCGAGGGGTGGAAGGGGACCCGGGCTTCGCCTTCGCCCGGGTCGGGTCGGCCACCGGTCGACGACGATCGGCAGCGGGGCGAGCGGCCACGATGGGACCACGGCCGACCGCCGTGGACCGTGGTCGGTCGACCACTAAGGCCGTGGTCAGCGGGCTGGGGCCATGGTCAGCCGACTGCGGGTGGGGCCCGTGGTCAGCCGGCTGCGGACATGGTCAGCCGCGAGATCTGCCCTGATCCCGTCGGCCCTGTCGGGGCTGGGGGCGGCCACGGCCGCCGGCGCGGCGCCGTGACGGGGCCGGCGGTGCGTCCGCGCTGTTGAAACCGGGCCCGCTCGGGGCACTGAATCCGCCGGGGACCGCGGGGGCGACCGCAGGGGCACCGGCGGTCGCCGCCGGAGCGGACGGCGCGGTGGGTGCGGACGGCGTGCGGGTGCGGGGCACGGCACGGCCCACGACGCGGGTGTGCGTCATCAACGGGGCGCAGGCGGCGCAGACTTCCATCAGGGTCCACACCTGGGCAATGGCCGGATCATGGCGCAGCACCAGCAGCACACTGCCCATGCAGTGCACCTGGCTGTCCTCGTGGGAGGCGCATTGCGTCTGCCTGCAGGCGCAGGCGGCGTCCGCATGCACGGTGGCCGCGCGGGCATGCGCCCCGACGTGGGCCTCGGCGAAGCGGCGCAGCGAGGCGAGGTCACGGGACCGCGGCGGCATGGCACAGGGAGAGGAGCACGTGACCGACGCGGTGCGGTCGCTGTGGCCGGAGATGCGGACGGTCCAAGTACGTCCCGGACGTCGCGCGGCAGCAGATTCGGAGTGTGGGAGGTCCAAGACCGGCAGTCCTTCGGCAGTGGGATGTTCGCGCTGGTGCGCATAGTTTCTTTACCCGCGCGGGCCGGTCCGTCATCCACCGGTGGGCCGCGAGCGTCGTCGAATCTACGAGCGATGGCGTGCACGGGCCCGGACTGCTGTCGTGCGGGGTTGCGATCTTCCCACAGCGGCGCATCGGACAAGTTCGACCCGCCTGGGGCCCTTGAGGATATCCCCGCCGTGACATGCGGTTCCTTGGGGGTGGGCAAAGAATTGGCCTCGCGTCGCCTGCCCGCCGGTCAGCGTTCGGGGCGGCGGCCCGCGAGGCGGTTCCACAGGGAGCGGGTGGCGCCGAATCCGGTCTCGTGGACCCAGACATGGGTGCACGAAGGGCACTGCAGGTGGAGCAGGCTTCCCGTGGTGGAGAGCAGGTAGCGCCAGTGGTCGGAGCACGACCGCCGCTGCTCGCACGACGCGCACCCGCGACTGTCGGCGCAGTTCGGGCACGCCACCCAGGCGCGGCGCCCGATGTCCGCCTGCGGGTCAAGCGGCAGCACTGTCGCCTCCACGCCGGGGGAGCACGCCGGACGCGACCAGGCCGTCGTAGACGCGCTGCTGCTCCTCGTCGAGACCGGAGTACAGGAGGGCGTACGCGGCTTCCTCTCCGCGCATTACCTCCATCGGGTCCCAGTCGGGTCCGAGGGCGGCCAGGACCTGGGCCTGCCGCAGAACCTCCTGAGAGGTGAGGTCGATGGCGAAATCGACCAGCGCGGGTGCGCCCGGTCGACCGGCACCCGGGGAGCGCGGTGTGTCGGCGTCGCCGGGGCCTTCCGGGAGCGGGGGATTCTGTGGGGCCATGGGACAGAACTTAGGTATGCCTTCCTTGTCGGGACAAGAGGAGGTGGGAGAAGTCACAGCAGGTCGGCGGTCACGGCGGCGGGCTCCCCCGACGAATCGGCAGGTCCGTCCGCCGGGCGGCACGGGACACCCGCAGCGCGAGGGCGTTTACGCGTCCCACACATTTCCGCCATCCGCCGATCACATCGTCGGTATGCTCCTGGAGCTTCATCCGCACCACCGAGGGGGGAATCCTCATGCGTATTCGCCACGTCCTGGCTGTCACCGCCGCCGCTGCCGGCACGCTCGCCGCCATCGCCGCGGCCCCGGCCCAGGCCACGGAGTACTCGTCCGCGCTGAAGATCAAGGGCGTCCAGTACGACGCGCCCGGCCGGGACTCCAACAGCTGCTCCAGCGGCAACACGAGAGACGAGTACCTGACGATCAAGAACTACTCGTCCAGCACGACCGTGAATCTGAAGGGCTACGTCGTCAAGGACGCCGCAGGCCACAAGTTCACGTTCCCCGCGAACCACTACCTCCAGCCCGGGGACTACATCAAGCTCCGGGGCGGGTACGGCACCGACTCGGACACGAACAACGTCGTCTACCGCCAGAACTGCAACTTCATCTGGAACAACGACAAGGACACCATCTACCTGTACAAGTCGTCCGGCGCGCGCGCCGACGTCCACTCGTACACCAAGTCGGCCAACGACCGTGACGGCAACGGCTACATCTCGTATCACGGCTGAGCCGATCCGCGGAGCCCGTTGACCGGTCTTCGGACCGGTCAACGGGCTCCGCCTGCGCGTGCGATCCGGTCGGGCTCTCCGCACCAGGGGCGGCGAGCCGCTCACCCGGATCGGCGCCCGGCTGCGGGACACCCGCTCGAACCGGGGCCTTCGCCCAATTCCACGGCGTGCCAGGCCTGTCCGAGGCGTTCCGGGGCAAACGGCGATGGACCCGGGAGGAAGCGCGGCCCGGGCGGAATCAGGCCGCACCGCGCTGCCCCTGGGAGTCCCCGATGCCGACCGCCGTACCGGACAGAACAGCCGGAACGTCCGGCAGCCGCACCGAAGCCACGGGCTCCGCCCGCTCGTTCGCACTGCCCCGGGGCACCGGCGGGACCACCGCACGCATCGGTGCGCTGACCGCGTGCCAGGCGGCGTTGATGGTGGGCATGGGGCTCCTGATCACCGGTCCCGCCCGCGGACTGTGGCCGCTGACGGCCGAGGACACCGTGAACGAGCGCCTCGAACGGGCCCGCACCGGCACCCTCACCACGCTGTCGTCCGTCGCCTCGGAGGCCGGCAACACCCTCACGGTCATCGCCGTCACGCTTCTGACCTGCCTCGGCCTGCTCCTGCTGCCCCGTCTGCCGATGTGGCGCCAGGCGATCTTCCTCGCCGTCGCCGTCTCGCTCCAGTCGCTGGTCTTCCTGGCCATCACCGAGTCGGTGGACCGGAACCGGCCGGACGTGGACCGCCTCGACGCCTCGCCTCCCACCTCCAGTTACACCTCCGGACACACCGGGGCTGCGACCGCGCTCTACGCGGGTCTGGCGGTGGTCGCGCTGTCCCGGATCCGCGGGCCGTGGCGCAGGGTCGTGGCCGGACTGCTGCTGCTCCTGCCGCTGATCGTGGGCGCCGCCCGGCTCTACCGGGGCATGCATCACCCCACTGACGTCCTGGGCGGCCTCGCCAACGGCGGGCTGTCCCTGCTGATCGTGGGCCGTGCCCTGCTCGTCGACCGGTCCGTGACCGCCGCGCCGTCCGCGGGCGGCGTCCCCGCCGCACGGACCGCCGATGAGCGCCGATCCGGCACGACAGCCGTGATCCTCAATCCCACGGTGACCGACGAGTCCGAGCGCCACGAGCTGCGGCGAACCCTGGAACGGCACGGCCACCGCGAACTCATGTTCCTGGAGACCACCGCGGACGATCCCGGGGCCGGGCAGACGGCCCGCGCGGTCCGCGAGGGCGCGACCCTGGTCGTGGTCTGCGGTGGCGACGGGACCGTCCGCACGGTCGCCGACGCGCTGGCCGGGAGCGATGTTCCCCTGGCCATCGTCCCGTGCGGCACCGGCAACCTGCTGGCTCGCAATCTCGGTCTGCCGCTCTCCCCCACCGCCGCGCTCGACGCCGCGCTGGGCGGCGGTCCGCACCGGCTCGACCTCGGCAGAATCGAGGGCGACGGCCTGACCGCCAACCGGTTCGCCGCGATGGCCGGGGCGGGCCTCGACGCCGCGATGATGGAGCACACCGATCCGCGCGCCAAGGCCCACCTGGGCTGGCCGGCCTACACCCTGGCCGCGATCGGAACGCTGCGCACCCCCCGCATGCGGGTGACGATCCGGCTGGACGGATCCCCCGCCATCCGCCGGACGGCCCGCATGGTGCTCGTCGGCAATGTCGGAACCGTGCAGGGCGGGATGACCCTGCTGCCCGCGGCACGTCCCGACGACGGGCTGCTCGACCTTCTGGTCCTCGACCCGCGCGGCCCGGGCGGCTGGCTGCGCGCCGTGCGGACGCTGCTGCGCGGCCGCGCCGAGTCGCCCCGGCCGTCCGCCGTGCACACCATCCCCGCCGATGGCGCCGCCCAACGCCGGGTGCCCGTCGAGTTCTTCACCTTCCGACGCGCCGAACTCACCTTCGACACCCCTCAGTCCCGGGAACTCGACGGGGATCCGGTGGGCCTCGGCCGCCGCCTCACCGCCGAGGTCGAGCCCGGTGCGCTGACCGTCCTGCTGCCCGCCCGGGAGAAGTGAATGGGTACCGCGACCAAGGTCCCCGAGACCCGCGCCATGACCGGAGACGAGCTCTCCGCCGACGAGGCACTGGCGTCCCTGCGCCGCTACGGCGGCTGGCCCCTGCTGCGCGACGCGTTCATCCGTTTCCGCTACGCCGACGGGTTCAGCCACTCCCGGGCGCTCGCCCTGCAGACGGTACTGGCCCTGATCCCGCTCGCCATCGCGTTCGTGGGTCTCTCCTCGGCCCTGCACACCGAGGACATCGGCAGAGTCGCCGAGCTGACGATCCGCCGGATCGCCGCGGGCCCGAGCGCCGACGTCGTCGACGACGCGCTGCGCCGCAGCCGGCACACGGCGGGCGACGGGGCACAGGTCGCGCTGTGGTTCGGTCTGGCCTTCTCCCTGGTCAACGTGACCACCGCAATGTGCCAGATAGAGCGCGGTGCCAACCGGATCTACGGCAACGAGCGCGACCGCGTATTCCACCGGAAGTATCTGCGCGGCCTGGTCATGTCCCTGAGCGCGGGAATCCCGCTCGGCCTCGGATTCGTCCTGATGGTGGCCGGCGGCGACCTGGCGTCCGCGGTCGTGACCGTCTACCACCTCGACGGAGGCGCCAAGACCGCCTGGGACATGCTGCGCTGGCCGTTCGGGCTGCTCCTCGCCCTCCTCTCGGCCAGCGCGATCTTCCGCCGCTCGCCCCGCCGCCGGCAACCCGGATACACCTGGCTGGCCTTCGGCGCCGCCGTGTATCTGGTGCTGTGGACGGCGCTGACCTGGCTGTTGAGCCTCTACCTCGGGGTCAGCGGCTCGTTCGACACGGTCTACGGCCCCCTCAGCGCCTTCATGTCGCTGCTGCTCTGGGCCTACCTGACATCGATCGCCCTCTTCCTCGGGCTGTCCTTCGCCGCGCAGTTGGAGGCCTCACGCGCCCGGCGCCCCGGTCCGATCCACCCCGATCCGGGAGTCTGAATGACGGCGCGCGTCACGGTCCGGAACCTGCGAGAGCGTCGCCGCCGGGCGGCCGACCGCAGATTCGGCGCCCGGCTCCTCGGCTCGGCCACCGTCGCGGCGATCGCCGCGGTGCCCTTCGGTCTGCTCCTCGTCCTCGTGGAAGGACAATGGCAGCCTCTGCGCCGGCTGGACGCGGGCGCTGCCCGGCGGCTGCACGGCATCGCCCTGGAGCATCCCGCCTGGACGAGTACGCTGCGCTTCCTCTCCGATCGGGTCTGGGACCCGCTCACCTTGCGCACGGCTGTTGCGCTGCTGACCGTCTGGCTGCTGTACCGCCGGGCATGGCGTCTGGCCGCCTGGTCCGCGGTGACCGCCGTCGCCGGCGGAGTCATCGGGCTCCTGGTGAAGACGGTCGTCGAGCGGGCACGTCCGTCGCTGGAGGATCCGGTGGCACGGGCCCCCGGTTTCTCCTTCCCGTCGGGCCACGCGATGACCGCCACCACCTCGTTCGCCATCCTCTTGCTGGTCCTGCTGCCCGTGGTGCCGCCCTCCCGGCGAGCGCTGTGCTGGTGCGCCGCTGTGCTCTCCGTCCTCGGGGTCGGCTTCACCCGCGTCGCCTTGGGTGTGCACTGGTTCAGTGATGTGGTGGGCGGCTGGCTGCTCGGTCTGGCCGTCGTCGCCCTCACCGCGTGGGCCTTCGAGGCATGGCGTGCCGACGCGGGGAGGCGCCCTGCCGCCGTCGGCGAGGGCCTGGAGCCCGAACTCACCGACGAACGCCCCGAACCCGGGGCATCCGGCGGGAAGGGGGAACGGCCCGTCGTCTGACGGTTCGTTCGGACAGCTTCTCGTGGCACGGAAGGCAGCCTGGAAACATGGGCACATGGACAAGATCAGCAACCGCGAGATTCTTGAATCGATCGCGCACGGGCTGAACGACTGGCGCAAGCTCGCTCAGCCCCTCGCCGCCCGCTACCGGGCCCCTGATACCGGCTGGGGGGCCGCTTTCGTGGGCGCTGTCGCGCAGGCGTCGGTCTCCGCCGGACATGGCGTCCCGGACATCAGGTCGGCGCCCGGTCTGGTTGATGTGAGCCTTTTCAGCGTCGATGAGAGCGGTGCCCGCTGGGTCACCTCGAAGGACCTGGAGCTGGCTCGCGTCATCTCGGCTCTCGCCCGCGAACACGGGCTGACCGCTGCCCCTGAAGAGGTGACCCAGCTGGAGATCGCCCTCGACACCGCTGACGACACGGCGGCAGGCCCCTTCTGGGCGGCCCTGCTCACGGGAGACGCCGACAACACGGTGTACGACACGGTCTTCGACCCGACGAACCGTGTCCCCAGCGTGTGGTTCCAGCGGACGGATGCCCACGAGACCCCGCGCCAGCGCTGGCACATGGATCTCTGGCTGGCCCCCGAGACGGCGGGGACGCGCATTCGGGCCGCCGTCGCCGCCGGGGGCACGGTGGTCGACGACTCCCACTCCCCGTCGTACACCGTGCTCGCCGACCCGGGGGGAAACAGAGTCTGCGTCTGCACGGCGGTCGGACGCGACTAGGGCCTGTCTGACCATGCGCGTCGGATCAGGCCGCGGCGTCCGGTGCCGTGCATCGCAAGGCGGAGTCTCGCCCTCGTAATGGGCGTACTCGGGCGTGCCCGACAACGCGGCGAGGTGCGGCCAGGCGCCGCGGGCCCGGCGGGAATGGTCAGACCCGGCCGTAGGGAAATTCAGCACCGGACGGAGGCTCTCGCGGGCCCCGTGCTCAGGGCCTCCTCGTGGAGGTTCCCCCGGTCGGCCTGCGGGCCCATGGTGTTCAACTGCCGCAGACAGCACAGAATGACTCAACACATACCCGAGGAGCCTTCATGATCTTCATTACCGTCAAGTTCCGCGTCCGCCCCGAAGACGCGGAGAAGTGGCCTCAGATCACAGCCGACTTCACCGCCGCGACCCGCGCCGAGCCCGGCTGTCTCTGGTTCGACTGGTCCCGGAGCCTCGATGATCCGACGGAGTACGTCCTGGTCGAGGCCTTCCGGGACGACGAGGCCGGAGCGTCCCACGTCCAGTCCGCGCATTTCAAGGCCGCTCAGCAGACCCTGCCCCCTCACCTGGTCGCGACGCCGCGCATCGTGAACATGAAGATCCCTCAGGACGACTGGTCACTCCTGGGCGAGATGGTCGTCGAGGAGCAGTCGTAGAGGTTGTCGGACGCCGGAACGGACGGCTACGGCCGCCTCAGGCGGCCGTGCCGTCGGGTTCTTGGACGAGCCCGCCGTTGACGGCGCGGTCGTAGAGCCGGTGATGCCACTCGTTCGCGTGGGGTGCGGGGCGGGTGGCCAGGACCGGGTTCGGACCCGTCTCGATCAGGTGCAGGAGCGTCCACGCGACGCCGTAACAGTCGTCCGGGCCGAAACAGGCGACCAGCGCGGCCGCCTCTTCCGCCGTGACCGGCCGGGCGATTCCTTCGAGTTGCCGGACTCGTGCGTCGATCTCTTCCTCGCTCGCGTCCCAGTCCGGGAGCGGACCGTCATCGACGAACGCCCGCACTTCGGATCTCATGGCCGGATCATCGACCGCCACTTCGGCCGGGCCAATTCGAGCACGCTGAGAGGCTGTTGCGTCGCACGTCGGCCCGCTCACCGCCGCCCTGCGAGTACGCGGCCCCGCCCGGCCCCCGAAGTACCCGGCGCTACCGGGCGTTGCCGGGGTCGTGGCCGATGGCCCGGGGTGAGTTGATGTGACCGTGTTCTGCTGGAGGGCATCGCCCCGGAGGATCAGCGGCATCAGGGGGGCCGCCGCAGGCTCCCGCATGGGGTGGACGACCGCTTCCGTGCGCAGGACGGCCGCGGCACGGTCGTGCTCCCCCAACGTGGTTTAGGCACGGGCCAGTTGTTCGACGGCCGCCGGCCGTGGTTCCTCCAGTGAGTGCGCTGCCGCCGGGAGCGACGGGCCGGGGAACGCACCCGCGAGGGCCGGTCCCTGCCGCAGGCACAGTGCGTCCTTGAGTATCAACACGGCGTCGTGCGCGTCTCGTTGCTCCCTGGCCGGCACCCGAAGTGGGAGACGAGGAGGAAGACTGGAGGATATCGGGGCTGCGACGGGACCCCGACGGGGTACATCGGTGTCCGGCCACGGGCAGCGAGGCACGCGAACCCGCGCCCAGGGACCGCACGGCGCACCGGAGTCACCGGCGTGCGTGGCTCGAACGGCCGCCCGGCCCCAGCGGCGGTCCGGCCCGAAGGCGGCCCGGCGCGAAGGGGCAGGGATCTGCGGCGGCTCGTGCGGCACCTGCGGACCGCGGAGCACGTCTGCGGTCCAGGGGCCCACATGCCGACAGCCCGGCACACGGTGCCGGGACTGCCGGGTGAGGCCAGTGGCTGCCCTGCCGCGACGCGACAGCTTGGCGCGAGGCTACGGCGGGGAGAGCGCTACTGCGGTACCGCGGGGCTGTCCGCTCGGAGGGCGACGCCTTGATCGGACGCGGGAACGGAACTTCCGGAATCGTGTGCCCGCGAGAAGGGCCGGCGCGTCAGCCGACGAATTCCTCGACCGGGTTGGAGAACTCGGCTCCGAGCTGCGACATCATGTTGCCGAATTCCTTGTCGCTGATCGCGTCGCGCAGCGTCACGAGCACGGCGCGGACGCCACGGTCGGCCTCGTCCTTCTTGAGCATGTTGCGTTCGGCGACACGCCGTACGGTCTCGTCGTAGCCGAAGACCTCGATGGCCGAGGTGGCACCTCGCCGAACGGACTCGGCCAGGCTTTCCGGGAGCTCCAGCGCCAGGGCCCGGTCCTTGCTGCCGCTCAGCCGGTGGGCAAGCGTCTCCAGCGTGGCGCGTGTCAGATCCGCCGACTCCTGTCGCGACAGGCCCGTGCGCTCCGACACCGCTTGGATGAATTCCCTATCCTCCACGCGCTGTCTCCTTTTCTGCCTCGTCGGTCCGACGACTCGGCGGTCTGAGGGCCTGGCGCCCGAAGTCCTGACGGTCTCGCGGCCACGTGGCCCTGAAACCACATTGACACGCGGCTGCCGGGCCCGCGCGGGCAAGTGGCCACGCCCCCGTTCACGAGCACCTCGGAACGGGGGCGTGCTTCAGAGGACTTCGAGCTGGGTGAGGAGCTGCAGGGTGTCGGAATTGACCCAGTACTCGACGAACCTCCCGTCGCGAATGCGGAGGGTGTCGGTACCGGTGAAGGCGACCTCGGTGCCCGGGGCGGCCTTGGCGCCGGGGAAGCCGCCGGCGTAGGTGCCGGTCGCCGTCCACCGCAGGGACGCGTACCGGCCGTCCACCAAGGGAGCGACCTGCAGCGCGAAGCGCAGGTCCGGGAACGCGGCACGGGTCTGCCCGATCCAGGCCACGAGCCCGTCGGCACCCCGGATGGCACTGCCGTCGCCGCCGTCGAGGAGCGCGGCGTGGACGCGGAAGTCGGCCGAGATGATGCCCGGCGCCTGGGTGTGGTCGCCGTTCCAGAGGCGCAGCCACGCGTCGAGCATCGCCTTCGTCTTCCGGGCGGTCCCGTGACGGCCCGCGCCGGAGACCGTCCGTGCGGACGAGCCGGTCGTCGAGGTGTCCGCGGCGGCCGTCGTGGCGGTGAGCCCGAGAGCGGCGAGCGCGGCGGGGGCGAGCAGGAGCATCCGGCGGCGCGGAGGGGTGGCGCAGGTGTCGGGCATGGCAGGTCCTCGCGTTTCGGAGAGGGAGGGAAGAGCTGCTGTCAGGCGTGTCGAGGCATGGCCCTACGGATTGAGGACGACCTTTCCGGCGACGGTGCCGGACTCGGCCAGCCGCAGGGCCTCGGCTACGCGGGTCAGCGGCAGCTGGGCGGCGATCTGCGCGGTGACGTCACCCTGCTGGAGGGCGGTGAAGACCTGTGTGAGGTCGGCGCGCAGCCGGGCCCGGAAGCGGTTCTTGGACAGGGCCCGGCCCGCCCAGACGTTGAAGAAGTACGCGTGGCGGCCGTTCGGCAGGGCGTTCCACAGCCACACCCGGCCGAGCAGCTTGAGCACGGGCCCCTGCTTGGACCCCGTGTCGTCCCGGGTGGAGGCGCTGCCGTAGGAGACGAGCGTGCCGCCGGGGGCGAGCAGGTGCCAGGAGTCGACGGCACTGTGACCTCCGACATGGTCGAAGACGGCGTCGACGCCACCGGGGGCGAGTTCGCGGACGCGGGCGGCGACGTCATCGGTGCGGTAGTCGACAGGGGTGACGCCCCGTTCCCGCAGCGCGTCGTGGTGGCGCGCGGAGGCCGTACCGATCACCTTCGCGCCCGCGGCGTGCGCGAGCTGGACCAGGACCGAGCCGACGCCGCCGTTGGCACCGTGCACCAGGACCGTCTGTCCGGCCCGGACCCGTGCCTTGCGGTGCAGCATCTGCCAGGCGGTGATGCCGTTGACGACCACGGTCTCCGCCTCCGCGGCGCCGATCCCGTCGGGCACGGGCACCACGTCCACCGCCTCCACGCGCACATGACTGGCCCAGCCGCCGACCTTGACGAGAGCGGCCACCCGGGTGCCGGCAAGCCCCGGGTCGACTCCCTGGCCGGTGGTGAGGACCGTGCCGACCAGGTCGTAGCCGGGTACGAAGGGGAACGGCGGCTGGTCGTAGTACCGCCCGCGGCGCATCTGCTGCTCGGCGAAGGAGACACCGGTCGCCTCCATCCGGATCACGACCTGGCCGGGGCCCGCGACGGGGACGGCGCCGTGCCGGATCTCCAGCCCTTCCGGCTCCACCTTGCCCGGCAGGACGACCTCGACGAGCCCTTCGGCGTTCATGACGACCTCCACTGCGCTTCGCGCGAGTTATCGACTATCGCTTTAGTTAGAAGCTATAACTCACGGGTGTGAACGTCAAGAGCTTTCGTTATAGGTTCTAACTGCGATGGCATGGGCGTGTCGGTCGGCCGCCATCGCCTCAGGGGCGGCGCAGGGATCTAACCGGCGTGTTCGGCGGTCCACTCGATCTCTGGCGGTACGACGCGGGCGCATCGCGGGTTGCCGCGTTCGTCGGTCAGGCCCAGGCGCCCGACGAGGAGACCCTCGCGCGCGGCCGCCGCGAGTACGTCGGAGGGGACGGCGTCGATCATGAGCTTGGCGCGGCGGAACATGCTGAAGACGCCCGCCTCGTCGACGGTGCCCCACGACAGATAGATGAACCGGTGGCCCAGTCGGTCCTGCACATAGGGACCCTTCACCTCGACACCCGTCGGCGAGGGTGTCGCGGTGCATTCGAGGGTCCAGGTCGCGGACGCGCCGTCGCCCGGCTGGGGATCGAGCAGCTCGCCCGGGCGGTCGCGGCGTTGCACAGCCACGTGGATGTTGTCGTACGCCGAGACGGTGCGGCCCTCGGGGGCCGGGCACGTGAGGCCGGGCAGGTCAATGGCGTCGATACGGATGCGCATGCGGGCCATCATGCCGCCGAACCGCCCGGCGGCGAGATCCGCGAGACGTGCCACGCACCTCGAACGCGGCGCTGCACACGCCTTACATGGCGCCACAGACACTGAACACCGCGCACATCGGCACGGAACACCGAACAGCGCCCGCCTCGGCACGGAACGCCGAACGCCGCCCGCCTCGGCACGGAACGCCGAACACCGCGCGCCTCGGCAGGGAATTCCGTGCGCCGCGCGGTCGACGGGTGCCGGCGCCGGGTCGCGGGGACCGCGGCGCCGGTGGCGTGCTCTCAGCCGGCCAGTGCCGCCGAGACGACCGCCTTCGCCTCGTCCTGCACCTGGCGGAGGTGATCGGTTCCGCGGAACGACTCCGCGTAGATCTTGTAGACGTCCTCGGTACCCGACGGGCGGGCCGCGAACCAGGCGTTCTCGGTGGTCACCTTGATTCCGCCGATGGGCGCGCCGTTGCCCGGGGCCTCGGTGAGGACCGCGGTGACCGCTTCCCCGGCGAGGGTGTCCGTGGTGATCTGGGCGGGTGAGAGCTTGGCGAGGAGGGCCTTCTCGTCGCGGGACGCCGGGGCGTCGATGCGCTCGTAGGCGGGCTCGCCGAATCGCGCGGTGAGCCCGGCGTAGTGCTCGGAGGGCGTCTTTCCGGTCACTCCCGTGATCTCGGAGGCGAGGAGGGCCAGGATGATGCCGTCCTTGTCGGTGGTCCAGACCGAGCCGTCGCGGCGCAGGAAGGAGGCGCCCGCCGACTCCTCCCCGCCGAATCCGATGGAGCCGTCGACCAGCCCGTCCACGAACCACTTGAATCCGACGGGCACCTCGACCAGCTGACGGCCGAGATCGGCGGCGACCCGGTCGATCATTCCGGACGACACCAGGGTCTTGCCGATCCCCGTGTCGGCGGGCCACTGCTCCCGGTGGGTGTAGAGGTAGGCGATGGCGGCGGCGAGATAGTGGTTGGGGTTCATGAGTCCGGCGTCCGGGGTGACGATCCCGTGGCGGTCGGCGTCGGCGTCGTTGCCCGTGGAGATCTGGAAACGGTCGCGCCGCTCGATGAGCGAGGCCATCGCGTACGGCGACGAGCAGTCCATCCGGATCTTGCCGTCCCAGTCCAGCGTCATGAACCGCCAGGTGGGGTCGGTGAGCGGGTTGACCACGGTCAGGTCCAGTGCGTGCTGCTCGGCGATGCGCCCCCAGTAGGCGACCGAGGCCCCGCCCAGCGGGTCGGCGCCGATCCGGACGCCGGCCGCGCGGATCGCGTCCAGATCGAGCACCTGGGGCAGATCGGCCACGTAGGTGCCGAGGAAGTCGTGACGGCCGGTGCCGGGAGCGGCGAGCGCCCTGGCGTAGGTGACGCGCCGTACGCCCTTGAGGCCGTCCCTGATGAGTTCGTTGGCCCGGTCCTGGATCCAGGAGGTCGCCTCGGAGGCCGCCGGGCCGCCGTTCGGCGGGTTGTACTTGAAGCCGCCGTCGGCCGGCGGATTGTGGGAGGGGGTGACCACCACACCGTCCGCGAGACCCGAGGACCGTCCGCGGTTGTGGGTGAGGATGGCGTGCGAGACCGCCGGAGTGGGCGTGTAACCGTCCGCGCTGTCGAGGAGCACCGACACGTCGTTGGCCGCGAACACTTCCAGGGCGGTGACCTTCGCGGGCTCCGAGAGCGCATGGCTGTCGGCGCCCAGGAAGAGCGGGCCGTCGATGCCCTGGCCGTCGCGGTACTCGCAGATGGCCTGGCTCGTCGCGGCGATGTGGTCCTCGTTGAACGCGGTCGCCAGTGACGAACCGCGGTGTCCGGACGTACCGAAGGAGACGCGCTGGCCGGGTTCGGCCGGGTCGGGGTGGAGCGCGTAGTACGCGGTGACCAACCGGGCTACGTCGACGAGATCCTCGGGGCCGGCCGTACGGCCCGCTCGCTCGTGCTGCATGTGCCCGCACCTCCACATCGGTGGTTCTTCGCTGGTGGTCTCATCTTTCCCCACCGGGCTCCACGGCGGTACGGCAGCCGTCGCGACGGCTGCCGTAGGCGGCACTGGGCCGCATCCCTTCGCGAGGGCGGCCGGGCACCTTCGGGTGACGGCGGCGCCGGCGACGGAGCGGCGGACGGACCGGAACGGCAGAGAGCCTCCCCCCGCCCCTCCCCCGCCGTCAGCCCAGTCCGTCGTCGTCCGCGGGAGAGGGTCTGGGCGTGGGGGGCGGTCTGGGCATGGGGTTCCCGGCGGTCAGGTGTTCCAGCACCTGAACCAGCTCCTGGCAGGCCAGTTCGACGGAACGTCTGGTGTTGCGCTGTTCGGTGATCACGGCGGACAGGAGAAGCGCTGTCAGGGCCATGGTTCCGTTGAAGGCCTGCAGCTTGAACATGATCTCGGTGTGGCTCAGCCGGTGGAACGGACCGACGTCCTCCGTGGCCGCGACGGTGGCCATGACGGAGGCGAAGAGGGCGCACCCCAGGCTGCCCGGGAGCTCAAAGCGCAGCGCCGCCCAGATCAGCAGCGGATAGATGAGGAACAGCAGACTGATGGAATTGCGCGTGGCGATCGGCACCGTGACGCAGACCGCGACCAGCAGTACGGCGGCCTCCTTCCATCGTGTCAGGCTCACCGGCGCGCGTACGGCGTACAGCATCAGAAGCACCGGGGTGACGATCAGAACCCCCATCGCGTCACCCACCCACCAAGCCAGCCAGACCGCCCAGAAGCCGGCCGCGGCGAGTTTGTCCGTGAGCACCAGCAGACCGACATCCACCGTCGCGCTGATCATCATGCTGCCCAGGGCCGCCAGGAACACCAGGGCGAGGCCATCGCGCAATCGGCTGAGATCGGAGCGGAAGCGCACCCCGCGCAGCAGGAGGTAGGCACAGATCGGGGCGACGGTGTTGCCCGCGACGATGCCCAGCGCGGAGGGCTGGAACGAGGAGAACGAGGAGAGGGAGAGGACAACCAGAAGGGCCCCGATCGCGATCCCGAGCCACGACCGGATCCCCAGGATCAGCAGGGCGGCGACAGCCACGCCGGTGGGCGGCCAGATGGGTGTGAACACTGCTCCCTCGACGGAGAGCCGCCGCAGGAGTCCCAGCCGCCCTGCTCCGTAGTAGCAGGCAGCGATCACCAGAGTCTGAACTGCGAAGACGGCCGATCGGCGCAGCTCGTGTGTAGCCACCACAGAGCCATCAGACACCGCCGGGGCCCGGTCGGCGAGGCGAGCGGGTCCTGCGGCCGGACCGGGGGTGGTGTCCCTGGGGCGGGACGCGGGTGGCGTCCCTGGGGGCCGGACGGGGGTGGCGCCCCTGGGGGCCGGAGGCAGGTGGCGTCCCCGGGACCGGACGGGGGTGGCGTCCCCGGGACCGGACGCGGGTCGCGTCCCTAGGGCCGGACGGGGGTCGCGTCCCCAGGGGGCCGGGCGGTGGGCGCGTCCCCGGGGGGCCGGACGGTCGGCGCGCCGTGGCCGACCACGAGTACGGCCGCGTCGTCCTCGTGTCCCACACGCTCGGCGCCCCTGATCACCGCGGCGGCCAGCGCACCGGCCGACAGGCCCGCGACGGCGGCGATGCCGGCGAGCCGCACGACCTGGTCGAGTCCCTCGTCGACGCTCATGGAAGGTCCCTCGACGACGCCGTCGGTCAGCAGGACGAAGACTCCGCCGGTGGTGAGCCGGTGCCGGGTCACCGGGTACTGCATCCCCGCCTCGATGCCGAGCGGCGGCCCCCCTTCGTCCTCGGCGATGCCGGACTTGCCGTCCGCGGTCGCCCAGACGCTGGGTATGTGCCCGGCCCGCGCGGTCTCCAGCACGCCGGTGGCCGGGTCGAGCCGCATGAAGGTGCAGGTCGCGAAGAGGTCGGCGCCGATGGACAGGATGAGGTCGTTGGTCCGGGCGAGGATCTCTCCCGGGTCGCTCGTCACGGAGGCGAGCGCACGCAGACCGACCCTGACCTGTCCCATGAACGCGGCGGCCTCGATGTTGTGGCCCTGTACGTCACCTATGGACAGGCCAATGCGATCGTCGGGCAGCCTGAAGGCGTCGTACCAGTCCCCGCCCACGTTGAGGCCGTAGCAGGCGGGCGCGTACTGGACGGCCACGTCGAATCCTGGGGCGGACGGCATGTCTCCCGGAAGCATGCCGCGTTGCAGCGCGATGGCCAGTTCGACCTGCGAGCGCTGGAACTCCGCGCGTTCACGCGCCTGGGCGGTCAGCGACCCGAGCCGGGCCAGCAGCTCGTCGTCGTCGCCCGTCGGGGGCTTGCGGGACATCGACCACCCCGGAAGAAAAGCCACACAAGGAAAGAAATGTTAAGAAAGCATCTCTATCGGATGATAACGACCCGGGCGGCAGGACCCGACATCGGCACCTCCCGGCCGACGGCGCGGACGATGGGCGGGGATGACGTCGGGCTCGACCGGAGGCGTACGAGTTGTCCGGCGACAGGGACGGGATTCGTCAGATCGTCGGCTCGGGACGCGGCCGGCGGAGGCCGTCGACGATCAGGTCGAGGATCCGTGCGGCGCGGACGTCGCCGCCGCGCGCCGGATCGATCCACAACACGCTGAGCTGCAGCAGGACGTCCTCGGGATCGAGACCGCCCTTGAGCGTGCCCTCGGCGGCTCCGGCATCGAGCAGCACGGTGATGGCACGGAGAAAGGGTTCGTAGTACTCGTCGTCGAGGCCGCGATCCGTCACGGCGTGGATGACCTCGGCGACGCCGTACTTGAGCCGGCCGTAACAGGCGACCTCGTCGAACCACTGCCGCGGGGCCTCGAGCGGGGGGCGCGTCCTCGGCCGGCGACCGCGTCCAGCCCGCCGGACGGTAGTGGACTGCGGGAGAAGTCTGGTCGCACACGGAGCCGTCCGCGCCTGACCGGGCCCGGCAACCGCCCGTGCGCGAGCGCCGACGGACCCTGCGCCAGGACAGCGGTGCCGGGAAAGCGACGCCGGGACATCAACTCCCGGACACCCAAGGGCCGGTGCGGGCGCGGCCACGGGGAGCCGTGCCCGCCCGCGTTCGCCGGTATCAGACGGTCGTGTGCGGCAGTCGGCGGTCCAGCCAGGGCGGCAGCCACCAATTGGCCCGCCCCATAAGGAACATGAGGGACGGCACCAGCACGAGGCGGACGACGGTGGCGTCGAGGACGACACTGACGGCGAGGCCGAGCGCGAGCATCTTCACCACGACGGCCGGTGAGCCGGTGAAGGACAGGAACACGGCCGTCATGATGAGCGCGGCGCAGGTGATGACCCGTCCGGTGAGCGAGAGACCGGTGCCGACCGCCCGCTCGTTGTCGTGGGTCGCATGCCACTCCTCGGCGATGCGGGAGAGCAGGAAGATCTCGTAGTCCATCGAGAGCCCGAAGACGATGGCGAACATCATCATCGGGACGTACGACTCGATCGGTACGGGCTCGCTCATGCCGAGCAGGTCGTCGCCCCAGCCCCACTGGAAGACGGCGACCAGGATGCCGTACGACGCGCCGGTCGTCAGCAGGTTGAGGACGACCGCCTTGAGCGGGATCACCAGGCTGCGGAAGACGAGCGTCAGCAGCAGGAACGCGGCGACCAGCACGATGCCGATGATGAGGGGCAGGCGTTCGGTGACGGTGTCGCGGAATTCGAGCTGGCCCGCGGTGCTGCCGGTCAGATGGCCTGTCGCGCCGGTGCCCTTGAGAGCGTCGGACACGGCGGTGTCGGTGAGGGTGGCGAACAGGGCGCCCGTGTCGGCCGATTGGGGGCCGGTGGCGGGGACGACCGTCGTGACGAGCACCTTGCCGTCCGGGCTGGGCCGCGGTGGTGTCACGCGGGCGACGCCGTCCGTCTTCGTCAGACCGTCGGCGAGCCGGTCCGCGACCCGGTCGGCGGACGCGGTCGCGTCGGCGAGGTCGACGACGAGGGTGAAGGGTCCGTTGACGCCCGGCCCGAATCCGGGACCGTCGGCGTCGGCTGTCCAGTCGTAGGCGTCGCGGGTGGTGCTGCCCGCCGGATCCGCCCCGTCGTCGATGTGCCCGAGGCGCATCGAGAACAACGGGATCGCGCAGAGGGCGACGAGGACGAATCCCGCGGTGAAGAACTTCCACGGGTGCCGGGCGACCATGCGCGCGTAACGGTGCCATCCGTCGTGGTCCCCGGCGCTCTCGGCGACCGGCCGACGGCGGACGCGCAGTACGTCGATCCGGCGGCCCACGAGCCCCATGGCCGCGGGCACCAGGGTGAGCGCGGCGACGGCGGTGACGACCACCGCGACGGTGGCGGCGAGACCCAGCCGCCCGATCATGGTCAGACCGCAGGCGTACAGGCTGAGCAGGGCCACGGCCACGGTGACGGCGGCGACCAGAACGGCCTTGCCGCTGACGGCGGTTGTGCGGCCGACCGCCGTTTCGGGATCGTGCCCGTCGATCAGGTACTGACGGAACCGTGTGATCAGGAAGAGCGCGTAGTCGATGCCCACGCCCAGCCCGATCATCGTGGCCAGCGTGGGTGCCGAGGTGGCGAAGGTGAGGGTGCCGGCCACGATGCCGACCACACCGAGTCCCACACCCACGCCGATCAGGGCGGTGACCAGCGGCATGAGGGCCGCGGCAACGCTGCCGAAGGCGAGCAGCAGCACGATCAGCGCGGCGCTGATGCCGATGGCCTCGGCGGCGGCGTCCTCGGCGGGCGCGCGCACGATGTCGTGCAGGTCGCCGCCGTAGCCGACGCCGATCCCGGCGTCCCTGGCGGGAGCGGTCGCCTCGTCGAGCCGCTCGGTGTAGGCGTGGCCGAGGGACTTGAGCTTCTGGTCGAAGGACACCGTGGCGTAGGCGGTAGCGCCGTCGGAGCTGGTCACCGGTGCGGCGACGGCGGTGACATGGGGCAGATGCTTCAGGCGGTCGAGCGTCGTCTCCAGCCCGGCGTGGTGGTCGGACACCTTCCCGGAGCCGACGTGGAACACGACCTTTCCGCTCGCCGCGCCCGCTGCCGGGTCGGACTTCTCCAGCAGGTCCGCGCCGATGCTCGCCTGGCTGCCGGGAAGGCTGACCTCGTCGCCGTAGGTCGCCCCGACCGCGTGCCGGCCCGCGAACGCGGCCGCCAGGACCAGCAGCCAGGCGGCGATCACCCACACGGGGTGCCGGGCACAGAAGGCGCCCGTGCGGTGCAGGACCGTCGGACGGGGGGCAGGGGGAAGGGACACTGCGCCTCCAAAGAAGTGGCAGGACTGCCACAACTTAACCCGGAAGATGGCAGGGACGTCAATTGTCAGTCGTGCCACTTTCCTGAACGGTCCCGCCCGGCTCCTCACCCGACCGCCACCCGGTCAGCGCCCGACCGCCACCCCTCAGCACCCGGTCAGCGCCCGGCCCTTGCCCGGCCGGAACCGTTCTCACCCCGGCCCCGCCCGGTTCCGGACATGGGCGCGGCGCCCCGGGGCGGACGACGGATCGACCGTCAGCTGTCGGCCTGCCGCCGACCGGAAACGCAGGCGGAACCCGCCTTCGCCGTCTTCACCGCCGCCTTCGGACCGCCGGACGACACCTTGAAGTCCAGGACGAGACCGTCGCTTCCGGCGTGGGCGCCGACGAGTGTGGCGCCGTCCGGGAGCTTGTGGATGTCGATGGTGCGCGGCTTCAGCTTGTCGGCGAAGCCTGCGGCGCCCGGGAGCGCGGAGAGCGCCGACACCGGCACTTGGCGGCCGAGGATCTGGACGTCGGCGGGGGTGATGGTGAGGCTGTGGGCCGTGGTGGACAGGTTCGTCACCACCGTGACGGGCATACCGGCGCTGCCCGCGGCGCCCGTGAGCGTGAGATGCGTGCCGTCCGTGCCCGTCTTCAGCCCGCTCGCGCCGGCGTCGGCACCGCCCTGCGCGCCAACCGTCTTGTCCAGGGCGCCGTACGCGATGGTGGCGGTGGCCGTTCCGCCGGAGGTGGCGCCGCCCGTCGACACGTCACGCAGGTAGACGTCGACGTCCATGTCGGTGCCCTGGCGGCGCACACCGTCGGCGCTGACATGGACGGCGCCGACCGTGCCGGTGAGCGCCTCGAGCCCGGCCAGTGTGTCGTCGAGGTCGACCTGCACGCCTCCGGTCGCGCCGAGACGGCACTGGGCGGCCTCCGCGACCCGGCGCTGCACCTTGTGCTCGACGACGAGGTCGGCGGCCGCGGCTCCCACGACGGCGGCGGTCAGGCATATCGCGGTGATGGTGACGCGACGGCGACGGCTCACGAGGTGGTGGCTCCGATCATGGTCAGGAAGGTGAACGCCTGCGGGAGCAGGCGGTCGGGTTCCACGGGAATTCCGGCCGTACGACGGTTGCGCAGGGTGCGCAGGACGGCGCGCGCGGCCGACAGCGCGCAGTTGGCGATCACGGCGGCCTGCAGGTCGGCGTCCGGAGCCCCCGACGGGAGGCGCTCCAGGACGAGTTCGGTGAGCCTTGCCTCGAACTGCTGGAACTGCCGGGCCAGGCCTTCGCGCGCCTGTTCGCGGATCTCGCCGAGCGGATGGGCCAGCGCGGTCAGGCTGCTGGTGGCGAAGTAGGACACGGCGTCGGTGATGGCACCGCAGGCCGCTTCGAGGGGGGTGTCGCTCTCCGGCCGGGCCAGGAAGGCTTCCTCTATGCGCGCGAAGAGCTCGATCCCGTCCGGGAGCAGCAGGGCTTCCTTGCTGTCGAAGTAGCGGAAGAAGGTCCGCTCGGACACGTTCGCCTCCGCGGCGATGTCGGCCACCGTCGTCTGCGCGAACCCGTGTTCGGCGAAGAGCCGCCCGGCGGCCTCGCGCAGTCCGCGCCGGGTCTCGTCCTTCTTCCGCTCACGCAGACCGGGCTTCTCGGTTCTCTCTGGCATGGTGACACCCTCACCACTGGCGCCGGGCCTGTCAATTGTCAGCCCTGCCATTTTGGCGCGCGTCGACGTCCGCCGGTTCCCCGGTCTGTCATCCGAGCGCCCGACCCGAGTGATACCGCGGTACTACGGGCCGCCCGGCAAGCCAGCTCTCAGGTGCCACGGATCCGGGGCGATGGTCTCCTAGCGTTGAGGGTGAGCAGTCAGGTGGGGGGCCTGCCCCCGAACGTAAGGGAACATCGATGATCGAGGCACATCAGCTGACGAAGCGGTACGGGGAGAAGACGGCGGTGGATCAGCTGGACTTCGTCGTGAAGCCCGGCACCGTCACCGGCTTCCTGGGCCCGAACGGCGCAGGCAAGTCCACGACCATGCGCATGATCGTCGGACTGGACGCGCCGTCCAGCGGCAACGTCACGGTCAACGGCAAGCACTACGCCCAGCACGCGGCGCCGCTCCAGGAAGTCGGCGCGCTGCTCGAGGCCAAGTCGATCCACCCGGGCCGGTCCGCCTTCGACCACCTCATGGCCCAGGCCTACACCCACGGCATTCCGCGCCGCCGGGTGGAGGAAGTCATCGAGCTGACCGGCCTCCAGACCGTGGCAAAGAAGCGCGCGGGCGCCTTCTCCCTCGGCATGGGCCAGCGCCTCGGCATCGCCGCGGCCCTCCTCGGCGACCCGGCCACGATCATGCTCGACGAGCCGGTCAACGGACTGGATCCCGAGGGCGTGCTGTGGATCCGCAACCTGCTCACCGGGCTCGCGGCGGACGGTCGTACGGTCTTCGTCTCCTCGCACCTGATGAGCGAGATGGCGCTGGTCGCCGACCACCTGATCGTCGTCGGACGTGGGCGGCTGCTGGCCGACACCACCGTGCGGGAACTGATCCAGCAGGCCGGCGGTGACACCGTCACCGTGGCGACCGACCAGGCGTCCCGCCTGCGCGAGGTGCTGGCAGGCCCCGGCGTCGAGATCACCGGTGCTGCCGGATCCGAAGAGCTCCAGGTGACGGGTCTGACCCCGCGGGCGATCGGTCTCAAGGCCGCCGAGCACGGCATCCCGCTGTTCGAGCTCAGCTCCCGGACCGTCTCTCTCGAAGAGGCGTTCATGGATCTGACCCGCGACGCTGTCGAGTACCACGCCAGCGCCACCGTCGAGGCCCCTGGGAGGGCGGCATGAGCACCGTCACCGTCACCGACAGCCCCGCGCCCGCACCGGTGCGGGCGGCACGCCCGACGTACAAGGTCACCGGGCGCCGTGTGCTGCGCTCCGAGTGGGCGAAGCTGTGGTCGCTGCGCTCCACCTGGATCACCCTCGGCCTCGGACTGCTTTTCCTCGTCGCGTTCGGCGTGATCGCCGCCGCGCACTACAAGTCCGAGCTCAACTCGGGCCGTCCCCTGCACCGGGACGACGTCGGGGCCACCGCGCTCAGCCTCTCCGTGTTCGGCACGAACTTCGCGCAACTGGCGCTCGGTGTGCTGGGTGTGCTGATCACCGCGGGTGAGTACTCGACGGGCATGATCCGTTCCACGCTGGCCGCCGTGCCGCGCCGTCTGCCGGTGCTGTGGTCCAAGGCCTCGGTGTTCGGCCTGGTCGCCCTCGTCGTCTCCACCATCGGCGTCTTCGTCGCGTTCACGATCGACAGCGGCATCGTCTCCGGCACGCCCGCGGCCCTCACCATGTCCCACTCGGGCGTGGTCCGGAGCCTGCTGGGCGCGGGCCTCTACCTCGGTCTGGTCGGCGTGATCGGCACCGCCCTGGGCGCCCTGCTCCGCTCGGTCGCCGGTGGCATCTCGGTCCTGGTCGCCTCGCTGATGCTGGTGCCCGGCCTGATCTCACTGCTGCCCAGCTCGTGGCAGGACAACATCAGCCCGTACCTGCCGAGCAACGCGGGCCAGTCGATGTTCGCGCTGACCCACGACTCGACCACCCTGTCGCCCACCGCCGGGCTCGTGGTCTTCCTCGGCTGGACCGTGCTCGCCCTGGCCGGCGCCGCCTACCGTCTCGTCCGCTCGGACGCCTGACACACGGCGCACCGCGCCCCACGACCGGCACGGCACCCGACCGGAACACCCGGTTCGGTGTCGTGCCGTCCGGGCACCGGGGACCGGGCGTCACGACCGACCTGCGCGGTGACGCCCGTACGAGGACACGAGGAGGCGCGTACGAGGACGCGGCCGGACCCACAATGGACAGGTGAGACCCATGAGCGCGGACCAGTGACTCCCATGAACATCGACGACCCCGCCCTGCTCGGACCGGCGGACGACCGGCCCTTCGCCGAGGCGGACCTGCCGTGGAACCACCCGCTGGCCCGTGCGCTGTCCCGTCTCGGCCGCCGGCTCAAGCAGGGCGACCGGAGGCGTCCATGGATCCTCGACGCGACGGTGACGGCTGTCGTGGCGCTGATGTTCTGCGTGCCCGACCTGGCGCACGACAACGACGGCAGACACCATGGATTCGACACCCAGTTCACCCATCTGCCCTGGCCGGGGACGCTCGCGCTGCAGGCCGGACTGGTCCTCCCCCTGCTGTGGCGGCGGAGAAGGCCCACGCTCGCCTTCGCCGTGATCACCGCGGTGTTCATCCTCCAGCTGACGCTGGGCGTCTGGCTGCGCGCCGATGTCGCCGTGCTGATCGCCCTCTACAGCCTGGTGCTGCACGGAGAGCTGCGACGGCTCCCCGCGGCCTGCGCGGTCACGGCCGGCGCGCTGGGGCTGGTCGCCGTACGGCTGCCGTCCGACGTGCACGTGCTGGACGCGCTGTTCTTCCTGTTCAGCACCATAACCGCGGCCGTCGCGCTCGGACTGGCGGTACGGATCCGGCGTGGCCAGCTCGCCGTCCTGCGGGACCGCGCGACCCGCCTGGAGGTCGAACGCGACCAGCGCAGCAAACTGGCCGCCGCCGCCGAACGCACCCGCGTGGCCCGCGAGATGCACGACATCGTGGGCCACAACCTCTCCGTCATCATCACCCTTGCCGACGGCGGCGCGTACGCGACCGACCTCGCGCCGGAACGCGGCAAGCAGGCCCTGCTGCTCATCGGTGACACCGGGCGGCAGGCGCTCGGCGAACTGCGCCGCATGCTCGGCGTCCTGCGCGAACAGACCCAGGCTCCCGCCACGCCCGAGCTGAGCCCCCAACCGGGCACAGGGGACATCGACGGCCTGTGCGAGCGCATCCGGGCCGCCGGCCCGCGCGTCGTCCACCGCAGCCGTGGCGAACTGGGATCCCTGGACCGCGGCGTCCAACTGGCCGTCTACCGCATCGTCCAGGAGGGTCTCACCAACGCCCTCAAGCACGGGGGACCCGAGACACGCGTGGATCTCATGGTGAGCGTCGAGGACACCTTGCTGCGCATCGACGTCCACGACACCGGCCCGGGTACCGGCACCCCCCGTTCCCGGCAGCGCGACGACGAAGGACACGGAATCCCCGGCATGAGAGAACGCGCGGCCCTCTACAACGGGACCGTCGTCGCGGGACCCGCCCCCGACGGCGGATGGACGCTGCAGGCCACCCTCGACCTCACCCCTCTGGCCGGCACCGATCTCGCTCCCTCGGCCGCCGCGGGCGGTGCGCCATGACCAGTGTGCTCATCGTCGACGACCAGCCGCTTCAGCGCCTCGGTTTTCGGATGCTCCTGGAGAGCACGCCGGACACCGATGTCGTCGGTGAGGCGTCCCACGGCGGCGACGCCGTCCGCAGGGCGGCCGAACTCCGCCCGGACGTGATCCTCATGGACGTACGGATGCCCGGTATGGACGGCATCGAGGCCACCCGTCGGGTCGTCGCGTCCGGCGGCCGCTCCCGCGTCCTGATCCTGACCACGTTCGACCTGGACGAATACGCCTACGCCGCACTGCGCGCGGGAGCCAGCGGATTCCTCCTCAAGGACGCCCATCCGGAGGAACTGCTCGCCGGTATCCGCGCGGTCGCCGCGGGCGACGCGGTGATCGCCCCCGCCCTGACCCGCCGCCTCCTGGACGCCTACGCCAAGCATCTCCCGCACGGTTCGTCGACCGGAAGACCGCAGGACGACACCCGCGTACGCGCCCTCACCGAGCGGGAGTACGAGATCTTCGTCGCCATCGGCGAGGGCTGGAGCAACAGCGAGATCGCCGAGCGCCTGGTCGTGGCGGAATCCACCGTCAAGACCCATGTCGGCCGCGTCCTGGCGAAGGTCGGAGTCCGCGACCGGGTCCAGGCGGTCATCCTCGCCTACGACCTCGGCGTCGTCCGCCCGAACCCGCCCGACTGACACTCCCGAGCCCGTCGAGGGCTGCGCGTACTCCACCCTCGGCAACCGGTGCATGCGTCCGGCGGCGGACAACTCGGCCGGCGTGGCCGCGGTCGGCGACCGGGCCTGGGCGCATCCGATGCGGGTGCTGCGACCCGACATTAGGGTCGGCGGTATGACCGACAACAACCTGCGCCTCGTCACCGTCGAGCGGACCGGCACCGGCCACTTCACAGCGACCAACGCGCGCGGCGGGACGATCGCCTTCGGTACCGGTTCCGGTCCCGACGGGGAGGACGCGTTCACCCCGGTCGAGTTGCTGCTCGCCGCCATCGGGGGCTGCACCGCCGCCGACGTCGATGTCGCGACCGGCCGCCACGCGGAGCCCTCGACGTTCACCCTGACCGTGACCGGCAACAAGATCGCCGACGAGCTCGGAAACCGGATGACCGACCTCGCGGTCACCTTCTCCGTGGCGTTCCCGGACGGCGAACCCGGCGACCGCGCCCGCGCGATCCTCCCCCGGGCCGTCAAGACCTCCCACGACAAGCTCTGCACGGTCAGCCGCACGGTGGAGGCAGGCACCCCCGTCGCCGTGACGATCGCCGACGTCTGACGCACCGGAGCCGGGCGGCGTGCCCGGCAAACGATTGCGTGACGGGGTGGAGTGAAGTGGGATTTCCGGGGCAGACGCCGAAAGTCGAAGAGGGTGGATGCGGGACGGATCGTATGGGCCAACCGGTGAGCGAAGCGGGACAGCAGGAACAGCGGGGTGCACTGATCGAGGCGTCCGTCGCGTACGACGGTGGGTCCGCGTGCATCGCCCAGGCGCGGGCGTTCACCCGTGACTTCCTGACGCGGGTGCAGGCGGTCGCCGGGCTGCCCGTCTCCGCTCGGGTGATGGGCATGGTGCCCCTGGTCGTCAGCGAACTGGTGACCAACGCGGTCAAGTATTCGGGCGGACCGTGCCTGTTGTCGCTGGAGGTGGACCAGGGTGCCGTGAAGGCGACCGTGTGGGATTCCGACCCGACCCTTCCGGTGGCGCGGGCCGCCGACGCGGGCCGGGTCGGTCAGCACGGGTTGGAAATCGTCATGGCCGTGTGCCACGCCTTCGAGGTGCACCGGGAGCCCGTCGGCAAACGGATCACCGCCGTGGTGACGCTGGCCGACCCGCCGGGCAGTGATATGAGCCACTCCGTCACCTGACGCCGAGCCCCGTCACCCCCGCAACAGCGGGGAACACGGCAGCGCGTACGAAATCGCCGCCGACAGCCGCGCGGAGTCGCCGTGGCACCCTGAAGGGCGCCCCGAAGAGCGCTCTGAAGAGCCGAAACGAAATCGTGTCGCGTCACTGCGGCCGGCTTGCGGGACAATGGTGAGTTCGCAGATCTCCTTCGGCAGGAAAACGGGTGGTTAACACAGTGCGGCAGGCAGGTGTACTAGACGTCGGATGTCACAGCGCGTTGCTCACCGTGGCGCGGCGACGCGCCGGGGTCGACATGGAGCCGGTGCTGTCCCGAAAGGTACGACTCCAGTTGCACGAGACGCTCGACGCCACGGGGCGCCTGGACAAATCAGGCGTACGCAGTGTGCAGCGGGCCGTGGCCGAAACGCTCGCCGAGGACCGGGAGTCCCTGCCGGAGGTGTACGCGTTCGCCACGTCGGTGATTCGCGACGCGCCCAATCGCGAGGAGGTCCTCGCCCAGGTGGCCCGCGCCACCGGCACCCGGCTGCGGGTGCTGTCCGGCGAGGAGGAGGCCCGCCTGGCGTATGTGGCCGCACGCCAATGGGCGGGCGCGCGGGCCGGCTCGCTGCTGGTGCTCGACATCGGCGGCGGGACCGTGGAGATCGCGTCCGGCACGGCCAAGCAGCCCCGTACGGCCCTCTCCCTGCCGCTGGGCGCCCGGACGGTCACCCGTGACTGGAAGCTCGACGAGGCCGTGTCCTCGAAGCGGCGGCTGGCCGAGGTACGCGACCACCTGAGCGACCGCCTGGCCGAGGTGACCGACCTGCCGCGGGCCGAGCCGGACGGGCGCGTGCTGGCCTGTTCCAAGACCTTCACCCAGCTCGCCCGCTACACCACCGCCGGCCGCGACCGCTCCCGGGCCCCGCAGCGGCTGACCCTTGACGACGTACGGGCCGCGGTGAACGTGCTGGCCAAGAACGGGCCCGCGGGCCGTGGCCGTCTGCCCGGTATCTCACGTCACCGGGCCGGGCAGTCCCTGGCCGGGGCGCTGGTCGCGGAAGCGCTGATGGAGGCCTGCCGGGCCACGAGCGTGGAGATCTCCCCCTGGTCCACCAGGGAGGGCCTGCTCCTGGAGCGCCTCGGCGCCCTGCGCACCAAGGGTTCCACCAACCGCTGATCCGCCCGATCATCCCTGTGAATCCCCCGGCTCCGGGCTCGCTGCCGCCGGATCCCGTCAAAAGGGCGAATGCCACGACGCGTTCGAGGCGCACATGCCCGACAGGCGGCTCGGCGCGAGGAGTTGCGGGGGGCGCGTGACGATCGCGGGCGGGGAACAAACCGGTACCGCCTGATGCTGATTTGAATAGCCCGGCGGGTGCCGGGGCGCGGAGTGTCACCCGGTGCGGTGGACCCAGCGGCGGCTCTGTTCGTGGAAAGGCGTGAGAACGATGATGGCGTCCGGACAGCGGCGATTGCACGGGGCCGGGGCGGACGAGTCGCCCCTGGTGACTTCCTGCGGACGCAGGATCTCCGTGAGGGAGATGCGGCTGGCCACGCCGGACCGGCCGATCGGCCGCGTGACTCTGGATGTGGGCCCCGACCAGGGCGACGAACACGGGGTGTGGGCCTCTCTCACCCCCGCCGAGGCACGTGAACTGGCCCGTCGTCTCCTCGCGCACGCCGCCTTGGTGGAGCCGGCGGGACCGCCCGACCAGGAAGCGCCCAGGCCTCACAGCGCTCCGGTCGACACGGCGCTTCCCGGCACGCGGGCCGGAACACGCGAGGACCCCCTCCCCCGCTGAGGGAAAGACCCCGGCGACCGATGTGGCTGACGGACCGCCGTCGTCAAGGCGCCATCACCCAGTCGCGTCCTCGTGTGCCACGTGGGTGCGATCTGCGCCCGGCTGCGTGGTCGTGGAACTCGCCGACGGTGACGACAGCGTGAACCTGCTCCACGAGGTCGTTCTCGTCGAGTTCGGCCTGCGGCGCAACCGGTCGGCCGTCAGTGGGCCGGCGGTGCCGCTTCCGAGAATGACGATGTTCTTGGCCATGTTCCCTCTGTCGTACGGGAGTTGATGGCCCGGCAGGGGCACAGGTCCCTCACCGAGCACCCACGGCGATATCCCGGTCCTCCCGCGAGTCCGTCGCTCTCGGCCGACCAGGAATCCCGTCGCCGAAACACCCTGCGGGGTCTGCCTCGACCGACAGGGACCCGGGGGCCGCACGGCTCCCGTCGGGCCGCGCGCTCGCGGCACGCGAAAGTGCCTGCGCGACCGGCGCCTGTCCGGTCGCGCAGGCGTGTGCGGTACGGCGGGGACGGTCCTTCAGCCGTGTCGCACCGGGATGGTCCTGGTGCCCGTCTTCGGTTCGGGAACCGGGACCGTGATGGTCAGAACGCCGTCCTTGTAGTCCGCGGTGGCGTCCTCGCCACTGGCTCCGGCCGGCAGCCGGACCGAGCGCGTGAACGTGCCGTAGCGGAACTCCGAACGGTGCTTCTGCGCTGTCTCCTCAGTGCGCTCGGCACGCAGTGTCAGCACGTCCTCGGAAACCGTGATCTCGACGTCCGAGGCGGGGTCGACCCCCGGGAGTTCGGCTCGCAGGACGTACGTGCCGTCCGTGACGCGCTCCTCGATGCGGATACCGTGCAGGCCCTGAACCACGTGCGCACCGGGGAATCCGGCCTCGACCCAGCCCATCAGGTCAGGCAGCGGCGGCCAGCCAGGCAGCCGTTCCATCATGGTGCTCATTGTCACCCTTCCTTCCCGTCTTGCCTCTGTCTCGCGCTCACGTTCCGTCCCCTTCAGCGTCACGCGACGGGGCCGCGGGCGCGTGGGCCGACCGGCTCCGCGCGCGGGCCGTCGGGCCCCTGGTGGCTGTCCGCTCAGCCACTCCCCCTTCGCCGCCGCATGGGCCGGTCGGCGGCGGCCGGGGCCTACCGGCCCAAGCGGTCGAGACCCGGCGGGCCGGACAGTGGAAGAAACGCACGTGACGGAGGAGGCGGTTGCTATGCGGCACCGGATGGTGAGCGATCTGATGACGACATCCGTCGTACGGGTGCGCGGGAACACCGGTTTCAAGGAGATCGCCAAACTGCTCGCCGAGCACGACATCACGGCCGTCCCGGTCGTGGACGACGACGACCGGCCGGTCGGCGTGGTGTCCGAGGCCGATCTGCTGCGCAAGGAGGCGGGTCAGCTGGACCAGGCGGGACTGCTGCCGGTCCTGCATCCGCGCCCCACGGATCGGGCCAAACAGGAGGCGACGACCGCGGAAGGCCTGATGAACAGTCCCGCCATCACGGCCCGTCCCCAGTGGACGGTGGTGGAGGCGGCCCAGGTCATGGAGACCCACCGGATGAAAAGGCTGCCGGTGGTGGACGAGGCGGACCGGCTGATCGGCCTGATCAGCCGCGCCGACCTGCTGCGGGTGTTCCTGCGCTCGGACCAGGCCATCCGGGAGGAGATCTCCGGGGACGTCCTCGTCCGCACGCTGGGCATCGCGCCCTCCGCGGTGACGGTGCACGTCGTGGACGGCCGCGTCACGCTGAGCGGAACCGTCGAACGCGCGTCCCTCATCCCCCTCGCCGTGCGGCTGTGCCAAGGCGTGGACGGGGTGGTCGATGTCTCCGAGCGCCTGGACCACCGGACGGACGACACCGCCGAGGCCGCGTCCGGCGACGCGCCGCGCCGCGCCCAACTGGCGCCCTGACCGCACGACCCGGCACGGTCCACGAGTCCCCCGACAGGGGCCGGTCGTCCCCGGCTGCACGGCCTGCCCGGCCCTGACGCCAGGGGCGCCACCCGTGTCACGGTCTGTGCATCGGCGAGCGAAGGGGGCGTGGGATGGGTACGAGGATCAGGTTCTGGCGTTGGCGGCGCAACCCGCTGCGGCGGCGCTCCGACGTGGCCGAGGCGTGGGTGGTGCTCGGCACGTCCGTGCTGCTGGCAACGGCTGCTCCGGCGGTCGGTGCGGCCGTCGGACTGAACGCGGACACCGCCGCGCTGCGGCACGGCCAGGACTGGCACAAAACCACCGCCGTGCTGGTCATGGACGCCTCGACGAGCATCTACGCGGATGTGCACGCCGATGTGCGTTGGACGGCACCCGACGGGTCCATCCGTACCGGTACCGCTCTTGTGCGGGCCGGTACCAAGGCGGGGGCCAGGACCACCGTCTGGCAGGACGAGCGTGGCGTGCAGCACGAAGCGCCCGCCACGGCCACCGAGGCCGCGGCACAGGGCGTCCTCTTCGGGGCGCTGGCTGCGGGCGGCGCCGCCACGGTGATTCTCGGGGGCCGCTGGGTCGTGCGCGTCCGGCTGGACCGGCGCCGCGACAGGGAATGGGAACGCGAGTGGGCCGCGATGGGCCCCCGGCCGGGGCACCGCCCCGCCTGACAGGGCAGACGGCGGCGAAGCCCTCGCCCGCCGCGAACGGCACACGGGTGCCGGGCTCCCCCTGTTCCGGGGGGAGCCCGGCACCCGTGTGCCTGTCAGCCTGCGCAGTTCGGGGTCACGGGAACTGCGTGACCTTCGACGGGACGGTGTCCGTCCCCGATGTGGGTGCGCCGGTGTTGTTGATGACGTGGGCGTACTGACCCTTGCCACCCAGGGAGATCACCAGGATGTCGTGCATCTTGACCCCTGTCTTCACCGGGACCTGGAAGCCGTGCGCCTGGACGATCGACGGGTCCGTGGTGAAGTTGCAGTAGCTTCCCAGACCCCATGCCTCGTGCACGGCGACGGAGTCGGCGACCTTGTAGGCCGCGTATCCGACGATGCCGTCATGGGTGATGGCGGCGGAGTTGGGCACGTCGTACGCCTTCTCGTTCTGGAAGAAGATCGTGCGTCCGTTCTCGCCGTTCCACAGCACGTCGTACTTGTTGAAGTGTTCGACGAACAGGCCGGTCGCCAGGACGTCGTCGCCGTTGACCACGAGGCCGTAGTCGGCACGGTTGGTGTCCCAGCCGACCCCGTCGCCGTGGTCGGCGCGCCAGAGCCAGGTGTGGTCGATCACGACGTCGTCGCTGTTGACCACGACCGAGTTGGTGGCGAGGCCGGGGCCCGCGCCGCCGATCCGCACGAACACGTCCTGCATGGTGGTGGGGTTGGCGGAGTGGTCGGCCGAGGAGCCCGACGGGCCGATCTGGAGCAGCGTGTCGGAGTTGGAGCGGCCGGCGTCGATGAGGAATCCGGCGAGCCTGACTCCGTCGACGTCCGCCACATGCATGGCGTCGATGCCGTTGTCCGGCACGATGGTCGCCAGGCCGAGACCGAGGACGACGGTGTTGGCCCGGGTCACGTTGATGGTCTGGTCGAGGTGGTAGACACCCGGGGTGAACAGCAGGTTGAGGCCCTGGGCGAGGGCCGCGTTGATGGTCGCCGCGGTCGCTCCGGGCTTGACGACGTAGAACTGGTCGAGCGGGATCGACGTACCTGCCGTGTTGGGCCACGAGACACCGCGGGCGTTGGTGCGCTTGGAGGGCACGAACACCTTGTAGGCGCTGCCGTCCAGGTAGAGGAAGGGCTTCTCGCGGGAGACCGGGGTGGTGTCCAGGGTGGTGTAGGGGCCGGAGTCGAAGTTCGTCGCCGGTGCGCCCTGGACACCGGTGAAGGTCATGTTCCAGACGCCGTTGGTCCAGCCACCGACGGAACTGTCACGGGTGTACCACTGCTGCTGCGAGTACGGGCCGACCGTGCCGTCGATCTTGGAGTCGGCGATGTAGCCGCCGGAGGCCCAACCGTAGCCGTTCGGGGCGAGGTTGAGGCCGCCCTGTACGTGGATACGGCGGAAGGGGGCCGCCTGTGCCACCGCCCAGCGGTCGGTGCCGTTGGAGGGAGTGATCGACAGGTTCTCCGCCGAACGCCAGAAGTTCTGGGTGGCGTTGCCGTTGAACCAGCCCGCGTCCACGGTGATGTCACCGTTGATGTGGGTGTCGTCGGGGTTGAGACCGAGGCCCGAGACCGAGGTGTAGAAGCCGAGTTGGGCGTTGATGCTGTTGTAGGTGCCGGGCTTCATCAGGAACTGGTAGCGGCCGGCGCCGAACTGGTTCGACTCCTGCTGGGCGAAGACCTGGTCGAACTTGCCCTGCAGATCGGGCGTCGAGGGGTCCACGACGATGACGTTGGGCCCGAGATCGCCGCCGCCCTGCACGGGCGGGATGCCGCTTCCTGTACCGGTGTGGACGGCGACCTCCCACAGGGAGTACCCGTAGGCGGTGCCCCGGGTCGTCCCGTAGATCCGTACGTAGCGGCCCTGGCCGGAGACGTCGTAGGAGGCCGTGCCCCCGGTGCCGTCGGTTACGGTCTTGAGGGTGGTCCAGTTCTGGCCGTCCGTGGAGGCCTGGATCTGGAAGGCCTTGCCGTACGCCGCCTCCCAGTTGAGGTCGATCCGGCACAGGTCGCTGGTCGCTCCGAGGTCGACCTGGACCCACTGCGGGTCGGAGAAGACGCTGGACCAGCGCGTTCCGGTGTTGCCGTCGAAGGCGGCCGAGGCCGGGCTTGCCGCGTTCTCGGAGGAGGAGGCGGTGGCCGTCCTGCCCTGCGCCGCGTTGGCCGCGTCACAGGTCGCGGGCGTGGTGGTGCCGCTGGTGCCGAACACCTGGAACTCCCAGAGGGAGTAGCCGTACGGGGTGGCGCGGTGGACGCCGTTCATCCGTACGTAGCGGCCCTGGCCCGAGACGTCGAGGCTGTCGGTGCCCCCGTCGCCGCCGGTCACCGTCTTGATGTCGGTCCAGGTGCTGCCGTCCGGGGACGTCTGGATGCGGTACTCACTGCCGTACGCGGTCTCCCAGTTGAGGACGACCTTGGTGATCGTGGCCGAGGCGCCGAGGTCGACCTGGAGCCACTGGGTGTCCGTGGCGGCCGAGGACCACCTGGTGGCGGTGTTGCCGTCGACGGCGTAGGCGGCGGGAGTGCCCCCGTTCTCGTCCGAGGACGACGTGGCCGTCTTGCCCTGGGACAGCGGGAGATCGGCCGCGGCGGCCGGTCTCTGCAAGGGCAGGGTGATGAGCGCGGCCATTGCGGCCAGCGCGACACCCAGGGTTCTGAGTTTCATGCCGTGACTCCATGCGGGTGGGGTGACGAGCGAAGCGGACACACTGGGTCAGGAGCTGAGGAAACAGCTGCTTGCGAGGGGATGGACGTGAACTGGCCTTCCGGCACGCTTAGTTCACGATTTGATTTAAGTAATGAACCATCAGGGTGGCAAGTCCCGCGACGCGAGTTTCTTCAACTCGTGTGCGCGGAGCCCACATTGGCGGGCCACTCCAAGGGGTGTGACCTGGACGGGGGGCGTCACGGACGGGCCGGAGGCCGCTCGATTCCGTCAAGGCTTGAAGGCGCGCAAGGGTGCGGGAGGAGGCCAGAGGGGGCTGGAGGGGGCGGGACACCCCGGCAGCCCGGCTCGCGAACGACGTTCGCGGAAACACAGAAGCCGAGCGTCCCGGGGCGCCGGCCGTCGAAACGGCGGGACGCCCGCGGACACTCGGCGCGGACAGCAAGCCCGTCCGGTCCGCGAGGGCGGTCCGGACGGGCACGGGTCAGTTCTGCGTCAGGGCGTGATCCGCCACTGCTGGATGTAGCCCACGTCGATCGACGCGAGGTCTTGCACGCGCAGCTTCCAGGTGCCCTCGACCGGCTGTGCCGAGGCGTCCACGGTGAACGTCTGGTCCACGTTGTCGGCCGAACCCCCGCTGCGGTTCAGCAGCGAGTACACGGTGCCGTCGGGGCCGACCAGATCGACCTTCAGATCACCGCGGTAGGTGTGGATGATGTTGACGTAGACCTCGGTGGTCGCCGAGGCGTTGCCGGGCCGGCCCGTGATCGTGATGGGCGACTCGACCGCCGCGCCCAGGTCGGGGATGTCCACGCGGGTGCTGTTGGCGTAGATGTACGCGATCCGCCACTGGAAGGCCACCGACACGGCCGCGCCGGTGCTGTCGGTCACCGTGACCGTCGTGTCGCTGGTCCCGATCGTGGTCGGGACCCCGGAGATCAGCCCGGTGTCGCTGATGGCCAGACCGTCCGGCAGGCCGGTGGCCGCGTAGACCAGGGTCGCGCCGGTGTTGGTGGTGTACGCGTTCACCTGGAGGGACACCTCCTGGCCGACCCCGGAGGTCTGGTCGGCGACCGGGGCGATGTTGACACCCAGGGCGATGCGGTCGCCGACGTTGATGCCCGCCCAGGCGTCGGCCACGGCGAGATAGGTGCTGCTGTAGGCCCCGAAGAGATCGGCCGCGGCCTGCAGGGTGGCGACCCTGGCACCGGCGTAGTCGGTCGTCGATGTCATGTACGTCGTCAGCGCGCGGTACCAGATCCGGGCGGCGTTCTCGATGCCGATGCCGGTCACCGGCAGGCCGTCATGGGTCGGGCTGTCGTACGACACGCCGTTGACGGTCTTCGGGCCGCTCCCCTCGGAGAGCAGGTAGAAGAAGTGGTTCGCCGGCCCCGAGGAGTAGTGGACGTCGATGCCGCCCAGCGAGGAGTCCCAGTAGTCGCGCGAGGAACCGTCCTTGGAAGGCTTGTCCATGTAGCGCAGCGGTGTGCCGTTGCCGCGGATGTCGATCTTCTCGCCGACGAGGTAGTCGGGGACGTCGGCCGCGAGGTTCGCGTGGAACTCCACCGCCGCGGCGAAGATGTCCGACGTCGCTTCGTTTAGGCCGCCGGACTCTCCCGAGTACGCCAGGTTCGCGGTGGCGCTGGTGACGCCGTGGCTCATCTCGTGGGCCGCCACGTCCAGCGCCGTCAGCGGCTTGGCGTTGTTCGAGCCGTCGCCGTAGGTCATGCAGAAGCAGCTGTCGGACCAGAAGGCGTTGACGTAGTTGTTGCCGTAGTGGGCCCGGCTGTAGGCGGCCACACCGTCGTTGCGGATGCCGTTGCGGCCGTAGACGTCCTTGTAGTAGTCCCAGGTCGCCGCCGCTCCGTAGGCGACGTCGACGCCGGCGGTCTGCCGGTCGCTCTGGGTGCCGTCGCCCCAGACATCGTTGTCATCCGTGTAAAGGGTTCCGGTGCCCGAGGTTCCCTGGTTGAGGTCGTAGGTGCGGTGGCCCGCGCGGTCCGCGTCGACCAGTTGGTACGACGAGCCGGACGGCGTGGTGGAGAGCGGCACCGTGCCCACGTACTGGCCCGTGCCCGTGCCGGTGTCCACGCCCTCGTACTGGGCGGCGACCTTGCCGCTGGACGCGTCCGTGATGACATGCAGCTCGCTCGGTGTGCCGTCGCGCTGGAAGCCCCCGATGACCGACTCCCAGGCCAGGACCGGGCGGGTGCCCTCGGCCCAGACGACGAGCCGGGGTGCCCCCTCGACCCGGGATCGCCCGACGGCCGCCTTCCTGCTCACCGAGAGAGCCTTCGCCGCGGCGTCGGCGGCCACGATCCCCGGTTTGACGCTCGGGACGGTGATGGTCGCCCGACTGGCCTCGGACACGGTGCTCCGGCCGTTCTTCAGGTGCTCGACCAGGTCACCGCCGACCACCGGAAGTCCCGCGAAGGTGCGCTCGTACCGCGTGTGGGTCGTACCGTCCACGTCCTGGACGACGTCCTTGACGACGAGTTTCTCCCGCGCGCCGAGGCCGAGCCGCTTCGCGGTGGCACCGGCCGCCGCTCCGGCGCCGCGGACGAGGGCGGTGCGCCTGGCGGGCGACAGCGGGACCTGGGCGGCACCGGCCCGGGGCTTGGCGACGATCTTGGCAACGCTCTTGGCTGGGCCGGGGTCCGCGGAGGCGGACGCGGAGCCCGGCTGGACAGCGAGGGCCAGTAACGAGCTCGCGGCGGTGAGGGCGAGGGCAGCGGCGCGTCTGCGCCGACGTGCGGAGGGGTGTTGCCGGTTCAAGGTCATCTCCTTTTGCGGGGGGTTGGCCCGGGTGGAGACCCTGGGCGACCGGCGGACGGGGTACGGCCGGCCCGTAGAGGGCTGGGCTGGAAGAAGCGCCGCAGGAAGTGGGAAGTGCCGCACGAAAGCGCTCGCGGACTCGGCGGCGCGTGGATCGCGAGGGGGCGGATCGTGAGCGTGCGGATCGCGAAGGGGCAGATCGTCAGCATGCGGATCGCGAGGGGCGCGACGGCACTGGCGGGGGACGAGGGGAGCGGGGGCGTGAACGAAGCGTGAAGGTTCGACAGCAGAGTGACATCTCGCCGTTGGTCTTGTCATGGAGGCGACAAGACATCGGCTTGAACTGACCATTGCCTACTGCGAGTTCATCACCTCGGTGAGACCATTTCGGCCCCTGTGAGGTGGCTGTGGACGCGCCCGCCATCGCCGACCCGCACGGACCGGCGTCCGGACGCCTCCTGGCGGAGAAGGGTGCGCTCGGCGGGATGCTCGGCTGTTCAGTGACTCAGAGTTGCTCGGCTGTTCGGCGAGTTCCTCGGCTGCTCGGCCGGTTTCGGAGGACCTGCCCTCTCAGGCCTGCGAGGGATCGGTCCTCGCAGGACCGGCTCTCAGAGCTGACTCGCGTGGGTGTGGCCGTGGGACAGTTCAGGTGGGCAGGGCGGCGGCTGGGGCTTGCGGTCGCGCAGCCAGTCGTGAACGGCGAGGCCGAGGGCGCCGAGGATGAACACGACCCCGGAGCCGACGGCGATCACCACGGCGGAGCGGTAGTCGTGACGGCCGGTGCCGAGCACCACGTAGAACAGCCCCGGCAGCGCGGCCGTACCGACGGCGCCGCCCAGCCGTTGGGCCGTCTGCAACGCGCCACCGGCCGCTCCCGCCATCCGCACCGGCACGTCCCGCAGTGTCATCGTGACGTTGGGCGAGATGACGCAGCCGCTGCCCAGACCGCCGACGAGCAGGACGGGAGCCGCGAACCACACGGCGGTGTCGCCGGGAACGAGGCGCAGGACGAGCACCGCTCCGCCCAGTCCGACAGCGACGGCGGCGAGACCGCAGACGGTCAGCAGCCGGCCCAGCCGCTCCACCAGCCGTCCGGCCACCACGGCCGCCGCGGCCGAACCGATGGCGAAGGGGGTCACCGCGAGTCCCGAGCGCAGCGGGGAGTAGCCCTGACCGTTCTGGTAGTAGAGGGCGAACACCAGCCACACCCCGCTGAACCCCACGAAGTACAGGGCGGCGATGGCCGCTCCGGCGGCGTACCCTCGCGTGCTCGTCACCAGGCGGGGATCCAGGAGCGGCTGACCGCCGCCCGCCGCCAGGCGACGCTCCCACCGCGCGAAGGCCACCAGGAGGCCCAGCCCCACCGGGAAGAGCCACCACAGCTTCCGTATCCCGCCGGACTCCGCGAGGACCAGCGGAAGCATCATCGCGAGGACTCCACAGCCGAGCAGCAGCACACCCCGCAGGTCCAGCCGTTCCCGGCGTCCCGGAGCGACCTTGGGCAGCAGGCGCACGCCCAGAAGGAAGGCGACGGCCCCGACCGGTACGTTCACGTAGAAGATCCAGCGCCAGCCCTGGGGGCCGTCGGCGAGCATCAGGATCAGTCCGCCGATGACGGGGCCCACCGCGCTGGAGATGCCGACCGTGGCGCCGAAGAGCCCGAAGGCCCGACCGCGCTCGGCTCCCCGGAACATCTGCTGGATGAGGGCGGAGTTCTGTGGTGCGAGGCAGCCGGCGGCCACACCCTGCGCCAGTCTGGCCACGATGAGGAGCGTGATGGTCGGTGCCGCACCCGCCGCGGCACTGCACAGGACGAACGCGGCGAGCGCGAGCAGGAAGATCCGCCGTCGGCCGATCGCGTCGCCCAGCCGTCCGGCCGTCACGAGAACCAGCGCGAAGGTGAGGGCGTAGCCGGAGACGACCCACTGGATGGACGGGGCGGTGGCGTGCAGGTCTCGCTGCATCGAGGGCAGGGCCACCGCGACGATGGTGACGTCGAGCAGGCTCATGAACCCGGCCGCCAGGGTGACCCACAGGGCGCGCCACCGCCGCGGATCGGCGCCTTCGGCCGCCCCTCGCGGCCTGTCCCCGCGTCCGCCTGCCTGCGTGTCCGGTCCCACGCCGGGGGCTCCTCTCCGCCGCTCCCCACCATCTTCGGCCCGTGCGGGCATCCGGCAACAGGAGATCCCGCGCGGCTCACCCCGAGGGCATGACTGTGGGGGGGCGCATGACTGTGGTGGACGCATGACTGTGGGGCCCGTTCTCCGGAACGGGCCCCACGTCGTTCGGTCGGACGACCGCACCGACTCCCTGAACGTGAGCGGTCAGTGCTTGAAAATGTCCTTCGTCTTCTCCTTGGCCTCTCGCGCGTCGCCCTTCGCCTTCTCGGCCCGGCCCTCGGCGGTCATCCGCTCGTTGCCGACGGCACGTCCAGCCGCTTCCTTCGTCTTGCCCTTGGCCTGCTCCATCTTGGCCTTGGCCTTCTGCTCGCCACCCACGATGTCTCACTTCCCCATCACGATCGACTTCGGGTGTCGAGTCATCGAGTGACCCGTCCAGCCCGCGCCAAACGTGAAGATCGAGGTTCGATACCCGGCCGATCGGTGACCCTCCGTGGTCGCGTGCGGCTCCGGCGTGCCGGAACGGGTCTGCTGGGCCAGCCTGGATACATGGGCCGATGACGCTTCGATCCGTCCGGAGGGTCACGCCCGTATTGGGCAGCCAGAGCGAGGACGACGTCATGGGTGATGAGGTCTACCAGCCAGGAGGCCCCGATGTCCGCGAGGACGAAGGCATCCTCGACCCGGAGGACACCCTTGAGGTCCGGGGCTCGGATCCCTTCGACGAAGGGTGGTCGCCGCCCGAACGCCCGCTCGCAGTGGAACATCGAGGCACTACGGCGCGTGAGCAGCGCGAAGGGGAGACCCTGGACGAGAAGCTGGCCGAGGAACGGACGGATCCGGCCCTGGAGGAGCCCGACGAGGACGACGGTACGGGCGATCTGGAGGGCGCCGAGGGCGAACTCCTTGACGACGAGGTGGGCCCGGACCCTGCGGACCGGATCCTGGCCCTCGACGAAGGCGCCCATCAGGACGCCGAACACGACATGATCGCCGAGGACGTCGACTCCGACGACGGCGCGTCCTCCGGTGAGGAGGATGCGGCGGTGGGCCACCTGATTCCTGACGACGACATGCCGGAGCGCCTGCCGGACGAGGACGTGCGCCGCCCCCCTGAGGACGAGGTCCGTCGACTGCGTTCCAAGACGGACACCGCTCCCTAGCGAGGACCGGGACGCGGGCACCGAGTACGTGCGGTCCCCGAGTTCTACCGAGCCCAAGTGACCGTACGAAGCCCGGGTGTTGCTGCGAAGCCGAAGTGAACGCACGAAACCGAAGTGCGCGTACGAAGCCGAGGCGACGGCTGGTCAGTCCTCACCCCTGACGATGTTCCACTCGGGGGCAAACCGGTCCGTGCGGGCCGTTCGGTCGGCCGTCGCCGGAACACAGGTCCGCGGAGCGCTCTTGCGCCGACGCCGCGCCATGGCCCATCCCGTTTCGGGTCGTGTGGTGATCCTGATGCTGATGTCCGCGGTCACGGCGCTTCATCTTCCTTCTCTGCTCGGCCCCGGTTTCCTCTGTGTTCGGGCCCCGTCGGGTCCGGCCTCTCCTACGGCTCCGGGCTGTCACCATCGAGTCCCCCTCGGTTGCGCGGGGAAACCCGGGCGCACGCCACGGGGCGTCGTACGTGGACGGACATGCCGGTTTGCGGTGCCGTCCGCGAGGCCACACGGTGAAGAAGGAGTGGCCCGACGCGCCACGGAGCGCCCCGAGAGGACGGCGACGATGATGTTCAAGGGCAACGCGAAGGTGAAGCAGGTCAAGGGCAAGGTGAAGGAGTCCGTCGGAAAGGCGTTGGGCGACACGTCGGTCCAAAGAGCGGGGCGCCGTGATCAACTGAGCGGCAAGGCCCAGGAGATGACGGAGAAGGCCACGGCACGCGTCCGCAAGTGGACCAAGCACTGACCATGACCTTTCAGCATCCCGCCGACCGCGGGGGCGACCAACGCGGCAGGTTCGAGCGGCTCGCCGAGTCCGGGTCGAGGTTCACCAGCTCGCCGGCCTTCTTCGCGTTCTGCGTCGGGCTGGTCTCCCTCGCTGTCGCCGCGCACATCGCAGGGCTCGCCGAGGAATGGCTCCTTCTCGTCGGCGAGGCGATGACCGCGGTGACGCTGCTGCTCCTCGCCTTGCTGAAGAACTCCGAACTCCGGTCCGAGCGGGCGATCCAGCGCAAGCTGGACGCCATCGCGGCGGCGCTGCTGGAAGCGCAGGAAGGCGCACCCGGCAAGGCGCACGAGGACCTCAGGCGGGTGATCCGCATGGAGGACGAGACCTAGGACCAGACCCAGCGACCGTGGGACCCGGCGGCTCACCACCACCCAGCCGGGCAGGGCCGCGCAGGGTGTTCCCGTCGGATCACGCGGCCCGCGACTCCCCCGGGCCGCGTGATCCGACGGAGGCACCTCATCAGTTGCCCCTGCCCACCCGATGTCACAAATGCCCCCTATATGATGGTATTGGGCCTTTTCGGTACCGGCGACGGATGCCGCCCACACGTGGGGCGGACCGACCGGCGCGGAGGCGTCGCGACCGGTGGAAGGAGGCGCCATGTCACCGAAGCGCTCCGGGGAGTGACAGGCAACGGGGCTGCGGCGGCGGGGCGGACAAGGGAGAAGTGGGGGACGAGGAGGAGACGGTCGAGCGAGGGCGGAGACCGGCCCGGCGCTCCTCCCAGCGGGAGAGCAGCGCGTCTCACGCGGAGGAGTGAGCCATGGCCGTATACGTCTACTCGATCACCTTCAAGGACCATCCATTGCGCCTCGACGATCTCGACGGCATCGGTCCATCGCCCGCCCGGCTGCGTACGGTGAGCGCCGGCCCGCTCTGCGCGGTGGTGAGTGACGCGCCGGAGGAACTGCCCCTCGAACAAGGGGACATCGGCGCGCATCAAGAGGTCCAGAAGCATCTCATGACGGACGGCACCGTTCTGCCACTGAGGTTCGGCTACACCGCCCCGGACGACGAAGCGGTCCGGTTGGCGCTGGAGACGCGGGCGGACGAATTCACTGACCGGCTGGGCCTGTTGGAGGGCTGCGTCGAGTACAACCTGAAGGCGTCGCAGGACCGGGAGATGCTGCTGCGGGAGATCCTCTCGCAGTCGGAGGTGGCCCGACGGCTCGACGACCGGATCCGCGAAGGCACGGCGGACCCGGACGCGGCTCCGCGTCTGGGTGAACTGGTCGTTGTGGAAACGCGGGCACGGCAGGAGGCCTTGGCGTCGGGAGTGATCGAGGCGCTCCGCCCGTTCGCCCGGGAGATCTCCTCCGCTCAGCCGCACGGAACGGATTTCCTCAGCGTCTCTTTCCTGGTGAGCGAGGAGCAGGACGAGCTGTTCCTCGCAACGGAGTTGAGCCTCGCCCACCAGATGGGCGAGGGTTTCGACTTCCGGCTCGACGGTCCGCTCCCTCCGTACAGCTTCAGCTGACGGAGGACGCCCCGGGCGCGTACCGAGCAACCCGAGGCACGGAAATGGCATCTGCCCCGGTATGGCGACGATCTCTCACCCTTTCATCGGCTCCATCGGGCGGGCCCGCGCGCTCGGTCTCGTCGTGGGAGCGTGCCTGGCCGCGTCCGCGTGCGGTTCGACGGGCGACTCCTCCCGGCCGTCGGCGGCGCCGCCCGACGGGACCGGTCGGCCTGCGTCCGCGCCCGGATACCGGCAGGCGTACGACGCGGGATTCGCCGTGGGCAAGCGGCTGTTCGAGGACGGCGGCAAGGGCGCCGCGGTACGGGAGGTGAACGGCGGGTGCGTCCGCCGCTCCCACACCGCCAAGCCCACGGCGGTGGTGGACCTCGACCCGGGAGCATGGATCCTGGGCTGCAAGCAGGGCACCGGAAACAGCACCCCCAGCCCGCCGAGCGGCCCCGTCACCCGGCGCGAGCCGGACGCGGACCTGTTGCACCGCTTCGGGAGCTGGGCGCGGAAGAGCGACGCGGCCGACTCGGCCCGGCACGTCACCCGGGTGACATTGGTCCACCTCGACGCCACCGAGTACGACGTCGAGATCACCACCACGTACACCGCTGGCGTCGACAGGCCCGAAGCGCGGCGCCTGGCCCGCGAGTTCACACGCTGGTGGGACAACGACGACGGTGACGGAACGGCCTGGAACCTCGTGGTCGCCGACACCGGCGGCCGGCGCATCGCCACCCGCGACCTGCGCCCCCGGGACGAATCATCGTGACCGACGCGCTGCGCGAACTTCTCGCCCCCTCCTCACCATGGCGTGTTCGCACCCGCGACGATCACGACGGCGACGGCGGCCGGCGGGAGTCGCACATCATGGCCCGGTGACTCCGGGCCGGCCGGGAACGTCAACTGCGCGGAACGCGGCGGCACCAGCCGGCACCGGGCCGTCGCGACCTGCGTCAACGACGTCGGCAGCCGGTGCACGATCTCGGCCCGACGGCCGCCGCCCGCTGCGGGAGCCTCTGCGGGCACTCGGGCCTTGATCGCTTGCCCCGTCGCGGGGTCGGAGAGGCTGGAGCCCCGGCGCCCGACGACGGGTCCGAAACCGTCGTCGTCGGCTACTCCTCGTCGTGCCCGTCGTGCCCGTCGTCCGCGTCCGCGCCCAGATCCTCGTACTCGACCCCATCGGTGTCCGCGTCGATCGTCTCCGTCCCGTCCTCGGTCAATTCCCTCCGCTTCGGGGCGGCCGCGATTTCCTGGCCCGTGCGCAGCTCGCGCAGCCGGGCGAGCAGGTCCTGCATGGTGGTCATCGGGAGGGCCTGGACGAGTGCCGAGATGTCGCCGCCGCCGATGTACTCCGGGACGTCGAACTTGGCGAACTCCCGCACGATGCGGATCATCGACACGTTGTCGGGGCCCAGCAGGGCCACCTCCGCCTTGAGGTCGAGGGCGACCCGCCGGGATTCCTGCCGGGCGCGGTACTTGTCGATGAGATCCTCCAGCTTGGCGTTCTGCAGGCTCACGCCGAGGTTTTCTCCGCGCATCTCCTCGTAGAACTTCTCCTTGAGGCGTTCGAGGAGGACCGGGTCCGTGGGGGTGAAGCTGCCGAGGGTGGTGCCCAGCATGCCGAGTTCCCACTTCTCCAGCGCGTGCATGACCCGGTCGGTCAGTTCCTTGCGGACGTCGTGGTAGCTGGCGAGGAAGTCGAGCACCGAGCTGGTCGTGGCGATCTCGGCGAAGTATCCGGCGACGGCCAGGCCGAGGACGTCCCGGACGAACCGCTTCATGGGTGCCCGGTCGTTCACGAGGCCGCCCAGGTCGGAGTCGCGGTCGTTGCCGAACTGACTGACCAGCTTCGGTGCCACGCGCGCCGGGATCTGCAGGTTCTGCGAGAGCGTCACCGCCAGGTCGAAGCCCTGGACGTTGACGACGATCTGCCCGAGGTCCGCGTCGTAGTTGTCGGTCTCGGCGCCCTGTTTGTTGTGCCAGGTGAGGATCAGAACCCGGGTCGGAATCAGCATCACGCGGACGAACCAGGAATTGAGGGCGTACGTGGTGCCCTGGCCCAGCGTCTCCGCCTGGATACCGCGCTGTCCTTCCTTCGCCAGGAAGTCCCAGGGTCGACGGAAGCTGCTGTGGCCCGGCACCCGCGGGGCCACAGCGCCGGACTCGTCGTCATGCGGGGGTTCGGTCCCGTCCAGGGTGACGACCACTCCGGTGTAACCCTCGTTGATGGCGATCTCCCGGAGGTGGGCCTTGGTCAGTCCCTCGCTCGAGTCGGCCACGTTGTCGACCGTGATGACCTCGAACAGGGCCGGATTGATGGCGTACGAGGTCCCACCGCCGAGAATGGCCAGCTGTTTGCCCTGCTCGCCGCCGCCGGACAGGAAGGCCTGGCCGTCCTGGAAGCTGTCGCACTCGACATGGCGGCCGAACCGCTGGTCCGGCGGCCGTACGGCCCCTGCCTTGGCCTGGACCAGACCGATCGTGCCCGCCGGCACCTGAACGCGTGGGCGCATCTCGACTGTGAAGAGCCGGGTGTTGAGGTAGTACGACTGACCGCCGGCCAGCATCGTCACCTGGACACCCTGTTCACCGCCGCCGCGCAGGAAGGCCTGGCCGTCCCGGAAGCTGTTGCACTCGACATGGCGGCCCAGCATCCGCCCGTCGGCGCGGTCCCTGCCCTCCGTGGCTGTGACCAGGCCGATCATCCCCGCAGGAACATGCACACGCGGGACGTACTCCACGGTGTGCAGCACCGGCGCTCGCCAGTGGAACCCGCCCGGGAGCAGGGTGCGCGCGTGCACACCCTTCGCGCTGTCGGGATTGATCTCGTTGAACGCGGGATCGTCGTGCGAGCGGCCGAAACGGCGGGTGACGATGCCGACATGATCGGCGGGCACCAGCACGCGTCCCGCCCAGCCGGCCCACCCGGCGGCTCCCAGCAGGAGTAAGAACACAATCAGGATCAACGTCATCGGGCAGCCTTCCACTCGCGCAGCCGTGCGTGCACAGCCAGCACGGTTGAGCTCCAACGGTCGTACCAGTCGGGGTCGTTCTCGTGTCCGGGGTCCCGGAGGGTCGGAAAGAATCCGGGGAGCCGGAGCGGGCCGGGCTCCACGTCGGCTCCGGGTCCGGCCTGTTCGCCGACGGGTGCGGACCGTCGTACGAAGTCGCGGTAGAGCCGGGGGACGGGGTCCTCGGGCGCGCCGCGCCAGCCCAGGGCCGTGCCCAACTCGGTGAAGCGCGGGGGGCGTCGGCCCCGGGAAGGGGCCTGCGCGAGCTGTCGGCCGAAGCCCTGGCGGCCGTCGGAGCGGGCGGTCCACAGCGCGTCCATGCCGGCCAACAGGTTCAACGGGACGCCGATGGCCTGCCGTTCGCGCAGCCAGCCCTCCGTGAGACGGCCCGCCGCCTCCAGGACGAGCCGCGTGGTGAGCAGGTCCGCGTGCTCGTACTCGTCCTCGGCAAGATGGGCGCGCAGCCGTTCGAGCCCGGCGGATCCCGTCATGGCCACCACCGGGCGCCGCGAGCCGGCGGGCACGCGGCGCGCCGCCTCCGGAAGACGCACGGGGCGGTTCTCCCTGACGTCCTCGTGCAGTTGGCGCAGCAGGTCGAGTCGCGCCTCGTCGAGCAGCGCTCCGTCGCGGGCGTCCACGTACCAGGTGGCGGCCAGGTGGTAGTTGACGTCGCCGTCCAGGAGTACGGGTACGAAGGGCCGCCCGTGCACCTGGCCCTCCAGGATCATGCGGGTGACGTCGTCGGAGTCCTGCGACCGGGGAGTCATCACCACAACGACCGCCGCGGCGTACCGGAGTTGCTGTCTGATCGTCCAGAAGTGGCCGTCGCCGGGCCGGAGATCGTCCGTCGACCACACCGGCAGCCCGGCCTCGAGCAGTTGTCGGGCCAGCCGAGCGCCGTACGCGGCGTCGGCCGGGGCACAGCAGACGACGAAGGCGGGACGGGGCGGAGGCGTGACAGGCCGGGGCGGAGTGGGGTGGGTGGCACGGAGGGTGTCCGGGGAAGGGGTGCCGTCGGTCGGGGCGGGGCGGTCCGCGATGACGGCGGCGAGTTCGGCGGCCTTCATCGTGAACTCCCGGCCGGTGACGTCGCTGAAGTCCCGCCAGACACGGTGGGCGGCGAACGGGGGCGCGGGCACATGTCCGAGGAGCACCGGGATGAAGCGCAGGCCGCGCGAGGCGGCCTCGGTGGCCAGCACGGCGTACTCGTCCATGGCGCGCGCGTCGCGCATGGCCGCCGGGCTGATCACGGCGATGCCGTGGGCGGAGGCGCGCAGGGCGGCCTCCACCCGGTGGAGGACGATGTCGCCCGGTTCGATGCTCCACTGGTCGAGGAAGGGCGACAGCCCGTGCCCGGTCAGCTGTTCGGCCAGGGTCCTGGCCCAGGCGGCGTCGTCGGCGGCGTAGGAGAGGAACACATCGTAGGACGGGGGTAATTCGCCGGAGAGGGACATGTGGTTCAACCGCGCGGACCTCCTCGACCGACCGCTGGACTCCTGGGTACGCGGCAGAACCGAAGCGTCCGCCGCGGGCGACCAAAGTACGGGCGGAATACCCCTCTCCGGCCGGCCTTCGCATAACTGGTCCCCTACACGCATCCACTGGGGTAGGAGGAGGTCCCTGGTGCCCTGCGCGTGCTTGCCTACGCCCCCGCGAACATCCACCGCGGGAGCGGCCGTTACCGGTCTTGGGCCGTTGGGCCTTTGCCGTCAGGCGTCAGGCGTCAGGCGTCAAGGTGAGGGATCAGAGTGAGGGGTTTCGGGGCGGGTCATCACGCGTCCGGCACGCGGCGCCGTCCACGCGCGATCCGCACCAGTCGCCCGACCTCGGCGTCGTACCGGGCGGAGCCGGGCGCACGCAGGTCCACCGGCTGACGGACGGCGGCGAACGCCGGGAGCGTGACGTCGTCGACCGGCGCCGGTACGAAGCGCAGACCGCCCCGGTGCGCGCGCTGGAGGAGCGCCGCGTACTCGTCGGCGATCCGGGCGTCGTCCATGGTCGTACGCCCGAAGAGGAGCACCCCCAACGCGGCTCCGTCCAGCGCCCGTTCGGCCTCCATCAGCGGGATCAGCCCCGGCTCGACCCACCGCACCAGGAACACCGACGCGTCCGCCTCCCGCAGGCACCCCGCCAGCCGTTCCGCCGCGTCGCTCTCCGTGTCCGCGTACGAGACGAAGACGTCGTACGTACCTTGCCCGTCGGGGCGGTTGTCCCCGGGGCCGGCCGCTGATCCGCCGGTTGATGCCGCGATCGGTGCCGCCATCGGTTCCGCCTCGGGCCGACCGGCGTGCCGTCGTCGAATCAGATGCCGAACGCCGAGGTAACCGAAGTAGGTTGACGCCAGCGTGGTCACCAGCCCGACGGCCGTGGCCACATCGCCGATGATCCGGTCCATGGGCGGGAGTCTAGGATGACAAGGCTCAAAATAACGGGAGTTGCACTGCACCCGACCGGCGCAGCTCCGCCCGCATCGGGCCGCGGAGTCGTTTCCCTTCGCCTGCGGCCCGGTTGAGAACCGGTCCGGGCCCGCGGACAGTCCTCCTTCCTGGCGAAATCCAGACCCCTGCTTGGCGAAGACCCGACCCCTCATTCCGTGTGCGTTCACACATACGCCGTTTCCGGTACACAGGGCGCGACTCTGATGGGTCCGGCCCTCGCAGCTCACCCTGAACACCCGGGAGACCTCTATGTCCAGACGCTATGTCAGGCACGCAGCCCTCCTCACCGCCACCGGAGTCCTGACCGGCTCGATGGTCGCCCAGCCCTCCGCTTTCGCCGCCTCCCACCGGCGGTCCGACGCCCGGCACGTCCTGCTGATCTCGGTCGACGGGCTGCACCAGTCGGACCTGGCCCGGTACGTCTCCCGGCACCCGGAGTCCGCGCTGGCCCGGCTGGTTGGCGGTGGCGTGGAATACACCCGTGCCAGGACCACCACGCCGTCCGACTCCTTCCCCGGCATGGTCGCCCAGGCGACCGGCGGCGGCCCCGGCACCACCGGCGTCTACTACGACGACACCTACGACGCGGCGCTTCTCCCGGCCGGAACCACGACCTGCAAGGGCGCCGGGCCCGGCGCCGAGGTGAACCTCACGGAGGGCCTGGACAAGAACCAGGCCTCCATCGACGCCGGGCAGGGCCTCACCGGTCTGCCCGACAGCATCCTTTCGATGACCGGCAACCCGGCGAGCCTGATCGACGCCTCGAAGCTGCCGGTCGATCCCAAGACCTGCGAGCCGGTCTACCCGCACTCGTACCTCAAGGTGAACACCGTCTTCGAGGTCGCCCGCAACGCGGGCCTGCGCACCGCGTGGTCGGACAAGCACGCGGCGTACGAGATCCTCAACGGGCCCTCGGGCACGGGCATCCAGGACCTGTTCACGCCCGAGATCAACAGCGACGCCCTCGGCTTCCCGGCCGGGAACGACTGGACCAAGGACAACCGGGCCACCGAGCAGTACGACGGCTACAAGGTGAAGGCCGTCCTCAACGAGATCGACGGCTACGACCACAGCCGAACCCACAAGGAGGGCACCCCGGCGATCTTCGGCCTCAACTTCCAGTCGGTCTCCACCGCGCAGAAGCTGCCCACCTCCGACGGCCTCGAGGGCGGCTACACCGCGAAGAACGTGCCCGGACCGCTGCTTGCGAAGAACCTGGACTTCGTCAACGCCGAGATCGGCGCCCTGACTTCCGAGATCGCCGAGCGCCACCTGGCCGACAGCACCACGATCATCCTGTCCGCCAAGCACGGCCAGTCGCCCACCGACCCCGCCGCGCTCACCCGGATCGACGACGGCCCGCTGCTGGACGGCCTCGACGCCGCCTGGAAGCAGCTCCACCCCGCCGCCGGCAACCTGGTCGCCCACAGCGTGGACGACGACGCGATGCTGCTCTGGCTGACCGACCGCTCCAAGGCCGCCACCGAGTTCGCCAAGACGTACCTGCTCGCCCGGAGCGGCACCGGTACTGACATCGACGCCGCACCCAAGGCCTTCACCCGCAGCGGGCTCAGCAAGGTCTACGCCGGGAGCTCCGCGGCCCGCTTCTTCCACGTCGAGGCCGGCGACGCCCGGGTCCCGGACATCTTCGGGCTCACGCAGTACGGCGTCGTCTACACCGGCGGCACGAAGAAGATCGCCGAGCACGGCGGCGCCCACTCCGACGACCTCGACGTGCCGCTGATCGTGTCCGGCGCCTCGGTTCCGGACGGCGTACGCGACTCCGCGAGCGTGCACACCACACAGATCGCACCCACGATCCTGAGCCTGCTCGGTCTCGACCCCCGTTCCCTGGAGGCCGTGCGCGAGGAACACACCGCCGTGCTGCCGGTCCGCTGACCCGTTCGGTGCGCACCGGCCGGGTCCGCTGACCCTCTCGGTGCGCACCGTCCGCGCAGGGCCCGGTGCGCACCCACGGATCACGAGTCCTTCGGGGACCTCGGCCGACGTTACCGATCCGGCTCACGCAGAGTTTTCGCAGGTCGGACTGTGTCGGCCTGGCTGGGGCACGGTGGTCAGCAGCCGCCGGAGGAAGCCGGGGCGCCGATGCCGATCTGGAGGGTGGCCGGGGCGGCGCAGCAGCCGGCGCCGTCGGTGTCCTGGGCGGCGGCGGGGTCGTCGAACAGGCCGGCGCCACCGCAGACCCCGGTCTCCGGCAGGGTCAACTCGACGCGCTCGGCTGCTTCCTGGTCGCCCGCGAGGGCGGCGGCGATCGAGCGGACCTGCTCGTAGCCGGTCATCGCCAGGAAGGTCGGCGCGCGGCCGTAGGACTTCATGCCGACCAGGTAGACGTCCTTCTCCGGGTGGGACAGCTCGTTCACGCCGTGCGGGTAGACGGTGCCGCACGAGTGCTGGTTGGGATCGATGAGCGGGGCCAGGGCGGTGGGGGCCTGGAGGCGCTCGTCCAGGCCCAGGCGGAGCTCGGACAGGAAGGAGAGGTCGGGGCGGAAGCCGGTGAGGACGATGACCTCGTCGACGGGGTCGAGGCGGCGGCCGTCCTCGCCGACGAGCACCAGGCGGCCGTCGGTGTCGCGTTCGATGGCGTCGGTGCGGAAGCCGGTGACCGCGTCGGCGTGGCCGTCGTCGACCGCGGCCCTGGCGGCGAGGCCCAGGGCGCCGCGGGCGGGGAGCTGATCGGCTTCGCCCCCGCCGAAGGTGGAGCCGGAGATGCCCCGGCGCAGGATCCACACTCCCTTGGTTCCGGTGCCGTCGTCGGACTTGGCGAGATCGGCGAGGTGGGCGAGCGCGGTGAACGCGGAGGCGCCGGAGCCGATGACCGCGGTGCGCTTGCCCGCGTACCGGACCCGCACGGCCGGGTCCTTGAGGTTGGGCACGCGGTAGGTGATTCGGTCGGACGCGGCCTTCTCGCCGAGGGCGGGGAGACCACTGCCTCCGGCCGGGCTCGGAGTGGTCCAGGTACCCGAGGCGTCGATCACCGCGTGGGCGAACAGCCGCTCCTCACCGCCGTCGGCGTGGGCGACGTGGACGACGAACGGCTGGGCCTCGCGGTCGGCGTCCACGATCCGGTCCCGGCCGGCCCGGGAGACGCCGGTGACGGTGGCACCGAAGCGCACCCTTTCACCGAGAACGTCGGCGAGCGGCTGGAGGTACTGATCGGCCCAGTCCCCGCCCGAGGGGTACGAGGCCGCGTCCGGCTTCACCCATCCCGTGGGGGCCAGCAGCTTCTCCGCGGCCGGGTCGGTGAGCTCGCCCCAGGTCGAGAACAGCCGCACGTGTGCCCACTCGCGCACCGCCGCGCCGGCGACCGGCCCGGCTTCCAGGACCAGCGGGGTGAGACCGCGGTCGAGCAGGTGGGCGGCGGCAGCGAGACCGGCGGGGCCGGCTCCGATCACGACGACGGGCAGATCGGTGGTGACAGGCGCGTTCACGGTCGACTCCTCGATATTTCGACATCCGTCGATGGCTTGCGTGCCCCAGCATGGCTCCTGATTCGACAAACGTCAACATAGACAGCCATCTAATCCAGGCACCTGACGGAAGTGCTCGGGTGGCCACCCACGCCCTCGCCAGGCTGGTTCGATGTATGTCAACATAGATGCATGTCGAACGCGAAGGCGCTGCCCCTACTGGATCTCGTCGACCAGGCCGTGGAACCGTGTTGCCCGCCTCTCACCGAGCGCCCGTTCACCGCCGAGGAGGCGGAGTCGGCCGCGCGGATGTTCAAGGCCCTCGGGGACCCGGTGCGACTACGGCTGTTCTCCGCGGTGGCCTCGCACGAGGGCGGCGAGGCGTGCGTGTGCGACATCTCCGACGTCGGCGTCTCCCAGCCGACGGTCTCCCACCACCTCAAGAAGCTCAAGGAGGCCGGCCTGCTCACCTCGGAGCGGCGCGGCACCTGGGTCTACTACCGGGTCGAGCCGTCCGTGCTGGCCGCGATGGGCAAGCTGCTGACGACGGCCGCACCGGCCTGATCCACCGTCGGCCGCGGCGGGATGCGACGACCTGACCGTGGACGTGAGCAGCCCCGCCCGCCCTGTCGTTCGGGGTCCAGCCGACGGCAAGGGCGTCGGCCGGCTTGCGCGGGAAGAAGTGGACCGAGGGCAGGCCAGGGGCGTAAGGCGGACGCGGAAGGGCCGGTCCGGCACCCCGAGGACGGCCCGCCGCAAGGCCCGCCCTTCCGGCCCGCCGCAAGGGCGGGCCGGAAGTCCGAGAACGGGCGGGCGAGAGGTTCAGCGATCCGCCTGGCGGCGTCCCGGGCAGGACGGCCTGCCCCTGTCCGGTCGCCGCAGACGGTGTCCGGCGGCGAGCCCGGACGGGCCGCCGCCGATCACGACGACCTGGGTTGCCGGCGTCACCCGGCGGGCTGCTCGGCCTGACTCCGGCCGGGCATGAAGATGAGTGCCACCAGCGCCAACCCCACCACGGCGCCGACGAGTTGCATGGCGACGAACCCCGGGACCGAGGCGGGTGCGATACCGGCGAAGGTGTCGGTGAAGGCGCGGCCGATCGTCACCGCAGGGTTGGCGAAGGACGTCGACGAGGTGAACCAGTAGGCGGCGCCGATGTACGAGGCGACCGCGACGGGCGCGAAGCGCAGCCGGTCGGTGCGGGCCAGGCCGAAGATCAGCAGGATCAGTCCGGCCGTCGCGACAACCTCGCCCAGCAGCAGGTGCCCCGCCGAACGGTTGTGCGTGGACCATTCCACCAGCGGCGCACCGAACATGGCGTCGGCCAGGATGGCGCCCGCGATCGCGCCGACGATCTGGGACGGGACGTAGAAGGCGGTCTCGCGCAGGGTGACTCCCGCGCCGCCGCGGCGGGTACTCCACCACTCGGCCAGGGTGACGGCCGGATTGAAGTGCGCGCCGGAGACCGGACCGAGCAGGGCGATCAGGACGCCGAGGCCGAAGACGGTGGCGGTGGAGTTGGCGAGCAGCTGCAGGCCGACGTCCTTCGTCAATTCGGTGGCCTGGATGCCGGAGCCGACCACGATGGCCACCAGGGCCGCGGTGCCGACCAGTTCGGCTGCCGCCTTGGCGATCAGCGGGGGTGCCTGGCGCCGAGTGGCGCCCGGGGCGGGCTGCGGTGCGACAGTGTCGGGGGCTGTGGCAGATCCGACGCTGTCGTGCTCGGTGGCCTCGGTGGCGGTCAACAGGACTCCTCGGTGCAGGTCGCCGCAGGGGCGGGGATCAGGGGCATGACCGCTTGATGCCGTTCTCGGCCGTGGCGCGCGCCGTCTCCGCCAGATCGGCGAACTGGCCCGCCAGGGAGGCGAAGACGTCGGGCTTGAGCCGGTAGTAGGTGAACCGGCCGCACGGCTCGGTCTCCACGATCCCGGCCTCGCGCAGCACCTTCAGATGGTTGGAGAGGTTGGTCTGCTTGGCCCCCGTCTCCTCGATCAGATGCGTGCTGCAGAGCGTCTCCCTGGCGAGCAGGGTGACGATCCGGAGCCGGAGCGGGTCGGCGAGAACCCGCATCAGATCAGTGTCGACTGACGTCATCATGGGCTGATACTGTCACATCATTCCGAGCTGATACCAGCCTGGAGTGATCCCTGGGGCCCGCATCCCCGCCCAGATGGGGACCCACGCCCCGAAAGGGGTTTCCCATGACCGCATCCCCGTCCCCCTTCCTGCCGGATGAGCGCTGTTCGTGCGCAGCCGCAACACGGACCGCTCCCCGATGGCCGCCGCCCGGCCCGCGCACCACGCAGGAGGCCACGTGGTCCTCTGCTCGGCCGGCAAGCATCCGGCCGCCGAGACCCGGCCGCTCGTCGCACAGGTTCTGACCGCGCCGGAATGGACGTCACGGACACCTCCCCCGAGCCGCTGACCGACGACGTGGTGCGTGCCGCCGACATCGTCATCACGATGGGTTGTGGGGACGCCTGCCCGGTCGGGCCCGGCCGCCGATATCCGGACTGGCCCGTGACGGACCGCGAGGGCGCGCCGGTCGCCGTCGTCCGCGGAATCCGCGACCGGATCGACGCCCACCTCACCGAACCGCGCGACTCCGTGCGGATCACCTGACCCTCACATCCCGCACCATCCGCTGAACCCGCTCGATCACTCGCAAAGGAAGAACCGATGTCCTCCAGCCCGCTCGCCTCCGTACTGTTCGTCTGTGTCCACAACGCCGGGCGGTCGCAGATGGCCGCCGGGTTCCTGAACCACCTCGCGGGCGACCGGATCGAGGTCCGTTCCGCCGGCTCGATCCCGGGCGACCAGGTCAACCCGGCCGCAGTCGAGGCGATGAGGGAAGTCGGCGTGGACATCGCCGACGCCAAGCCGAAGATCCTCACGACCGAGGTCGTCCAGGCCTCCGACTACGTCATCACCATGGGCTGCGGCGACGCCTGCCCGATCTTCCCCGGCAAGAAGTACCTCGATTGGGCCCTCGAAGACCCGGCCGGCAAGGGCGTCGAGTCGGTGCGCCCGATCCGGGACGAGATCAAGACCCGTATCGAGGCGCTGATCGCCGAGATCGACGCCGGCCAGGAGGCGTGAGCACGTGCCGGTGATGGGCCGTGTGCCGCCCGGTTCGAGGGACCCCGCGCGCCGTATCCGCCATGTGCTCGACGGCCCGCGCACCGGCCGGTGATCACGCGGCGGACAGGACCATGTGGACCTTGAGGGCGAGATGCACCTGCAGCACCTGGTCACCGTGGCGCCACTGCGGGCCGAGCAGCGAGGTGATGCGGTCGATGCGCTGGTAGAGCGTGTTGACGTGGATGTAGAGCTCGGCGGCCGTGCGGCCCAGGCCGGCGTCGCAGGCGAAGAAGGCCAGCAGCGTGCGGGTGAGCTCGCCGCCGCGCTGGGTGTCGTAGTCGAGGACGGGGCCGATGGTACGGCGCACGAAACGGTGCAGTTCCTCGCGGCCGGCCTGGTGGAACAGCAGGCCGTAGACGCCGAGTTCGCCGGGCGAGGCACCCTCCCCGTCACGGTCGAGCGCGAGCAGGACATCCAGACAGCGGGCCGCGTCGTGGTGTGCCTCGACGATGGCGTCGACGCCGGGCGCGGCCGTCGCGGCTCCGACCGTGACCGGGTTGTCCACGGCACGCGACAAGTGGCCGGCCAGGACGCGGGCGGCCTCGTCCGGGTCCGGATCCTGCGGCAGGAGGACGACCGTGTCGCCCCGGTATTCGCCCGCGAGACCCCGGGCCCGGGCGGCGTACGAAGCCGCGGCGTCGGCGATGCGTCGCCTATGGGTGCTGTCACGGCAGCGGGCCGCGAACACCGTGTGCGGGCGGTGGAGGTCGAGGCCCACCAGGGTGGCCCGGCGCCGAAGGCCTTCCGGATCCCGGTGCGGGGAGCCGAGCAGGTCCTCGAGGATCTCGCCGCGCAACCGGTGCTCGGCCTCGGCGACGGTGCGTTCGCTGAGCAGCATCAGCGCGGTGACGAGCGCGGCACGCTCCAGGGAACGTACTCCCGAGGAGTCCAGGTGCTCGCGGACGAGCAGCAGCACGCCCAGGAGTTCGCTGCCGGCCACGATGGGAGTGGCACAGGCGGCGGATCCGTCGGCGCCTGCCGGGATACGGCGGGTGCGGCGGGCGTCCGTGCTCAGCACCCGGGCGTCGCGGACCGCACGGGCGGCGGGGCACGGATCCGGAAGGGCTCCCTCGGTGCGGGCCCGCTCGACGAGAGGGTCGTCACCGGCGGCGGCCATGGTGCGGCCGCGGGGGTCCAGGACGAGGATGCTCCCGCCCAGGACCTCGGCGAGGGTCTGTGCCACGTCGGCCATCCCGCCGCCGTCGAGAACGATGGTGGTGAGCCGCTCGTGCAGGGCGGCGGCGCGCTCGATGGATTCGCTGTGGGCGCGGATGACGCCGTTGGCTTCGGTGAGTTCGTCGACGGCTCTGCGTACGTCCTGGAACAGGGTCGCGTTCTCGATGGCGATGGCGGCGTGGTTGGCGAGCGAGACGAGCAGGGCCACTTCGTGCTCGGAGAAGGGGCGGACCCGTCGGTTGGCGGCGAACAGGACGCCGATGACGTTCTCGCCGAGTTTGAGAGGCGCTCCCTGGATGGAGATCAGCCCCTCGCCGTCCACGACGTCGTCGATGCAGTGCTCGAAGCGCAGGTCGGCGAAGTAGTCGGAGGTGTTGTACGGAACCGCCGTCTTGGCCACCAGACCGCCGAGGCCCGCGCCCATGGCCAGCCGTGCCTGCTTGAACGCGTCGGTGCGTATGCCGTCGGTCACCCGCATATAGGTGTCGCCGCGCTGAGCGTCGTTGAGCATCAGGTAGGCCACGTCGGTGCCGAGCAGGCTGCGAGCCCGGCGGACGATGGCCTGCAGCACGGCCTCCAGATCACGCAGTGAGGACAGGTCCCCCGCTGTCTCGTAGAGCGCGGCGAGCTCGGCCTCCCGGCGGCGACGCTCCTCCAGGCGCGCCCGTACCTGCAGGGCGTCGTCGACGAGCAGGGCGAGCCGGGGCCGGTCCTCGGAAGGGCATCGGTCGAGGAGGGCGTCGTACTCACTCTGCGGGGCGTCTTCGCGCAGCAGGCGCAGCAGGCGCGCCGCAGGTTCCACATCGGCCCGACTGTGTGTGGCCGTCGAGTCCACGGATGCCTCCTGAGTGTTCCGGTACGCGTTCCCGCCTGCGATGCTCGCCGCCCCGCCTCCGTCTGCACAGATCTACGACGACACCGGTTGCGTCGAGCCGTCGTGGTCGTGCTCCAGGTGTGGTTCGGGGTCGAGGGCCGGGGTCTGCGTACGGGAGCGCAGGGTGTGCGTGAGTGTGCCCCACACCCCTCGGCGGAAGAGCAGGACGACGACGATGAAGACGCCGCCGGTGACCAGGCCGGTCTCCTCGAAACCGGACGTGGACAGCCAGTCCTCCAGGCGGACGATGGCGCCGGCACCCAGCAGGCTGCCCCACAGGGTGCCGATGCCGCCGAGGACTGTCATGACGACGACCTTGCCCGACGTCGTCCAGTACACCTCCTGCAGTGAGGCGAAACCGTGGTTGACCGCGTACAGGCCGCCCGCGATGCCGGACAGGAACGCGGAGACGGTGAAGACGACGAGCTTGTATCGGTCGGCGGGATAGCCGAGGGCACGGGCACGGGCGGAGTTGTCGCGCACGGCGGCGATCACCCGGCCGAACGGGGAGTGCACGATCCGCCAGGCCGCGGCGAGGCCGAGCAGCACCACCGGCAGGGCCGCGTAGTAGAAGACGAACGGGTCCGACAGGTCGAAGCCCGGCAGGTCGCGGGGAATCCCCTGCAGACCGTTCTCGCCGCCGGTGACATCGCCCCACTGGTTGGCGATGAAGTACACCATCTGCGCGAAGGCCAGGGTGACCATGGCGAAGTAGATGCCGCTGCGCCGGACCGCGAAGAAACCGATGGGCAGGGCGAGCAGCGCGGCGGCCGCCGCCCCGCCCAGCACCGCGACGTAGAACGGCAGTCCGCTGTGGATGGCGATCAGCCCCGTGACGTACGCCGAGCTGCCCCAGAACGCCGCGTGTCCGAAGGACAGCAGCCCGGCGTGACCGAGCAGCAGATCGAAGGCGACGGCGAACAGGCCCCAGCAGAGGATGTCCGTGGCGACCGGCGGATACAGGCCCCAGGGCAGGCCGAAGGCCACGAGCAGCCCGGCGGTGAGCAGGCCCCACCGGATCAGGGCGGGGCGGCCGTGCAGCTTCGCGAGGAGGCCGAGGATCATGCGTGTTCCTCCTTGCCGAACAGTCCGGCGGGCCGGACCAGCAGCACGACGGCCATCAGCAGGTAGACCGAGGTCTGGGACAGGACGGGGATGTAGAGGTTGCCGAGGGCCTGAAGCATGCCGATCGTGAACCCGGCGAGCACCGAGCCGAACACGGAGCCGAGGCCGCCGATGACGACGACCGCGAACACCGTGATGATCAGGTCGCTGCCCATACCGGAGTTGACCGCCCGCATGGGTGCGGCGAGCACGCCGGCCAGGGCCGCGAGCCCGACGCCGAAACCGAAGACCGGCGTGACCCAGCGCCCCGTGTCGATGCCGAACGCCCGGGTGAGTTCGGGGCGTTCGGTGGCCGCGCGCACGATGGTCCCGATCCGGGTGCGGGTGAGCAGCAGCCACACGGCCAGGCAGAGGGCGACCGAGACGGCGAGGACGAACACCTGGTAGCGGGGGAAGTCGAACAGGCCCAGATCCATGGAGCCGGGGAAGGGACCGCGCTCGTAGGGCCGGGACTGCGCACCGTACTTCATGCGCAGCAGGTCCTGGCAGACCAGCGCGATGCCGAAGGTGAGCAGGAAATTGTAGAGCGGGTCGAGGGCCGTCAGGCGGCGGATCAGCAAGCGTTCGAGGAGGGTACCGGCGACGGCGAGCGCGAGAGGTACGAGCAGCAGCGCCCACCAGAAGCCGAGCCCCGCGCTGTCGGCGAGCGCGACCGCGCCGAACGCTCCGAGCATGTAGAGCGCGCCGTGGGCGAAGTTCACCACGCGCAGCATGCCGAAGATGACGGCGAGGCCGAGGGCCAGCAGGGCGTAGAAGCTGCCGCTTACCAGCCCGTTGAAGGCCTGTTGGAGAAACGAGGTCATGACTGGGTCCCGTCTTCGGCCGGCGGCCTGCCCGTCGTGCGGGCCGCCGGACGCCGGTGGTCAGCTGAGATGGCAGTCGGGCGAAGGCCGGTCGAATGCCTCGGCCGCGGGGATGGTCTTGACCGGCTCGGTGTAGTCACCGGTTTCGCTCGCCTTGGCAGGGTCCTTGACCTTGGCCAGGTACGCGTCGTGGACGACCCGGTGGTCCTGGGCGCGGATCGTGGCGTTGTGGGCGAAGAAGTCGCTGAACTTGGTGCCGTCCAACTCCCTCGAGACGTCGGCCGCCTTGTCGCTGCCCGCCTTCTGCGCGGCCTCCAGATAGTGCGTCGCCGCCGAGTAGTCGGCCGCCTGGTCGAAGGTGGGCCGCTGCCCCGTACGCTTCTTGAACCGGTCCGCCCAGGCCTGGGCCTTGGCGTCGACGTTCCAGAACCAGGCCGTGGTGAACATGGTTCCGGCAAGCTTGTCCGCGCCGATGGCCTTGATGTCGGTGTCGAAGAGCAGGCCGATGGCCAGCTCGATGCCCTTGTCCTTCAGTTTGAACTGCTGGTACTGCTTGACGACGTTGGCCAGGTCGCCTCCCGCCTGAAGGGCCCCGAGCACCTGTGGCTTCGGCTTCAGACCCGATGCCTTGAGCAGGAAGGTGGAGTAGTTGTCGCTCGGGAACGGCGTGGGGTCCTTGGCGACGACCTTGCCGCCCGCGCTCGCGATGGCCGTCTCGAACTTCTTCTGCATGTCCTGCCCGAAGGCGTAGTCCGGGTAGATGGTGTACCAGTTCTTGCCCCCCGCTTCGGTGACCGCGGCGCCGGTGCCTTGCGCCAGCATGTAGGTGTCGTAGGCCCATTCATAGGTGTACGGATTGCAGGTCTTGCCCGCGAGTTCCGTGGTGGCGGCGCCGGTGTTGAAGTACAGCTTCTTGGCCTGGCCGGCGACGGTCTGCACCGCGAGGGCCGCCGACGAGGTCGGCACGTCGAAGATCGCGTCGGCCTTCTTGCGGTCGTACATCTCCCGGGCCTGGGTGTTGGCGATCTCCGGCTTGTTCTGGTGGTCGGCCTTGATGACTTCGATGTTCTGGGTGATCGCCTTGTCGCCGTACTTCTTCTTGAAGTCGTCGACGGCCATCTGCACGGCCTGCACCGAGTTCGGTCCCGCGATGTCCGCGTAGACGCCGGACAGGTCGGTGAGCACACCCAGCACGATCTTGTCGTCGCTGACCTTCCCGCCGCCCGAGCTCGGTCCGCCGCCCCCGCAGCCCGCGAGCAGGGCCCCCACCGCGGCCGTGGCCACGACCGTCGACAGCCTGTGCTTCATTGCTTCCTCCTGATGCGTACGTCCCGAATGGGCGGAGATGACGGGGTGTTGATGACGAGATGTTGATGACCGGGGTGTTGGTGACGGGGTGTTGGTGACGGGGTGTCACAATCCGAGATAGGACAGGAGTTCGCCCTCGCGCTGCCGTACGTCGGCGTTGTCGAACGCCTCGACGATCCGGCCCTGCGCGAGGAGGTAGTGGCGGTCGGCGATGGTCGCGGCGAAGCGCAGATTCTGCTCCACGAGCAGCACCGAGACTCCGTACTCCTTGGCCCCGCGCAGAATCTCGCCGATCTGCTGCACGATGACCGGGGCTAGTCCCTCGGTCGGCTCGTCGCACAGCAGCACACGCGCGCCGGCGCGCAGGACCCGGGCGAGGGCGAGCATCTGCTGTTCACCGCCGGAGAGCTTGCCGCCGGGGAAGCGGCGGCGCTCGGCGAGCACGGGGAAGGCGTCGTAGATCCGGGGCAGTGGCCACGCGGAGCCCGGCGAGGCCGGCGGCAGGGTCAGGTTCTCCTCGACGGACAGGCCCGCGTAGATGCCGCGGTCGTCGGGAACGTACCCGAGGCCGAGCCGGGCCCTGCGATGCGGTGGTGCCGCGGTGATGTCCTTGCCCGCCAGCGCGACCCGGCCGGTCATCTCACGGTGCAACCCCATGGCGCAGCGCAGCAATGTGGTCTTCCCGGCGCCGTTGCGGCCGACGAGGGTGACGACCTCGCCCTCGCCGACCTGCAGGGACACCTCGTCCAGGGCCGTGGCCTCGCCGTAGCGGGCGCTGACGCCCTTGATCTCAAGCAACGTCCGCCCCCAAGTACGCCTCGACGACCCGGGGATCGGTCCTGACCCGGTCGTAGGGGCCCTCCACGAGCACTTCGCCGCGCTGCAGGACCGTGACGGTGTCCGCGAGCGAGCCGACAACGCTCATGTTGTGCTCGACCATCACCACGGTGCGTCCCTCGCGGATCCTGTCGATGAGAGCCACGGTGCGGTCGACGTCCTCCAGGCCCATGCCGGCCGTCGGCTCGTCGAGCAGCAGCAACGCCGGGTCCAGGGCGAGGGCGAGTGCCAGCTCCAGCGCGCGCTTCTGCCCGTACGGCAGACTCCCGGCGGGCCGGTCGGCGAGGTGCTCGAGTCCGACGTCACCGAGGAGTTCGCGAGCCCGGCCGGAGAAGCGGCGCATCAGCTTGTCCGTGCGCCAGAACCTGCGGCCGAGACCGGTGCCCGACTGGAGGGCGAGCTCGACGTGCTCGCGGGCTGTCATCTGCGGAAAGAGGCTGGTGACCTGGAAGGAGCGGGCGACACCGAGGCCGGCGATGTGCTCGGGCGGCCGGCCGGTGATGGCGTGTCCGTCGAAGGTGACGCTCCCGCCGGACGGCCTGAGAAATCCGGTGAGCAGGTTGAACAGGGTTGTCTTTCCAGCTCCGTTGGGGCCCACCAGCGCGTGGACCGTGCCCTCGGCGACCCTCAGGTCCACCGCGCTGACGGCGCGGAATCCCTGGAACTCCTTGGACAGGCCTTGCGTGACCAGGATGGCGCGCGGTTGTGTCATGACGCCTCGGATGAGCAGGGGATGCAGCGGCGGTTGCCGATGTGGGGCAGACGTTAAGTTCGGCCATGAGCGGCGGCTACGGAGAGAATCTCCACAAGGGGCCCCCGCTCGGGTGTGGGAGTTCTCCCTCCCCGCGTCACGCCACCCGTCGCGGAGGTGGGTACTTGCTCCACCGGGGTCGTGGACGTTCTGGAGTCTTCCTCCGTCGCCCGGGTGCCGCACCGCGGTGACGATGTGCGCCATGGCGATGATGGAGACCCCACTCAACACGTGGCTGCTGTTCGGACACGCCCCGCGCTACTTTCCCGACACCGAGGTGGTCACGCGGCTTCCCTGCGGCCGTGTGCACCGCTACACGAACGCCGAATTCGCCCGCCGCGCCCAGCAGTTGATGCACGCCCTGGACGCCCTCGGCCTCGCGCCCGGCGACCGGGTGGCCACCCTCGCCTGGAACGGATACCGGCACCTTGAGGCCTACTGGGCCGTGCCCTGCACCGGGCGCGTCCTGCACACCCTGAACCTGAGGCTCTCCCCCGAGGATCTGGCGTACATCATCGGCCACGCGGACGACCGCGCCATCCTGGCCGATCCCGATCTGCTGCCGCTTCTGGAGAAGGTGCACGCGCGGGGCGGGCTCGCCGGCGTGCGGCATGTCATCGTGCTCGGTGACGAGGTGCCCGACACCACGCTGCCGGGGGTGGTGGCGTACGAGGAGCTGATCGCCGGCCTGCCGGACGCGTACGCCCCCCGCGACATCGACGAACGGTCGCCGCTCGGCCTGTGTTACACCTCCGGCACCACCGGCCGCCCCAAGGGCGTGCTCTACACGCACCGTTCGACCGTGCTGCACGCCATCGCCGCGTCCTCGCAGGCCGCCATGGCCATCGGCCCCGGCGACTGCGTACTGCCGGTCGTTCCCATGTTCCACGCCAACGCCTGGGGCGTCCCCTACACCGCCACTCCGTACGGCGCCAAGCAGGTGTTCCTCAGTGGCTCGCTGGATCCCGTGGCCCTGGTCGAGCTGATGGCCGCCGAGCGGGTCACGGTCGCCGCCGGCGTGCCCACCATCTGGATGGCGGTCGCAGGCGAGATCGCCGCCCACGGCGGGTTGCCGTCGCTCCGGCATCTGCTGTGCGGCGGCGCCCGTCCGCCGCGCGCCCTGATCGAACGCTACCGGCGCGACTTCGGCATCCCTCTGGTGCAGGTGTGGGGCATGACCGAGACATCGCCGCTGGCCAGTGTGGCGTGGCCGAAGGAGCGGATGCGCGACTGGGACGAGGACCGGATCACCGACGCGGTGCGCACCCGGGCCGGTCTTCCGCTGCCCGGTGTACAGATGGACATCCGCGACGAGGCGGGCAATTCCCTTGCGTGGGACGGAACATCGATGGGCGATCTGCTCGTCCGCGGGCCATGGATCGCCGATTCCTACCTCGGCGGTGAGGGCGCCGCCCAGTTCACGGAGGACGGCTGGTTCCGTACCGGGGACATCGCCATCGGCTCACCGGACGGGTATGTCGTCATCGCCGACCGTGCGAAGGATCTCATCAAGTCCGGCGGCGAGTGGATCTCCTCGGTGGACATGGAGTCGGCGGTCATGGCGCTGCCGGGGGTCGCCGAGGCCGCGGTCATCGCCGTCCCCGACGACAAGTGGCTGGAGCGTCCGCTGATCTGCGTCGCCCAGCACCCCGGCTCCGAGGTGACCCTCGAACGCGTACGGGCGCACCTCGAGGCCGGAGGCTTCGCGCGCTGGCAACTCCCGGACCGTATCGAGGTCGTGGAGGCCATCCCGCGCACCGGAGTCGGCAAGTTCGACAAGAAGGCGCTGCGCGCCCGCTTCAACTCCTGATTCACCGCTCCCTTTCACCGCCCGGAGGGCGAACCATGCATCTGAGACACACGGTCAGCTTGTTGTCCGCCGTACTTCTGTCGACGGCTGGAGTGTCGGCGAGCGCCACGGCTCGATCGGCACCCGACTGCGCCGGCCAGGGCCGGGTCGCGGTACCCGGAGCGGCATTCCAGACCACGGCCTGTCTGCCCGACATGACCACGGCCGCGACCGCCGGCACCCCCTACACCGACGCCGCGGACTGGGCCTCGCTCACCGCCAAGGGGACCAAGAACCCGACCGGCGTCCCCGGCGTCCAGGTCGACGGCTACTTCCCCGACTCCTCGCACCTCAACAAGACCCACGGCTGGAACCACGACTCCCAGTTCGTCATCCGGCTGCCCGAGCACTGGAACGGCGGACTCGTGGTGACCGGCGCGCCCGGGACGCGCAAGCAGTACTCGCTGGACCCCCTGATCTCCGACTGGGTCATCGCCCAGGGCTACGCCTTCGCCTCCATCGACAAGGGCAACAGCGGCCCCGACTTCTACACCGACGGCAAGCGGCCCGGCGACGCGATCGCCGAATGGAACCGGCGGACCACCGAGCTGACCCGCGCCGCGAGGACCGTCGTCCGGCAGGCGTACGGGCACACCCCACGCCGCACCTACATGACCGGCATCTCCAACGGCGGCTATCTGACCCGCTGGCAGCTCGAGAACCACCCCGAGCTGTACGACGGCGGAGTGGACTGGGAGGGCGCGCTGTGGACCGAGGACGGGCCGAACCTGTTCACCTATCTGCCGACCGCGGTCGCCTACCAGGCGGGCCGGGCCACCCACGACGACATGCTCGCCGCCGGATTCGCTCCCGGCACCGAGTTCCTGTGGCCGTACCACGAGGCTGCCTATTGGGGCCTGACGCAGAAGGTGTACCGCTCCGAGGTCGACCCCTCGTACGACCCCAAGTGTCCCGGTGAGTCCGCCGGTTCGACGCTTCCGGAGATTCTCGCGCCCTGCGCGTCGGATGCTTCGTACGACTACGCGGCGCGGCCGGGCTCCGTGCACCGGGCGGTCGAGCGGATCTCGCTCACCGGCAGGATCGGCAAACCCATGATCACACTGCACGGCTCGCTGGACGCACTGCTGCCGATCGCCACCGACTCGGACGTGTACGCACGCATGATCTCCGACAGCCACCGCGGCGGTTCGCACCGCTACTACACGATCGCGGGCGGCACCCATGTCGACGGCCTGTACGACACCTATCCGGACCAGCTCCGGCCGATCCTGCCCTGCTATCGCTCGGCGTTCCACGCTCTGACCGACTGGGTCGAGCACCGGGCCGCCCCGCCGGCGAGCGGCACGGTGCCCAGGCCCACCTCAGGAGACCTGGTCAACTCGTGCGTGCTGCGCTGAGGTCGACCTCGTAGGCAGTGGAGTCTGCCGACACCCAAGGCGATCGAGAAGTGTGGTCCGCTTCCGCTGTCGGGCGTCCGCTGCGGTTCTACGGTGCAGCGGACCGCCCGCTCCGGAGGGACACCGGCGCGGCGGTCCGCCCACCCACCCCACACCACGGGAGGACTACATGTCGGTTCGTGACCGCACCCGTAAGGCCTGCTGGGCCGCGCTACTGGCCCTGTTGCTCGCCCTGTTCACCGTGCCGCAGAGCGCGTCGGCCGCCTCGCTCACCCAGGTGACCGGCTTCGGCTCCAACCCCGGCAGCCTGTCGATGTACACGTACGTCCCCGACAACCTTCCCTCCGGCGCCCCTGTGGTCGTGGCCCTGCACGGCTGCACCCAGAGCGCGAGCGACTACTACAGCCACTCCGGCTGGCCCAAGTACGCCGACCTGTACGGGTTCGCGCTGGTCTTCCCGCAGACCTCAAGCGCCAACAACGCCAACTCGTGCTTCAACTGGTACCAGTCCGGGGACTACACCCGGGGCCAGGGCGAAGCACTGTCCATCAAGCAGATGGTCGACTACGCGAAGACGCAGTACGGCAGCGACCCCAGCCGCGTCTACGTGACGGGGCTGTCGGCAGGCGGGGCCATGACCTCCGTGATGCTCGCCGACTACCCCGATGTCTTCGCGGGCGGCTCCATCGACTCCGGCATCCCGGCGGGCTGCGCCACCGATCTCAGCACCGGCCTCACGTGCGAGTACAACCCGGTGAGCAAGACCCCGCAGCAGTGGGGCAACCTGGTCCGCAGCGCATCGGGCGGCTGGAACGGACCCTGGCCGCGCGTGGCCGTCTGGCAGGGTTCCGGCGACTCGACCGTCAACCCCGCCAACGCCACCGAGTCCCGAGACCAGTGGACGAACGTCTGGGGCATCGGCCAGACCCCTTCATCGACCGCCACGCTCACGGGCGGCACCACCCAAGCCATCTACAACGATGCGGGCGGTGATCCCGCCGTCGAGACCTTCACCATCTCCGGCATGGCCCATGGCCTCGCCGTGAACCCCGGCTCCGGGGCCGACCAGTGCGGCACGACCGGCACGTACTACCTCAACTACATCTGCTCCAGCTACTACACGGCGAAGTTCTGGGGCCTGGACGGCACCTCCGGCGGCGGCACCGGTTCCCTGCCCGCGCCCACCGGGCTGACGGTGACGGGCACCACGGACACCAGCGCCTCCCTTTCCTGGAACGCCGTCAGCGGCGCCGCTTCGTACAACATCTACCGAGGCGGTGCGAAGACGGGCTCGACGAACTCCACTTCGTACACGGACACCGGACTGGCCTCCGGCACCGGTTACAGCTACACCGTCGCCGCCGTCGACTCGGCGGGCAGGGCCGGCGCCGCCGGCGCGGCCGTGACGGCGACCACCACCGGCTTCCAGCCGCAGTGCTTCACCGCGAACAACTACAACCAGGTCGCCGCGGGCCGCGCCCACCAGAGCGGCGGCTACACCTACGCGAACGGCTCCAACCAGAACATGGGCCTGTACAACACCTTCGCCACCCACACCCTCGAGGAGACCGCCACCGGTTACTACGTGATCGCCGACTCCGGCTGCCCCGCCTGATGGGGCCTGCCACTGCTCGCGATCTGTCGGCGGTGGCCCACGTCCACATACAGCCACGCACCCTGTAGGCGACCGAGGTCGGCGCACCGCGCTGACCCCACCGCCCGACCCCGGCCCCGCCGCTCCCGCCAGGAGCGGCGGGGCGCCGCGCCCCGCAGCGGGCGCGGTCCGCCCCGCGGGACGTGACGCGGACGTCGTACGGCGAACCGACGCCGCGCTCTTCGTGTGGCCCGCCCCCGTTGAACCGGCACCCACTGGCTGGGCCGTCGTCGGTACGGGGGCTGCTCCCGTACCGACGGCGCGCACCGCTCCATGTCCCGCCCCGTACAAGCGTGCGCCCGGCGGCGCCCTCGTCGAGCTTCAGCTCCGCCGTCCGTATCCCACATGCATCCCAGCGGTGCCGCGTCCCCGCAGGTCACAGGCGCGCGACTGTCCCAGCGTCCCGATCCGGAGCAAGCGGATCCACCGCGTGACGACCGCTGCCAGGATGACCAGCGGCCGGGGGGTCCCGGCCACTCATCAGAGGGGGAACACCAGATGGGACGAAGGACGCTTCTGCGGGGTCTGACCCTCGCCGTGGCAGCGGTCCTGCCCCTGTACGGGCCTGCGGCGGTGCAGGCGGCGGAGTCCGCGGTCACCGCGGTCGCGGTCTGCGGGCACACGAGCGCACAGCCCACGCTGCAGCAGGGATCGACGGGGGACGCGACGGTCGAGGCGCAGTGCGAACTCGATCTGGCGACGAAGCCGAGCCGGTACACGCCGATCGCGGCGGACGGCTCGTTCGGATCGGGGACGGAGGCGCGGGTCAAGGAGTTCCAGCGGTGCGCCGGGCTGGGCGTGGACGGTGTGCTCGGCCCGCAGACCTGGACGGCGCTGAACTCCTGGGCCGCACAGCCGCACACCTGCGCGAACCAGGGCACGTCGAGCACGGCGCAGGCGGCCGTCTGCGGCCACACCGACACGCGCCCGACTCTGAAGAAGGGGGCGAAGAGCGATGAGGTCAAGGAGGTGCAGTGCCGTCTGAACCTGGCCATGGAGCCCTTCCACTATCCGCCGCTGACGATCGACGGCGACTTCGGGGGCGGGACCGAGGACCGGGTCATCGAGCTCCAGCACTGTGCCAACCTCAGCGCCGACGGCACCGTGGGCCCGAACACCTGGGCGAAGCTGGTGGACTGGTCCAGCCGTAACACGTACTGCGCGCCACCCCACCCCGCCGGCCACCCGATCGACGGCCTGGACACGGCCAAGTACCAGCACCCCGGCGGCGCCCCGATCGACTGGAAGGCCGTACGGGCCTCGGGTGCCGAGTTCGCGACGGTCAAGGCCACCCGGGGCCTGAACGTCACCGACGAATACCTCGCCACCGACCTCGAGGCGGCCAGGGCGGCGGGGCTGGCCGTCGCGCCGTACCACTTCTACACGGGTACGGCGGCCGACACGGGGGCCGCGCAGGCCGACCGGTTCATCGCCGCCGTGCGGGCGACCGGCTACACCGGGCAGCGTGCGGGCGACCTGCCGCCGATCTTCGACCTGGAGCGCATGGACGACGGCAGCGGACGCTGTCCCACCTACGGCACGGTGGCCGACGCCAAGGCCTGGCTCGACCGGGTGGAGAGCGCCTTCGGCCGCGTTCCGATGATCTACACGCAGAAGTCCTTCCTGGACGACTGCCTGGGTTCGACCACCGCCTTCGCCCGGTATCCGCTGCAACTCGCGGACTACCGCCAGTCGATCACCCAGCCGCCGCTGCCGAACGGCTCGACGACCTGGGCGATGTGGCAGTACACCGACGCCGCGATCTTCCCGGGCGTCCGGGCGCCGGCGACCGGGGACGTGTTCAACGGCACCCAGGCCGATCTGGACCGGCTGGCCAACCGGTGATCCGGGCCGTACCGAGGAGGATCCCGATGACCGACCGGTTCGCACGCGCGTCCCTCGTCTCCCTGCTCGTCGCCCTGGGCTTCACCGTTCCGGCGCCCGCCTCGGCCACCACCGCCGCCACGAGCTGTTACGGCGGGGCAGTCACCGTGCACTACGGGGACGTGCGCGACTTCGGCCCGTACCGGACCACGAGCCGCTGTACCGACATCAACATGCGCGTCACCGGCGGCGACGCGGACCACGTCGTCGCCTGCGTGAAGTTCGAGAAGACCGGCGTCTGCAACCGCTGGACCGAAGTCGGCTGGAGCTGGACGACCATCGCCACCGACGTCCTGGACGGCACCCGGTTCACGGTGCCCAACGGCGTTGATCTGGAAGGCAGTTCGGCCACCATACAGATCGCCTTCTGACCCCCCTCACCCGAACGGAGACCACCATGATCAGGAGCAGGGCGTTCGCCTCGGTTCTGTTCACCGCGGCCGCGCTGCTGGGAGCGGGCGTCGCGCCCGCCTCCGCACAGCCCTCCGCCGCCGCGGTCAGCTGCTACGGCGGCGCCAAGACCCTGACGTACCACTACCAGACAGCCGCCAAGGAGTACGGCACCTACACCACGTCCTCGCGGTGCGGTGACATCAACATTCGACTCAGCGCGACCACGCCGGACGGGGCGTTCCTGGACGCCTGCGTGGTGTTCGTCGACCACACCACCAAGTGCAACAACGACGACGCCTACACCACGCACGGCACCGAGTGGGGGACTGTCGCCACCGACGTCAAGGACGGCACTCACTTCGTCCTGCGCATCCACGCCTATGACACCGACGCGCAGAACGTGACGTTCCAGCTCGCCTACTGACCCCCTTCCCACGTGATTTCGCACCACCGTTCCGAAAGGACGACGATGACTTCCTTCTTCCGCCCCGCCGAGGGCCGCTCCGTCGGCAGCCGCTCCGTCGGCAGCCGCTCCGTCGACCGCCGCACGATGCTGCGCGGCACGCTGGCCGTCGGCGCAGGCGTCGCGTTCGGTCAGCTGCTGTCCTCGGGTGTCGCGCAGGCCTATTCGTGGTCGCGCACGCTGAACCAGGGCGACACCGGCGCCGACGTGACCGAGCTGCAGATCAGGGTCGCGGGCTGGGCGGCCGACAGCGCCGGCCACAGCCGGGTCGGCATCGACGGGGACTTCGGCCCCGGCACGGCCGCGGCCGTGAAGCGGTTCCAGGCGGCGTACGGCCTCACCGCCGACGCCAGCGTCGGACCCAACACCCAGGCGAAGCTCAACGCGCTGGAGCAGTCGGACGGCTCCACGGCCCACTTCAACTGGAGCGAGTTCGTGGACCAGTCGACCGGCAATTTCAACGGCGGCAAGCTGAGCGCGGCGCAGGTGAAGGAGAACGCCCGCCGTTGCATGTACAAGCTGGAGGCGCTGCGCAAGAAGCTGGGCGACAAGCCGATCACGGTCAACTCCGGCTTCCGCAGCATCGCGCACAACGCCGACATCGGCGGGGCCAGCGACAGCATGCACCTGTACGGCACCGCGGCCGACCTCGACGTGGCCGGCGTGGCCACCAAGACCGTCTACCAGAAGGCGGAGACCTGCGGGTTCTCCGGGCTGGAGACGTACACCGTCGACCACCAGCACGTCGACAGCAGGGCTGACCTCGGCCGCGACTGGTGGTGGGAGGACGGCACGGTCTGACACGGCCCCGGCTGATCCGGAGCCGGAAGTCCCGGGTACCGCGGCGGCGGTACCCGGGACTTCCGGGCTTCAGCTCTTCGGCTCGTCCTTCAGCGCCGCCTCGCAGGAGGGCCAGTCGTGGAAGTCGTGCCGGACGTTCCACAGCCGGTGGGCCGCCTGGATGTTCCACTCCGGGTCGAACGCCCGCAGCGGTGTGCCGTCGAGCTCCCGCAGGCGGGCGTCGGAGATCTGGAACACGCCCCAGTTGCGGCTGCCGTTGGTGTTGGGCAGCGTCCACAGCGGGTCGAGGAACGAGGCGCAGTGGGCGACGGCCACGGCGGTGCGGGGGTCCTCGACGAACACCTCACGGATCCGCTTCGCCACCTTGTCCGGTGACCAGGTCGCCATGCTCACCTTCTGCGCGTAGAGCGCTTTCTTGGTGGGCTCGTCGACCACGTTGTCGGCCGGCATACCCGCCAGCACCTGGAACGCGGTCAGTCTGCGCAGGGTCTCCGGCCCGAAGTCCCCGTCGACGGCGAGCCTGCCCTTGGCCCGCACCAGCAGTCTCTGGACCTCACGCACGCACTCGTCGTGCTGTCCCATGCTCACCGATTTGCACGCGTCTGAGTACAGCAGCCTGCCGTCGGCCGGCGGCGAGGCGTCGGCGGGCATCCACACGAAACCGGCCACCAGCACGACCACGACCACGGCGGCCAGCATCGCGAGACGGGAGGACAGCTTCTGGGGCACCCGGGACCGCCGCGGCTTCTCGGCCTCGTCGGGGGTGATCTCCGGCGGGACGGCGTGGTCCGGTCCGGGGCTCGCCTGCACGGGCTCGGCAGGACCGTCCGGTTTCGGTTCCGGGACATCCTCCTCGGTCACGGCCGGTACGTCACGGTCGGTGTCCGCCATCGCCCACAGCCGGTGGAGTTCACGGAGCTCCTCGGTACTGGCGCCGCACACCTTGGCGAACGAGTGCACCACCCGGTAGTCGGTCGGGACGCTGAGGCCGGAGCAGTACCGATGCAGACTGGAGCCACTGACGCCCGCCTCCTTGCCGAGGCGGTCATAGCCCCGGCCACTGCGGTCCTTCAGCATCCGAAGACAGGCGGCGAACTTTTCGGTTTGCGGAGAGGCAGCCACACATCCACCCTTGCTCAAGCCCCTACTGACGCGTAGAAGCTACACCGCGGAACGGAATGTGTGCGCCCTTTCAGTTCCTGAGTGAAACAGTCAACACCGTTTCCAGCAACGGTATTTGAAGGAGTGTCAACCAGCTCCGCGTCCTCGCGGGTCCGCGCCCTTCACCGGGCCGGGCCCTCGCCGTCGCCGGCGGCCACGCGCACGTCGGGAACCCGGCCGCCCGGACCATCCCGGCGAACCGTCCCGGCGATCGGCGGCCGCTCACATTCTTCGCGATGACCCCAATACGACCAATCGTCAACGAAATGCACATAGTCACTCGATGGCGGAGGTCCGTGATCCCGAGGGGCCTCGGCTCCCGACTCTTGGCCAAAGGCGACCATACTGGGAAGGCACACCGCACCCCACCAGCAAAGTGACTCATGTCGAAGTCCTCCACAGACCGTCCCACCGCCCCGGAAACTGTCTGGCTGGCCGCCGGGCGCCATACCGGCCCCGCCCCGCAGACGGCTCTCCGGGAGCATCTGCGCGAACTGAAGAACAGCGAAAAGATCCAGGACTTCCTGGAGACCGAGAACGCCACGACGCCGGACGGCCACGTCTTCGAGGTGCGCTGGTTCGTCGCTGGCGACGTCACGGTGCGGGCGCGCCTCGCCACCGACGGACGTGAGCATGTGGACGGCGACCGGCGCTGGACGCTGGCGGCCGAGGCGGAACGGCCGTGGGATCCCGCGTGGCCCTCCCCTGCCGCACTGCTCTGGCCCGAGCGCAGCGGCCTCTCCTGGGACCGTGACGCCGCGGCCGGGCTGCGGCTTCAGGACATCAACCTGCTGCCGAAGGACGACGCGGCACTGCGCCGGCTGCTCAAGGACACCGCCCGGCACAGCTGGAGCATCAACGTCGTCGTGCACGAGGCCATGACGCCCGACGCCGACGGCCGCCTCCCGCTGGCCCGGCTGCTGCCGCCCGCACTGCGGCATCGTGTCGTGGAACACCGCGCCACGCCCGAGCAGTTCCACGCGGTCAACTGGGCACTCGGCGACCTCGGGACGTCCGTGCCGCGTGGCGGGGCCGTCATCCTGTCCGGCACACCCGCCCGGATCGGGTTCGACGAGCAGGCCTTCCGGGTGCGCAGTGTCTTCCTCGACGGCTCCGAACCGACGGAACTCCTCGACAGGGTCGTACAGTTCGCGGCACTGCCCTGGCCGCTGCCCGACGACGCCGCGGCGGTCCTCACCGCGCTCCGCGAGGACTGGCATCTGCTGACCCTCGAAGAGGAACTCGCCCACGCGCGCGCCCTGGTGGCCTCGTACTCCGAAGCCCTCGACGCCATGACCAAGTCGCGCGACCTGTACCGCGAGGCGACCGAACTCGCCCACGCGGCGCTCGCCGACATGGCCGAGTACCGCGACGCGGCGTCCGCCGTGCGGGGCTCCGCGCAGGGAGGGGACAAGCACCCTCTGACGAAGACGCTTCAGCGCGTCACGGACTCGTGGCTGTCCCGGCGGGCGCCACGCGTCGACGCCCGTCTCCAGGAAGCACGCGAGAGCGAGGAGCGGGCCCGCCAGGCTTCCGAGTGACCACCGCGCGGGGGACACGGCGCGCCCGCCGATCCGAACCCGCGCGCCTCACCGACGCGCGTCCGCTCTTCGTACCGTCCGACCCGGCCCCGTAGCGTCGGAGCCGACCTCGTACCGGCGGGCCCGTTCCTCGTACGGTCGGACGTGCCGCTCGTACGCTCGGACGTGCCGCTCGTACGATCGGAGCGGCGCCTCGTGCCGTCGCACCGGCCGCGCGTACTGCCGGAGACGCCCCACTGGCGGCTTTCCGTCGGACGCGCCCCACTCGGGTTTCCGTCGGACGCCCCGCGCGGGTTTCCGTCGGGCACCCTGGGCGGGTTCCCGTCAGGCGCCCCGCGCGTTCTGTCAGGCGCCCCGCCAGATGTTGGCGAACGCCGCGTTCTCGATGGCCCGGCGTTGGCGGACGGCTTCCAGTTCCATCACCGCGTCGTGCACGGCGACCAGGACCGTCGTCACCGCCTCGTCCTCGACGGCCGGGCTGTCCTCGGTCTGCTCGGCGGGGATCCCGACGACCGCCGCGAGGGCGGCTAGGACGGGCTCGTCCGCGGCCCAGCGGTGCATCGCCCGGCTGCGGGCGGGTGAGTCCACCAACTCCATGCGGTTGCCGCCGAACGGCAGTCGCCCGCGACGTTGCCGGGTGAGTTGCCCCGCCTGTTCGAGGTCGCTCTGATAGGCCGCCGACAGGTCGCGGCCTCTGCGCCACAACCAGTCCTCGACCCGCTCGTACGGAACCTGCCGCACGATCGAGGACGCCGCCTCACCCAGAAGGCGGTCGTCCGTCGCCGGCTGCCTCGCCGGCACCATCCGGTCACCGTCCAGTGTGATGACCTCCCCGGCGACGAGATCGATCACCTCGGCGCCGGCGAGGGCGAGCGACAGGTCGCCCTGCCCCACAGGACGTTCCGGCTCCTTGTCCATCGTGATGATGAACAAGTCCCTGGCCGTGGTCACGAACGGCTCCCTTCGGAGTACTTCGCCCGGCGCGACCGTCACGCATCGGATCCAACGCATCCACCGCGCCGCTGTCCGCGGCCGATCCGGTCGCCCGCGGAGAAGGGCACGTCACGATCGTGATCGTAACTCCCGGCGAAGCGGTGCGTCAGTGAGCCGCGGGCTGCGTCGGCAGGTTGAACACCTGCTGTGGCGTGACGATCTTGGTGATCGCGTCCCCGAGCAGGGTGCTGGGCTCCGAGCCCTTGTAGTTGATGTCGGTGTTGAGCAGCACGACCGCACGCCGCACCCGCCGCGGTCGCGGACGAGCTGCGGGGAAGCCGTACACGCGGCCGGTCCGGCCGACGCGCGCCGCGTCGGCCGGACCGAATGTCCTTCATCTGATACGTCGTCAGCCCTGGCGGGCCTTGAGGCGCGGGTTCTTCTTGTTCACGACGAAGACCACGCCGCGCCTACGGACCACCTGGGCCCCGGGCTTGCTCTTCAACGAGCGCAGTGAGTTGCGTACCTTCATGGCTCTGTTCTCCTCCTGCCGAACTCGGCGCGCTCCGGCGTTCAGTGCCGGTTCGACGCCGTGCGGCCGTAGCGGCGCTCGAAGCGCTCCACCCGGCCGGCGGTGTCCAGGACCCGCGTGGTCCCGGTGTAGAACGGGTGGCTCGCCGACGAGATCTCGACGTCGATGAGGGGATGGACGGCGCCGTCCTCCCACTCGATCGTCCTGGCCGAGTGCGCGGTGGATCGCGTCAGAAAGGCGACACCGGCGGCACGGTCCCGGAAGACGACCGGACGCGATTCGGGGTGAATGTCGGGCCTCATGCGGTTCCTTCCTCGGTTACGGCAGGTACGTCTGCGGATACGCCGGGTGCGTCTGCCGGCAGTGCCCGGCGTGGGGTCAGCGCTCCTCCCGGAACGCGACGTGCTTTCCCGCGAACGGGTCGTACTTGCGCAGGACGAGCCGGTCGGGGTCGTTCCCGCGGTTCTTGCGCGTCACGTACGTGGCGCCGGTCCCGGCCGTCGACTTCAGCGTGACGACGGGGCGCGCGCTGCTGCGTGCCATGAGGTCCTCCTTCACCCACCACGCGCGAGGCTTGAGTCGCGCATGCCAATCAGTTACGTGAGCTGCAACAGCGCACCCGGCGTCCGCATTCCCGGGCCCCGGGCCCCGGACCCGGCACACGACACGCCGCAGGCGTCAGCCGACATGCGGTACACGACACGCCGCAGGCCTGGCCTGGGCCTAGGCCCATGGGGCAGGCGGCAGGCGGCAGGCGGCAGGCGGCAGGCGGCAGGCGGCAGGCGGCAGGCGATTCGCGGTACACGACACGCCGTACGCAGCCGCGACACGCCGCACCCGGTCTGCCGCAGAGGCCCCGACGTGGTTACACCTCGCGTACGGCCCCGGCGACGACCGAGCTCACCATCCGGCGGACGCCTTCCAGATCGGGCGGGGCGCCCTCCCGGCCCGCGAAGAGCAGATGACCGGTCCCGATCAGCGTCAGCGCGAGCATGTCCACGTCGGCGTCCGGGGCGATACGGCCCAGGTCTCGCTCCGCACGGAGATAGGAGCCGATCATGGCGGTGGCCTCGGTCAGAAGGGGGAGGCCGGTCGGCGTGGTGGCCCGCAGTCGGGCGCGCAGGGCGTCCCGGGCGACGACGAGGCCGAGTATTCCCAGGGCGAGGGGTCCGAACACGTCGGCCAGCGCGGCCGTGAGGTTGTCGGCGACCGTGCCGGTCCCGGCGGACTCGCGCAGGGTGGTGGCCTGGACGTCGAGCCGGGCGATCCGGTCGCCCACGAGCTCGGCGAGGAAGACGTCGAAGTCGGCGAAGTGCCGGTGCAGGACGCCCTTGGCGCAACCCGCCTCCGTGGTGACCGCCCGGCTGGTCAGCGCGTTCGGTCCGTCCCGCAGCAGAACGCGTTCGGCGGCGGCGAAGAGCTGCTCGCGCGCGTCGCGCAGGGCCACCCCGGTCGGCATGTGTGCATCCGCCTTCCCGTGCAGACCCCGCCCAACGGCGACAAGTGGGCCTGCGCCACTCAAAGAGCGCGCACTCGTTGACGAGTGGGCGCGCGCCCACTCATAGTGGGCGCATGCCCACTGTACCGTCGGAGGGATCGCGTCCCCCCGCGAGCGAACCCCATGAGTACCGGCAGGCGGCGGAGTCGTTCGGCTCCGACGCCGAGCGCTACGACCGGGCACGACCACGCTATCCAGACGCGCTGGTGGAGCGGATCGTCTCCGGCAGCCCCGGCCCCGAGCTGCTGGACGTCGGCTGTGGCACCGGGATCGCGGCCCGGCAGTTCCAGGCTGCGGGCTGCACGGTTCTCGGGGTCGATCCCGACGTGCGGATGGCCGATGTCGCACGGCGGCTCGGCACCGAGGTCGAGGTGTCGACGTTCGAGGCCTGGGATCCGGCCGGGCGGGGGTTCGACGCCGTCGCCGCCGCCCAGTCCTGGCACTGGGTCGATCCGGTCGTGGGAGCCGCCGTGACGAAGCGGGTACTGCGGCCGAACGGCCGGTTCGCCGCGTTCTGGCATGTGTTCCAGTTGCCGCCCGAGGTGGCGAAAGCCTCCGCCGCGGCCTGCCGGAGGGCGATGCCCGACTCCCCGATCGACTTCGAGGCGATGACGCGACAGGCCGTCGACGTCTACCGGCCGATGCTCGCCACGACAGCCGACGGGATCCGCGAGACGGGCGGATTCGACGAACCGGAGGAATGGACTTTCACCTGGGAGTGGTCCTACACCCGGGACGCGTGGCTCGACGTGATGCCGACCCAGGGCGCCCTGACCCGGCTCCCGGCGGACGCGCTGGCATCCGTGCTGGAGGAGGTGGGCGCCGCCATCGACGCGATGGGAGGCCGCTTCACGATGCCCTATGCGACGGTGGCGGTCACCGCGGTGAGGACGGGCTCGGCCTGACCGTCTCCGGCCGTTTCCGCTGGTCCAAGCCGGACCCATGCCCGCCAGGGCCCATGGACCCATGCCCTCCCGTACGAGCCTGCCTGTGCCATAGGTCCAGGCGGAGCCCGTGCCATAGGTCCGGCTCGGGTCGATCCCTCCGGTCCCCACGCGCAGAGCCGTGAGGAGCCCGGCCCGGTTCCGGCAGCCTATGGACGGCCTCTCCGGACACCGCTCTGTGCCACTCTCCCGGGCAGCGGTGGGCTCCGATCAGCAGGCTCCGATCCCGCCCCCGGTGTGCTGTCGCCGTCGGCTCGCGGCGGTGACAGCACACCGGTGATGGTCAGGAAGGCTTCGTCGCGGTGACGGCGGTGACCGTCGCCGTATTGTCGCACTCGGCCAACACGCCGTCTTCCAGGGCGAGTTGGTGCGCTCCGCCGGAGGGGAGAGCCACCACCAGGGTCGGGTAGGTGACCGGCGTGGAGCCGGACACGCAATAGCCGTCACCCTCGCCCTGGACCTGGACGAACGTCACCTTCACCCATGCCTTGGCGCCGGGTGCGAGCAGCACCTTGGACGCGGAGCCCGTCGGGGTCACGGCCAGCGGGTGGTTCTTCTCGGGGGAGCCGTTGGCCGCCCCCGCCACGGTCGGATACCCCTGGACGGCACACGACGCGCCGGACATGTTGGTGAACTCGACGATCGCCGCGCCGGTTCCGGTGCCCTTGGGGCGTACAGCGGCCTGGTACATGAACGCCTTCAGGGACTCCCCGGCGCATGTCTTGGTCTTCGTCGCGGGGGTCGCGGTGGCGGAGGCCGTGACCGGGGCCTTGGGGGTGGAGTCGCCCGCGGGCTCGGCCGAGGTTCCCGTCCCACCTGACGACTTGGCGGGTGTCGGTGAGCTGGAGGACGAGGCCGTCTGCTCGGACGTCTTGCCCGACGGCGAAGAGGTGGAGCCTGCGGTGTCCGCACCCGGCTGGCACGCGGTCATGAGGAGCGTGGCCGCCGACATGGTCGCCATTGCCAGAGCGGCTCCGCGGACACGCGACCCGAAGTGCATCCGTCCGTACTGCATGAAGTCCCCCGATTGAGATGTTCAGGCGCCGGTCGCTCACCGGCACTCGTCGCTACAGATCGCTGACCGGCTTCCGTGGTTCACCTGCGTACAGGGCTGTTACATGACGGTGACAGGGCAGGTACGGATCACCGGGGGCCGCTGATCCGTACGACAGGCCCCAGCCGCCCAGGGTCAACGACAGGCGCTGGGCGGTCCTCGACGTGGAGGTGAACTCCCTGCAGTCGACCACGACCCGCATGTTCCGGGTCGCGGCCCTGATGAGGTCCAGCCGGGCCGTCCGGCCCGCGCCGGCGACCAGGCGGGCCTCCATCCACGTCGTGGTCGCGCTGACGTCGGTGCGTTCCGTGCGCTCCCCGGTCAGCAGGCGTGTGGTGGCATCGACGGACGTGGTGCGCAGGACGGGGAGTTCCGCCCGGTCGGCCGTCAGCGTGCCGTCGTCGTGCAGCGTCCAGCGGGCGCCGCGCAGGCGATCGCCCACTTCCTGTGCCTGGGTACGGGTTCCCGCGAGGAGGGCGACGGAGGTGACGTCGAGGGTGCGGAAGGTGCGTTGTCCCGGCGGCCGGTCCGGTTCGCTGCCGCCGGACGACGACGGCTTTCCGGGCGTGAACGTCAAAAGCCCCGGCGGGCGGGCCGGATCGCGCGGTGCCGCACGGCTGGGGCACGCCGTCGTCGTGGCGCCACCCCCACCCCCAGCCCCCGCCCCCGCCCCCGTACCGGCACCACCGCCGCTCGGCGACCGTGCGGCCGGGGCGATCGGACCCGCCGGGTCGCCGGCGAGGACGCCGCCGGGCGGGCGGGAGACGAGAGGCAGCAGCCCGACGAGCAGGAGGACGGCCGGAAACAGGACCGCGGCCGCGTACGCCTTCGCGGACCGGGCCGTCGCCGACGGGTCCCGCCGTGCCGGTCGCACGCCCGTGACCAGCGGCCAGACCAGCGCGACGGCGAGCGTCGCCCACCAGGCGGGCTGCGCCGTCAGCGACTCATGAGCCAGCGCGAGGGCCTGCCTGACGGCGCGGTCGCTCGACGCGCCCAGCAGCGCGTACGCGGGAACCGCCCCCAGCGTCGTCAGCGACAACTGGGCGAACAGCGCGAGCGGCCACAGCAGCGTCAGCAGCAGCTGCACCCCGGTGGTATCGACCCGCGACACGCACCGGATCCGCATCCTGACGGGCGGGTGGTAGAGCCGCGCCAGGCCCCCGTGATCGCCCTTCTCCAGGCGGCGCAGGGCTCGTACGACGGTGTCGGCGCCCGCGGCCCGAGCCGCGAAGCGGTCCGCGCCGAGCTCCGCCGACCAGAGCGCGGCGACCACGAGGAGCAGCACCTTCGGCACACTGAAGAGGACCAGTACGACCTCGGCGAGCGTCAGGCGGGCGGTCGCGTTGCCCGTGGCGAACAGCAGGGTGACCGGCAGGACGACGAAGCCCGCGAGGACGTACGGCCAGACGCGGACCAGGGCGGTGAAGGGGCTGCCGAGCCCGGTGACGTGCTGCTCGCCCTGACGGAGATGGCCGAGTTCGTGCAGGAGCACCGCGCGGGCCGCCTCGACATCCGTCTGCCACAGATGGACGAGCGGAGCGAAGACACCGATCCGGGTGGTGCGCCAACTGCCCGGATAGACACGGGCGGAGAGTCCTTCCTGGGTGCTCAGGCGTAGCCGGGTGCCCGGTGCGTGCTCGTCGACGAACGCCGTCATCGCCGCGGAGAAGTGCGGTTCGGCGGGCTCGCCGGAATGCCCGGGGGCCGCCGCCGGGGGCGCCATCAGCGGGTCGTCGGGGGCCAGGAGTCCGTAGCGGCGCTCGACGACATGGCAGCGTGCCCGTGGGGCGAGGAGCGCGAGGACCGCGGCGAGCAGGAAGAACAGGGGCAGGAGCTGGACCAGGCTGAGCACCGCCGTGACGAAGCGGCCGCGTCCGGCCTCCCCGAACTGGCCGAGACCCGTGCCCACTCCGAGTGCGTGTCCGATCAGTGTGGGGAGCTGGGCGAGGAAGAGCGCCAGGGTCGGCCACAGCCAGGGCGGTGGTCCCCCCGAGGAGGCGGGACGGAGCGGCGGTCTCCTCATGACACCGTACGGCGGTGGCCGGCGCCCCGGGACGACCGGTGAACCGGTGCGGTCGACGCCGTACTCATCCCTGGTTCGTCTCCTCGGGACCGGCCGACGGCCCATGGCTCATCGTGCGGGGGCTGCCGCCGCGGGACAGCAGACCCGACGCCGCCGAACGCAGTCGGCGCAGTTTCCTGCACCGGGTGCCCGGCTCACGCAGGGACGGCGGCGGCTCGTCACCGACCAGCGCGTCGAGGATGGCCGCCGTCTCCGCCGGATCGTCCTCGGTGACCAGGCGGGCGGTGAGCCGTGCCGCCAGTTCGTCGGCTTCGGCCGGGGCGATCCCCCGGGCCCGGAGCCTCCCGCTCATGCGCAGAGCCGCTCGCAGGACCTCCAGCGTCGGCGCGGCCGATCCGGGGTCCGGGGTCCGGGCCGACGGTGCCGCCGGTGCCGCCGGTGGGTACGACGGCTCCTGACAAGGCCTCGCTGTCCGCGTCGTCCTCTGCGTCCCGCACTGCCCGGGGAGGCGATTCGAACACGTGTCATGGCAGGCATGACACCCCCTCCCCACACCGGGTTGCTCCCCCACGAGCACCCAGGACATGCGGGACATTACGCTGCGGAGTCGCCCGCTTACCCGCCACAAAGTCCTTCGTTACCGTTTCGTGCCTGCCCACAGCGGGATGGACGGGGACCGCGCGCGGCCGTCGACGAAGCGGCTGGTGCACCATGGGCGACGAAACGGGCCGGCCGACCGGCCCGTTACTCCGAGCTGGGGTGTGGGTCATGGGCGGAGATCGGGGCCGGGTCCTTGTCGTGGACGACGACGCGGCGATACGACGGTCACTCGAACGCGGTCTGCGGCTGGGCGGTTTCACGGTGGATCTCGCCGACGGTGGCCGGCCCGCGCTGGCCGTGGCCAGGCGGACACCTCCGGACGCGATCGTGCTGGACATCTCCATGCCCGACCTCAGCGGCATCGACGTGTGCCGGACGCTGCGCGAGGAGGACAACGACGTACCCGTCCTGATGCTCTCCGCGCTCGACGAGACCGGTGACCGGATCGCGGGGCTGCAGGCCGGTGGTGACGACTACCTGGTGAAGCCGTTCGCCCTGCAGGAGTTGGTGCTCCGGCTCCAGGCGCTGTTGCGGCGTCGGCCGCCGAAGGACACCGACACCGTACGGGTGGGCGGGCTGTACCTGGATCCAGCGGCCCGCGTGGTCAGCCTGGACGGGCGGCAACTGGAGCTGACACGGCGTGAGTTCGAGCTGCTTCACGTCCTTGCGCGCAACGCGGGCATCGTGCTCAGCCGTGATCAGCTCCTCGACCGGGTCTGGGGCTACGACTTCGATGTGCGCACCGACGCGGTGGACACGTTCGTGAGCTATCTGCGGCGCAAGCTGGAGGCACCGGGCCGCGCCAGGATCATCCACACCGTACGAGGAGTGGGCTTCGTGCTGCGCGAGGACGGGCCGGAGGCCGGACGATGAGACTGTCCACCCGCATCGCGCTCGCCGTCGGCGCGACCGTGCCGATATTGGTCCTGGCGACAGGCTGGCTGCTGCTGCGGCTGGTCGCGGCGGATCTGCACGACCAGCAGGACGCGCATCTGCGGGAGAGCGCGGCGGCCGTGGCGAAGGACGCCCGCGGACTCCTGCGCGCGAGTGCCGCCGACCGGTCGGCGGCGGTGGAACAGGCCCGTGAGCGAAGGCTGTTCACCTCCGCTCTGGACGTTGGCGTACGGCTGACCGGTCCCGGCGGGACCTTCATGGGCGGCCCGCAGCCGGAGGAAGGGGTGTCGCTTCCCGTGAGCGCGCCGGTGCCGGTCACCCTGCGGGCCGACGGGGACACCTGGCGGGTTCTGTCGACGCGGGTGTCCGGTGGGCGGCCCGCCGTGCGCGGCACGCTCTGGCTGTTCGCGCCCGACACCGCCGCGGACACCCAACTGCGGCTGGTGCGCAGGCGCGTGGTGTCGGTGGCGCTGCTCGCCGCGCCGTTGTCCGGGCTGCTGGCCGGGGCGGTGGCCGGGCGCGCGAGTCGTCCGCTCAGGCGGCTGCGGAACAGCGCGAGCGGACTGGATCCGCGGACCAGCGCCGCCCGCCTCGACCACACCCCGGCAAGGATCGCCGAGGTCGACGATCTCGCCCACACCCTCCAGACGGTGCTGAGCCGTTACGACGAACAGGCCGCGAGGACCGAGGAGGCGCTCGCCACCGCCCGTTCCTTCGCCTCGGCCGCCGCGCACGAACTGCGCACCCCGCTGATGAGCATGCAGACCAATCTGGAGATCCTCACCGACCATCCGGGGCTTCCCGCTTCCGACCGCGACGAGGTCCTCGACGACCTGCGCCGCGAACACGCCCGGCTGCTGGGACTGTTGGTCATGCTGCGCGAGCTCGGTCGCGGTGACCTGGTCGAGGCGGACGCCTTCGGTCCGGTGGACCTCGCGGACGTCGTCGAGGCGAGCGTGCGGGAGCAGCGGCGGCGCCATCCGCTCGCGCACATCGTCGGCGACTGTCCGCCGGGGCTGCGGGTGTACGGCTGGGAGCCCGGACTGCGCACGGTCCTGGACAATCTCCTCACCAACGCGCTGGTGCACGGCGGTTGCGCCGACGGCCGCCCGGCGCGCATCGGCGTCACGCTGCGCGCGAGCGGCGACCAGGCCGTGCTGTTCGTCGACGACCAGGGGCCGGGTATCGCGCCCGAGCGTCGCGCCGAGGTCTTCGAACGGTTCGAGCGACGCCCGGACAGTCCGGGTTCGGGCCTCGGGCTCACCCTGGTCGCGCAGCAGATCGACCTGCATCGGGGCCTTATCCGCGTCCTCGAACCGCCGGCCGGAGCGGGGACCCGGATCGAGGTCGTGCTCCCGCTGCTGGGCGGCTGGGCCGGGACGGCGGCGACGCTCCCGGCGCAGCGCAACTGGATGATCGCGACGGCCGGTGTCCTGCCACAAGAATTCCACAAAGAGGACTCCTAGCTTTCCGGACGTGCGGGCAACCGCCCCCGGAACGAAGAGGAGTTCAGCATGTCGAGTACGCCGAGGACGCGGATGCCGGCGGCATCGAGGACCAGGACGACCGTCGTCTCGCTGATGGCGGTCGGCGCTCTGCTCGGCGCCGCGGGCGCCGCGTCGGCCGACGGCACCGGGACTCACCCGTCGGGCGCGCCGACGGGTGACGGCGCGAAGGCGCTCTGCAAGCGCGCGCCGAAGATCGACCAGCGGATCGACCGCATCCTCGAACGACTGAACGGGGACGCCTCGCAACGCGGTTCCATCGCCCGTCTGGAACAGCGGGTGGCCAATGCCAAGTCCGCCGGGCACACGCAGATCGAGACCTATCTCAACGACCGGCTCACCTTCCGGCGCTCGCTCGTGCCGACCCTGGAAGGCCGCCAGAAGGATCTGGCGGACGTCCAGAAGTGGTGCACGAGCCACGACGACGGAGCGAACTCCTGATGCGCGCCCGGCACTTGGCCCTGGCCGTCGCCGCGACCGCGCTGCTCCTGACCGCGTGCGGCGGCCCCACCGACACCACGAACGCCCCCGCCTCCCCCGGCCCGGCCTCCACGGACCTCGCCCATCTGCAGAAGATGGTCGACGGCGCGGAGTCCGCGGCGAGTTCCGCCGAGTCGGACATGGCCCGCGAGTAGCGGCCTTCGTCGTCCGCCCCGGCGGTGTGCGGGAGTTCACGCGGCCGGGGCGTTCGGGGCGGCGGCCGATGCCGCGGCCCCCGGCGGTCCTAACTCGGCCGTTCCGTGGGCCCCTTGGACATAGGACGTACGCCCTGGACGTACGTCAGCCACGGGCGGACGTCGCCGCTCCCCCGAATCTCGAAGCCCGCGCCGGTGATGAAATCGTCCAGCAGGTCGGTCCGGTTGTGGGACATGGCGTGGCCCAGACCGCCGTGCACCAGGTGGCGCCCGACGGCGCTCTTCGGCGGCCGGAACTCGACGACCAGCAGCCGTCCGCCCGGCCGCAGGACGCGCCACATCTCCTTGAGGGCCGCCGGCCGGAGGTCTTCGGGCAGATGGTGCAGCATCAAGCTGGTGACGACGGTGTCGAACGACCCGTCCGGCAGGTCGAGGGCCTCCGCGACCCCTTCCCGGTAGGTGCACGCGGCACCCTGTCCGGCCCTGTTCTTGCGGCGCGCGTAGGCGAGCACCGAGGGCGAGGGGTCCACGCCCGTCACCGTTCCCTCCGGACCGACGGCGACGGCCACGCGCCGCGTCAGATACCCGGTGCCGCAGCCCACGTCCAGCACGCGGTCCCCGGTCTCGGCCCCGCTCAGCGCGGCCAGCCGGGAGAAGGCGCGGTTCCGTCGGCCCGCGAAACAGAACGCGCCGCACAGTTCGTAGGTGCGCGGGGCTCCGATCGTCACCCCTGGGGTGTCCGCGTGCGGTTTTCCTTGCATGAGACGCCCGATGGACATACCGGCCACACTCCTTAACTTAGCGACGACTAAGTACGGGTCTAACTTAGTCTCGACTAAGAAAACCCGCAAGGGGCCTACGATGGCGGGTGTGACCGACACCGAGAAGACCCCCGCCCACCAGGGCAAGGCCCGTACCCGCACTCGGATGCCCGCCGCCGAGCGGCGCGCCTCGATCCTGACCGCGGCCACCGAGGTCTTCTCCGAGACCGGCTACGAGCGGGGCAAGGTCTCCGACATCGCCCGGCGGGTCGGGGTCACGGAACCGGTGGTCTTCCAGAACTTCGGCTCCAAATCCGCCCTCTACCAGGCGGCTCTCGACCATGTGACCACCGCTGTCACCGCGCTCCTCACCGAGGCCGCCGACACCGGGCGCCCCGTTCCCGAAGTGCTGGCCGCCTTCCTGGACCCGGCCCACATGGACCGTTTCCACCAGCGCGGCGCCCACGGTTTCCTCTTCGCCGACGCGGCGGCCCTCGCCCACGACCCGGCGCTCGGCGAGGCCGCCCGACACATCCACCAGAACTTCGCCGAAGCCTTGGCGGGCCTGCTGCGCCGCGGCCAGAGCGCCGGCGACATCCGCGACGACATCAACGCGGACACCGCCGCCTGGTGGCTGATCTCACTGCTCGCCGGGCGCCCCCTGCGCAGCGCGGTGATGCCGGACCGGGCCGCCATGGAAGCCCAATTGACGGACATGGCGCTGCGGTCGCTGCTGCCCCCGAGCGGCGAGCACGCCCCGGAACACCCGGCCGACGGTCAGCCGCCCGGCAGGTGACACGGAGCGTCCCGGCGCCCACAGGGCCCCCGGGGAACGTGCGCAGGGGTCGCCACCACTCCCGACCACATCGCCAGCCGCACCCGGCCGCATCGCCCGCCGCGCCCTGACGTATCGCCCCTCCGGCGCCCACCACCCCCTGCCACATCGCCCTCCGGTCCAGCCACGCCGTAGAATTATGACTTTATGGACCAAAAGGGACATGGTTCGCGAGAAGACCTCCTCCGGTGATTCAGCCGTCGAAGTCGTCCCATGACGCGGGGGCGCCCAGCCGGACGCACAGCAGGGGTGATTTCCGGTGACTGGTGCTACTCCGCTGATGGTCGTGGACGGTGCGGGCGTCGTCGTCCGGTGGAGTCGCAGAGCGCGCGAGATCTGGCTGCGATCGGATTCCGAGGCCGTGGGACGAACGGCCCTGACCATGCTCGCCTCCGACAGCGGGTACTCCGACACCAGCGACTCCGTCCGCAGTACGGAACCCGGCCCCGGCCCCGGCCCCGGCCCCCTGGTCATCCCAGACGTCGACGGAAACCCGGTCGACCTCCGTGTCCAGGTCGTGCCGCTCTCCGACGGCTCGGTCGCGTGGGGCGTCTTCGAGGCGGACAATGGCGGCGCCCCGTACGGCACGCGGACCGCGGTGTTCGACATCGTGCGCGCGAACACGCGCGAGGCCTTCTTCGTCCTGGACTCCGAGTTGCGTGTGCTCAGCGTCAACGAAGCGGCCTGCGCGTTGTGCGACATCACGGCGGACAAGACTCTCGACCGCCCGGTCGCCGATGTGTGCCACCCCTCCCGTGCACAGGAATTCGAAGGCGTCCTGCGGGGCGCTCTCGCCGACGGCGCGTCCGTCACCGACTATGTCGTACGGCTCGACCCACGGGACAGTTCGTCTCCCGAGCGCTTCGCGAAGGTCGCTGCGTTCCCGCTGAAGAGCGCGCGCGGCATGGTCGTCTCCATGACCGAGATCACGGAGCCCCTGCGGACCAAGAGGCGTCTGACGGCGCTCAGTTCGGTGCGGGAGCGGGTGGGGCGCAGCCTGGACGTCGTCACGACCTGCCAGGCACTGGTGGACGCGCTGGTGCCCGATTTCGCCGACACAGCGGTGGTCGATGTGGTCGACGCGGTGGTGCGGGGTGAGAATCCTCCGCTCAGTCCCCTCGGGCGCGGCATCCCGCTGCGCCGCGCGGCCTTCCGCGACGGCAGCGACTCCCTCATGGCGCAGGCCTATCCCGTCGGCGACGTACGGGCACTGCCGTCGCCGACGCCGTTTTCACAGGTGCTCAGCGATCTCAGGCCGCGAGCCGTCGCCCTGGACAGGAACACCCCCTGGCTCGACGCCGATCCGGAGCGGGCCCGCGCCATCCGGGACTCCGGCGCCCGCCTGCTGCTCACCGCCCCGTTGGCACTGCGGGGCGCCGTGCTCGGACTGCTGAGCCTCTATCGCGTACGAACGAGCGACGCCTTCGACGAGAACGACCTCGCCGTCGCCCAGGAGCTGGCCACGCACACCGCCCTCAGCCTCGACAACGCCCGCCGCTACACCCACGAGCACACGATCGCGGCGGCCTTGCAACGCCACCTGCTGCCGCCGGATCCTCCCTCGCAGACCGCCATGGAATTCGCGCCGTTGCACGTCCCGGCCGAGACGGGGGCGGGTACCTGGTACGACGCCTTCGCTCTGCCCGGCGCTCGCACCGCCCTGACGATCGGGGAGGTCAGCGGGAGCGGCATCGACGCCGCGACCGCCATGGGCCAGCTCCGGACGGTGATCCATTCGCTCGCCGCGCTCGACCTGGAACCCGACGAGCTGCTCGCCCGCCTCAACGACGCGGTCGTACGGCTCGCCCACGAGCGGGCGGCCCTGCCGCCGGGCGATCCACTGCACCAGCAGCCGCTCAGGGCCAGCTGTGTCTACGCGGTCCACGACCCGCTCCATGGGGTCTGCGTCATGGCCGCCGCGGGTCATCCCGCGCCCGTCGTCGCTCACCCCGGCGGTGTGGTGCACGTCCCGGAGATCCCGACGGGTCCTCTTCTGGGCAACCGGGACGGGCCTCCCTTCGCCACCGCCTCCGTCCCCATGCAGGACGGCAGCGTTCTCGCGCTGCGCAGCACATCGTTCCCGGCCACCGAAAGTCCGGACGGAGACCGGTCGAACCCGCTGCGCGAAGCGCTGACCCGGCTGGACCGCCCGCTGCGGGACGTACGGGACGACATTCTCTACAGGTTGCGCGACACGTCGGGCCATCACGATGTCCTTCTGCTGCTGGCCCGCACCCGCGCCTTTCCGCCGGATCAGGTCGCCACCTGGGCCCTGGACTCCGTGCCCACGGCGGCCGCGGAGGCTCAGCACCACGCCCGGGACCGGCTCGGGCTGTGGCGCGTGGACGAGGAGACCGCCTTCGCCACCGAGTTGATCGTCAGCGAGCTGGTGACCAACGCGGTGCGCTACGGAGCGCCACCGATCCGGTTGCGCCTCATCAAGGACTCGACACTCACCTGCGAGGTCAGCGACACCGGCGGAGCGGCGCCGCGCCTGCGCCACGCCCGCACGGCCGACGAAGGCGGGCGCGGCCTGTTCATCTGCGCGCAGATGAGCCACAACTGGGGCATCCGGTACTCCGCGCAGGGCAAGACGATCTGGACGGAACAGACGCTGCCTTAGGGGCCGCCGTCCGGAGCATGCCGCGGGCACGGGGACCGGCGTGACGCGTCTACCGTGCCAGATCGCTCGCGACCTCGCGTGCCGCGCGGGCGCCCGATGCCAGCGCGCCCTGGACCGAGCCCGTGGCCCGGTGGTCCCCGCACACATAGCGGCCCGGGGTCACACGGGCGGTCCGGCCGAGCGGCTGCGGGGGAGGCATCGCCGGCAGGGCGTCGGGAACGGTGCGGACGGTCAGCAGGTCCCAGCCCGTGGTGTCGGTGCCGTAGACGTCGGCGAGCGCGTCGCGCAGCCATGTCTCCCGGCCCTCCTGGTCGTGCCCGAGGACGGACGTGGCGATCAGCGACATCCCGGGCGGCGCGTAGCCGCGGACCACCTCGCTCAGGACGCAGGTGTTGAGGAAGCGCCGTCTCGTGTCCGTCAGCAGGATGGGTTCGGCCAGCGGGGAACGGGTCGCGGCGTGGTAGTACGTCGTCACGACGCGGTAGGCCGGAAGATCCAGCCCGGGCAGCAGACGGGCGGCGGCGCCCGGCCCCGTGGCCACCACCACGGCCCGCGCTGCGAGTTCGCCTCCGGCGTCCAGTTCGACGCCGTCGTCCGTGAGCCGCATGACCGGGGTGCCCAGGCGTACGGCGTCCGGGGGCAGCGCCTCGGCCAGCAGTCCCGGCACCGCCCCGATGCCGGCGCCGGGCAGGCACAGGGTGCCGCGCAGCATGCTGCGCCAGACGAGGTGGAACACCCGGCCCGAGGTCTCCAGCTGGTCCTCCAGGAAGACTCCGGACAGGAAGGGCCGGAAGAACCGCTCGACGAACTCCTCGGAGAATCCGGCCGCGGCCAGCGCGGTGCGCGTCGTACGGTCCTCTCCGCGCTTGAGCGATCGTGCGGGAGCGAGCATGTCCCGGCCGGACAGGGCGGCCAGCGCGATCAGGTCGCGGGTGCCCGCGAGCCGCCCCGGACGCAGGTCGCCGAGGCGCCGTGGACCTCGGGTCGGGTCGCTGAAGCGCAGCGGCCCGTCCTCCGTGTGCACCAGGATGCCGGGGGTGAAGGGCCGCAGTCGCAGGTCGCGCAGCGCGATTCGGCGCCGGACCTGCGGATACGACGTGTTGAAGACCTGGAAGCCCCGGTCGACGACGAAGCCTTCGTGCGGGTCGGAGCGCATCCGGCCGCCCACCCCGTCCGACGCCTCGAGGACGCGGACCCCGAAGCCGTACGCGGTGAGATCGCGGGCGCAGGCCAGACCGGCGAGCCCGCCGCCGACGACCAGGACATCGGACACACCGCGCTTCGCGGTCATGGGCATCATCCTCCGAGCAGCCGGTCCCTCCGCGCGCCGGTCGGCGCGCGTGGGTGGTCCGGGCACAGGCCGACGGCCCCGCGCCGTCGCACGCGCCCTCCTGAACCGATCTTCCCGTCGGGCGCGCCGGGCGGATGCGGGGCCACGCCGGAAGACCTTGCCCGCGTACCCGCGTACCCGCGTACCGCGCGTCGCACAGCGCGGGCCTCCGGGGACTCCGAGGACTCCGAGGACTCCGAGGTCGGAACAATTCGACGCGTTCGGCCGTTCAAAGGAGTGTGGCGCGGAGGGGACAGTGTCCCCGGGCCTCACCCACGGCCCACGGGGACGATCGTCCGGCTGAAGTCCTGTGGAGCCGAGTGGTGACCGCCCTCCGCGCACCGCATGAACGGCCCCGGCTGGTCTCCCCCGTCCAGCCGGGGTCCCTTATTGTGCGGCGCCGTATTTCCACGGCGATCGGCGGCAGCGAAAACCGCCGGTGCCACCCGGAATACGGGCGGAACCGGCGGTTCGCTTCGCGTCAGTGGCCGGAGCCGTAATGGCCGCCGAGCTGGTCCCGGTAATGCGGATCTCCGAGATGCTTTTCCTTGTCGAATTCCGGTGCCGACTTGATCTCGTCCTTGGTCCGGGCAACCTGGACGGTCTTGTCCTCGTGGCTGATCGACGTGATCGTCCCGGCGGGCAGCAGGACCTCCTTGCCGAAGATCCAGACGCCGGTGTCGACGACGATGTACTGAGAACCGACCTCGTCGGAGTGCTTGTCGACCTTCCCGATGTGGCCGTCGGTCGCGTCCACCCGATAGCCGGTGAGGTCGTCGTCGGCCGTGTGACCGCTGGTCGGGCCGTAACCCCAAAGGTTCTCGTTCACGAAGAAGTCCTCCACTCGTCCGCGGACGCACGCCGCCGTCTCACACGGGGCCGCACGTGAGCGCTTCGATGACCGGATCACGGTCATCCTTTCCTCAGCGTGTTTTCCGCCGAAGGCCGACGGGTGTCCCTTTCCCGGCCGCTGACACCCGCTCCCCGGAAATTCACCGAATTCCCGTCGCGGGCGTGGACGACACCCCCGCCTTCACGCCGGCCCGCCCCTCGGGATCCCGCTGGCCGAGAATGCGGCGGCCCCGCCGCGCGACCCCGGGGGGGGAGTGGAGTCACGGGCGGGGCCGAGAGCTCGTGGCTGCCGGGGGGAGGCCTCCACGAGCGGTCTGCGAGTCCTTCTGCCCGCACTCCCCCCGTTCATGCAGGTGTGTTTCGGACGGGGCGGGAGGCGCTGCCGGGGAGAGTGGGAACCCGGCCGGAAAAGACCGGCTTGGCCGATTTGACGGCCGCGCCCGGTTCACCGGTGAGCGGGGCGCGGACCGAGGTGCGTTCGGTATCCGCCAATAGCGGCGGCAGGACCACGCGGCTCTCCGGCGCCGCCCCGCCCCACCGCGCCGGTCCCCCGACTCCGCATCACCGTGCGGGAATCCAGGGAAGCGGCCGCTCCCCCCGACGCCTCCACACCCTCGCCGCAGGACATCCACTTCCGGCCGGACATCACTCTCCGTGCCCACATCGGGGCAGACGGTGCGTTCGCGGCTTGCCTAGCCTCCCGGGCCATGCGATCAACACAGTTGAGACGTCTCGGTCTCGCCTCCGCCCTCGCCTTCGTCCTCGCGTTCGCCCTCGCCCTGTTCGGCCTGGCCCCCACCGCGAGCGCGGCCGACCCGGCTCCGGCCGATCTGACGTTCACCACGGACAGCGCGACGGTCCTCCCCGGCGGCACGGTGAACCTGTCGATGACGATCACCAACCACAGGACGTACGACGTCTGGTTCGTCTACCAGACGATCGAGCCGACCTGGCTGACCACCCAACGGCCCGATCTGAAGTACAGCTTCACCGGCTGCAACCTGGCCTCGACCGCCGGCAGCGTTCCGTGTTCGGGCACGGGACCCACCAACCTCGGCCCGAACTACGGGTCCACCATCCCGCCCGGCCAGAGCCGAACCGTCACGCTCACGCTCCAGGTCGCCGCCGACTCCGGCTGCAACGGCAACATCGGCTTCTACTCGTACTACTACGCCGAGTTCAGCGACAGCACGAACACCAACGGCGGTCCGGTGTACGCGCCCGAGACCCGCGTGCTCTGCGCCTGATCACAGGGACGGAACACATGACTGACGTCGCATGACACGCGGCGCAGCGCAGATCTGACGAGCCGTCCACGGGGCGGCCGGTCCACGCGGATCGCGTGGACCGGCCGCCCCGTCGGCACACGGGCGATTCACAGGTACGGGTCAGTGTGACCAAAAACCGATCATTCAGCCAAAACCCCTCGCGGTCTGGACCACTGACGCCCCGGCAGGGCGGACCTCGGCGTTCCAGATCGGGTCCGTCCCGCGCCGTGGCCAGCACAGTAACGTTTCGCGTGGTAATCACCCCCTGCCCCACAGTGACGGCCGCGCATCCGTCCCGGCGCGCGATGACCACTCGTTCGATACCCACTCTTTTCCGTCATGTTTCGCAGCAGGCGCACGAAAGCTACACAGAGACCTCACTATGTGACGCGACGAACGCGTTGACGACCACGTCTGAGGGGGGCTGTGGCGTCGCGCCAGGGGGTGGTCGGCTCCATGGGAGCAGCACTCACCCCTGCCCGGGGAGGGGACTTCACCGCATGAAGCGGACTATTCGCACGACCGCGCTCACGGTCGGCGCGCTCATCGCCTCGTTCGGCTTACCAGCCGGTGCGGCGCACGCGGACACCGCCACACCCCGCATCGACCTGCGGGTCCTGATCGCGAGCGACGGCGGTCCGGCGACCGACGCCATCGCCGCCGAGCTCTCCGCCGCCGGCACGCCGTACACCGAGGTCGACCTGCAGCAGTCCGGACGGCCGGTGATCGACGCCGGCTTTCTCGCGGACACCGTGGACGGCGTGCCGCGCGCCAAGTTCCAGGCCGTCGTGCTGCCCAACGACAATCCTTTCGCGGCGAACTCGGCCGAGATGGCGGCCCTCGCGGCCTACGAACAGACGTACGCGATCCCACAGGTCGACGCGTACACCTACGCTCGTCCGGAGGCCGGACTCCAGTACCCCGTCTTCGGCGGCTACTCCGGCAGCCTCGACGGCGTACAGGCGCAGGTCACGACGGCCGGCAAGGCCGGACCTTTCGGCTATCTGGACGGGACGGTGCCGTTCGAGGACAACTCCCCGGACGTGGGCGAGAGTTACGCCTACCTGTCGACGCCCGCCGCGGGAGCGGACTTCACTCCGTACGTCGACGCGCCGATCCCGGGACAGTCGACGCGAGGTTCCCTCGTGGGCGAGTACCGGCACGACGGACGGCGTGAGCTCGTCGTCACGTTCGTGTACAACCAGTACCAGCAGCAGTTCCGGCTGCTGGCGCGCGGAATCGTGGAGTGGATGACCGGGGGCGTGCACCTCGGCGCTTCGCGCAACTACTTCGCCGTGCACGTCGACGATGTCTTCGCCGGTGACGACCGCTGGGACACCGCGCTCAACTGCACGCCGGGCGACATCGACTGCCCGCAGGACCAGGGGGTCGCGAACCCGATCCGGATGACCCCGGCCGACGTCGACCACGCGAGCGACTGGGAGACCAGACGGAACTTCACCCTCGACCTGGCCTACAACGGCGCCGGCAGCGTCGACCAGCGCGAGGACAACAACGGTGCCGACCCGCTCGCCGACAAACTGATCGCCGACCGGAACCGGTTCCGCTGGATCAACCACACCTACACCCACGCGTTCCTCGGCTGCGAGCAGGACACCACCGTGGTGCCGTGGAAGTGCGCGACGAACCCCGACGGCAGCACCAAGTGGGTCAGCCGCACCACGATCGCCGACGAGATCGCGGCCAACCGCGCCTGGGGCCGGACCGCCGGACTCCCCCTGGACAACCAGGAGTTGATCACCGGTGAGCACTCCGGTCTGAAGATCTCGCCGCAACAGCCCGTCGACAACCCCAACCTGGCGCTCGCCCTCACCGACACCGGTGTCGCCTGGCTCGGCTCCGACAACTCCCGCGAGCCCGGCCAGCGTCAGGTCGGTCCCGCCACGACCGTCCCCCGCTACCCGATGAACGTCTTCTACAACGCGGGGAAGGCGGCCGAAGAGGTCGACGAGTACAACTGGATCTACACCGGCCGCACCCAGGGCGGCAGCGGTATCTGCGAGGACCACCCGGACACCTCGACCTGTTTGCCGGCGCCGCTGAGCACCGGCACGGGCTACACCGACTACGTCGTGCCGCTGGAGACCCGGATCGACCTCGGGCATGTGCTCGCCAACGACCCCAAGCCGCACTTCATCCACCAGTCGAACCTCGCCGAGGAGCGCATCGCCTACCCGGTGCTCGACGGCGTCCTCGACGGCTACGACAGCCTGTTCGCGGACGACACCCCGGTGGTGAACCTGCGGATGAAGGACATCGGCGTCGAACTGCGGCGCCGGGCCGCCTGGAAGGCCGCTGTCGACGCCGGCCAGGTCACCGCCTACCGCGTCGGTGACACCGTCACCGTCCAGGCGCCGAACGGGGTCGCGGTCACCGCCACGATGCCCACGGGCACCACGAACGGCACAGCGGGCTTCGGCGACGCCTACGCCGGCGAGGTCTCCGGATGGACGACACCGGCCGGCACCTCGCTCACGCTCGGCCTGCCGGCGTCCACCCCCTCCCTGTCCTCGACCGTCGACGCCGCACGGCAGCCCGCAACCAGCGGCGCGCCGGACACCCGAGTGCCGGCGGGCGTCACCGAGCAGGTCCCCTACAGCCCGGACAACTGAGCCGCGCACCGACCGAAGGTCCCGGCCGCGCCATCCGCGGCCGGGACGGGCTCGACCACCCCAACCTCGGCCGTGGAGCACATCACATGCACGTTCCCCGCGGCGCGCGCAGCCTCAGCTCAACGCGCGTCACCCTGCTCACCGAAGGTACCTACCCGCACAGTCACGGCGGCGTCAGTGTCTGGTGCGACCAACTCGTCGACGGCATGCCCGACATCGACTTCGATGTCATCGCCGTCACCGGCACCGGACGCGAACCGATCGTGTGGGACATCCCCGCACAGGTCGTCGACGTCGTCACGGTCCCCATGTGGGGGCCCGCACCGGAAGGCCGCCCGCCCCGCGGACGGCGCCGCAACCAACTCGCCGCCGCCTACGAACAGTTCCTGACCGCTCTGCTCGACCCGTGTGCCGAGGACCGGTTCGCCACCGCTCTCTACGCGATGGCGCAGGCGGCTGCCGGCGGAATGCTGAGTCCGTTCCTGCGCGGCGACCGCGCGATCAGCATCCTGACCGGGGTGTGGAACCGCCCGGGTCTTGCCGTCCGCGAGGCCCGGCCGACCCTGCACGACGCCATCACCGCGACGGCCCTGCTGGAGCACGCGCTGCGCCCGCTGACCGCGCCGCTGCCCGAGCACGGGGTGGCGCACGCGGTCAGCGGCGGTGTCGCCGTACTGCCGGGCCTGGCCGCGCTCGAACGGCACGGCGTGCCCCTGCTGTTGACCGAGCACGGTGTCTATCTGCGTGAGCGCTATCTCGGCTACCGCACCGGCCCGTACCGCTGGCCCGTGAAAGCCGTCGTGCTGGGCTTCTTCCGGCTGCTCGCGGAGGAGACGTACCGGCGCGCCGCGCTGATCACCCCGGGCAACCGCTACAACCGGCTGTGGGAGGAACAGGGCGGCGCCGCACCCGAGTCGATCCGCACCGTCTACAACGGCGTGGACCCCGCCGCGTTCCCGCCGGCGGGCCCGGAGCCCGAGCAGCCGACCCTGAGCTGGGCCGGACGCGTCGACCCGATCAAGGACCTGGAGACCCTGATCCGGGCGTTCGCCCTCGTGCGGGACCGACTCCCGGACGCGCGGCTCAGGTTGTTCGGCGGCACACCGCGTGGCGGCGAGGCCTACCGCGAACGTTGCGAGGCCCTGGCCGCCGAGCTGGGACACGCGGACGCGGTCACCTTCGAGGGCCGGGTGGACGACATCAAGGACGCCTACGCGGCGGGCAACGTCGTGATGCTCTCCAGCATCAGCGAGGGTTTCCCGTTCACCCTGATCGAGGCCATGTCGTGCGGGCGGGCGACCGTGTCCACGGACGTGGGCGGGGTGCGCGAGGCCGTCGGCGACAGCGGTCTCGTCGTCCCGCCGCGCGATCCGGGTGCCATGGCCGCCGCCGCGCTGGAGCTGCTGGGCGATCCCGGGCGGCGGCGCTCAATGGGCGAGGCGGCCCGGCTGCGGGTCATCGAGCAGTTCACCCTGCGGCAGACCGTCGACACCTTCCGGACCATCTACCTGGAACTGTCGGCGCTCGGCCGGATCGTCCCCGGAGTTCCCGAGACGGCCGACGCCGCGCTCGCGGCACCGGTCGGCCCGGCGGCTCCGGCCAAGCCGAGGAGCCTGGCCGGATGAGCGGACCGATAGCCCTGCAACCCGGCAGCACGGGGGGCGACACGCTGTCCCTGCGGCTCGCCGACGACCGTACGCCCGTCCGGTCCGCGCGCGGCGTGGGCGCGGACCGGGACGCGGTCGACCGGCTCGCCGCCGATCTGGCGGACGGCATCGGGCCGGCCGTCCACCCGTACGAGGTGGCGGCGCTGCTGGAGTCGGAGGGACTGACCGCCGAGGTCATCCAGGAGCGGTACGGTCACCCGAACCTCTTCTCGCTCGCCTCCGCGCTGTACGAACGGGTGCCGCGCACCTTCCCCGAGCCGCCGCGACCGGCCAACCCGTGGCGTCCGGACCATGTGCGCTGCGGGCTGCGCGGGGCGCTGTTCGCCCTGCCGGGCCTCGCCTATCTGCTGACCGGGCGGCTGTGGCACGCGGGCCGGGATCTCGACGTCCTGGTGGTGGCCGGACTCGTCTCCTGGGCGTGGGGCCAGGCGCTCGGACACCGCGCCTACCTGCGAATGACCACGGGCCGACGGGAGGCGGGCCGGACCCTGCTCAAGGGGGCGCCGCTCGGCGCGCTCGCCGCGACGGCGTCCGGGGCGCTGATCGCCGGGTCCGGCACGGCGATCGGGGTCGCCGCCGCGCAGTCGGTGTATCTCGCGGCGGCCGGGGTGCTATTGGTGCTGGGCGGGGAGCGGCTGCTGCTGGCCGCGCTCACCCCGCTGATCGCCGGCGCGGTGGCACTGCCCTGGTGGGACCCGGGGACCGTGCCGCGCATCGCCCTGCCGCTGCTGTCCGTACTCGGCGCGGTCGCAGCGGCCGGCTGGGCGGTGCGGGCCACGCTCGCCGCCCCGCCGGTCCAGGACGGCGCCCGTCCGTCGCTGCTGCGGTCGCTGCCGTACGGCCTGTTCGGACTGTCCGCCGGGGTGCTGGTGCTGCTGGAGGGACGACAGCACCCCTACGCGGTGATCGTGCTGACCGTGAGCATGGGACCGGCGGAGTGGCTGCTGTACCGGTATCGCGGGATGTCGGTGGCGGCACTGCGGGCGACGGCGACTCCGGCCGCCTTCCTGCTGCGGTCGACCGGAATCCTCGGCCTCTGCCTGCTCGTCTACGTCCTCCCGCTGCTGCCCGCGGCCCTGCTCACCGGCGCGGAGCCGGCCCCGCTGCTGCTGCTCGCGGCCACGTTGTGGACCGCGTTGCTGCTCCAGGCCTTCGGGGTGGCCTGGCCGCCGGCCGCGGTCTGCCTGACGGCGGCCTGCGGGGCCGCCTCGACCGCCGTGCTCCATTCCCCACCGAGCGCCGTCGTACTGACCCTGTTCTGCGGCACGGCCGCCCTCTGTCTCACGGCGTGTGCCGTGCGGCTGCTGGGGCGACCGGCACCACACGCCTGAACCACCGCGCACGGCTCGCCCGGACAAGCCCGGACGGCCGCCGCGCACGCATCCGAATACGCACATCACGTGAACAACCAACCGGAAGGACCTACGAGTTGACTACCGAACCACTCGCCGCCGTCACCGGAGCCGAGGGTTTCATCGGCTCCCACCTCACCGAGGCGCTGGTCGCCTCCGGGCATCGGGTGAGGGCCATGGCGCAGTACAACTCCTTCTCCTCGTACGGCTGGCTTGAGACCCTGCACCCCGATGTCCTGGATCAGGTGGACATCGTCCTCGGCGACGTCCGGGATCCGGGCTCGGTCCGCGGTCTTGTGGAAGGCGCCGACTGCGTCTACCACTTGGCCGCGCTCATCGCGATCCCGTACTCGTACCAAGCGCCGCACAGCTATGTGGACACCAACGTCACCGGCACGCTCAATGTGCTGGAGGCGGTGCGTGCGCTCGGCACGCCCCGGCTCGTGCACACCTCCACGAGCGAGACCTACGGCACCGCGCAGACCGTGCCGATCACCGAGGACCACCCCATCAACACCCAGTCCCCGTACGCCGCTTCGAAGGCGGGCGGGGACCGGCTGGCCGACAGCTACCACGCGAGCTTCGACACGCCCGTGGTGACGCTTCGGCCGTTCAACACGTTCGGCCCCCGCCAGTCGATGCGCGCGGTCATCCCCACCGTCATCGGCCAGGTGGCCGCGGGCGAACGCACCATCACCCTCGGCGATCTGCGGCCCACCCGCGACTTCACCTTCGTCAAGGACACCGCGCAGGCGTTCCTCGCCGTGGGCACGGCGCCCGCGGAGCGGGTCGTGGGCCGGACCTTCAACGCCGGTACCGGCGGCGAGATCTCGGTCGGCGACCTGGTGGCGCTGATCGGCAAGGTGATGGACACCGCCCTCGACGTGCGCGAGGACGCGGGGCGCATCCGGCCGGCCAAATCCGAGGTGATGCGGCTGGTCGCCGACGCGACCCGGCTCACCGGGGCGACCGGCTGGAGCCCCGGCCACGACCTGGCCCAAGGACTCGCGCAGACCGTGGAGTTCTTCCGCGAACCGGCGAACCTGGCCCGCTACAAGACCGGCATCTACAACATCTGACCCCGTCCGGCACGTCCCACGAAGGAGGAGCCTCATGCACGCAGTGATTCTGGCGGGAGGCAAGGGCGTCCGGCTGCGGCCCTACACCACCGCGCTGCCCAAGCCGCTCGTTCCCATCGGCGACCAGCACGCCATCCTGGAGATCGTTCTCCGCCAGCTCGCCTCGGCCGGGTTCACCAGCTGCACCATCGCCATAGGCCACCTGGGCGAGATCATCCGCGCCTACGTCGGAGACGGGTCCCAGTGGGGCATGGCCGTCGGCTACTCCACCGAGGAGAGCCCGCTCGGCACGATGGGCCCCCTGCTGACCATGCGCGACCAGCTGCCCGAGTCGTTCCTCGTGATGAACGGCGACGTGCTCACCGATCTCGACTTCGGCGACGTCCTTGTGCGGCACCGGAGTTCGGGCGCGCCGCTGACCATCGCGACGTACGCGCGCAAGGTGCAGATCGACTTCGGTGTCCTGACCACCGACGACAGCAAGGTGGTCGCCTTCACCGAGAAGCCGAGCATCGACTACCGCGTCTCGATGGGCGTGTACGGTCTGTCGCGGTCCACGCTCGAAGGCTATACACCGGGGCTGCCGCTGGGCTTCGACGAGCTGGTCCTCGACCTGCTGCGGAGCCGCAACGAGCCGCACGCCTACGATTTCGACGGGTACTGGCTCGACATCGGCCGCCCGGACGACTACGACCGGGCCAACGCCGAATTCACCACTCGCAAGTCGCTGTTGCTCAAGGGAGCCTGACCACCGCATGCGCATTCTCGTCCTGGGCTTCACCGGCTATCTGGGCGGCCATGTCGTCGAGCACCTGCACACCCTTCCGGGTGTGCAGGTGCTCGGCGGCGGCCGCTCACCCGCCGCGGAGTTCGGCATCGACCTGGCCACCGCTCGCAAGGAGCGACTGGTTCCGACCCTGGCGGCGGCCGCACCCGACGCCGTCATCAACTGCGCCGGCGCGACCGGCGGTGACGCCGTGACTCTCGCCGAGGTCAACTCCCGTGGCCCCGCCGTTCTTTGTGCGGCGCTGCGCGAGGCTGCGCCGGCCGCCCGGCTGGTCCATCTGGGCTCGGCCGCCGAGTACGGTCCCGGTGTCCGCGACACCGACGTCACGGAGTCCGCGGCCACCTGTCCCCTCACCCCGTACGGGGCCACCAAGCTCGCCGGTACGGTCACCGTCACCACTTCCGGCCTCGACGCCGTCGTACTGCGGGTGGGCAACCCGGTGGGGCCCGGAGCGCCGGCCGCCGGGCTGCCGGGGCGGATAGCGGGACTGCTCCGCGAGGCCGGCACCGACCCGGACGCGGTGATCCGTCTGGGCGACCTGTCGGCGTACCGCGACTTCGTGGACGTACGCGATGTGGCGCGGGCGGCGGTGTCTGCTGCGACGACCCCCGGACGGCTGCCGCGGGTCCTCAACATCGGGGGCGGAAAGGCCGTTCCGGTGCGCGACCTGGTGGACGGTCTGGCGCGCGCCGCCGGGTTCCGCGGGCGGATCGAGGAGAACGGCGGTGGTTCCGCCCGCTCGGGCGAGGTGTCGTGGCAGTGCTCCGACATCACCGCCGCCGGGGAAGCCCTCGGCTGGCGGCCGTCTCTGACGCTGGACGACTCCCTGGCGGCCCTCTGGACGGCCGTGACGGGGACGGCTCCTGCGCCGCGTCGCAAAGACGACCGGACGCCATGAGCCTGCTGATTCCGCTGTACGTCCACCCGGGCGAGGACCCCGGCGCCTGGCACCGTCTGATCAGGTCGGCCGACCGTACGTACGGGGTGGTCATCAACCCGGCCGACGGGCCGGGCGAGGGCCCGGACCCCGCGTTCACCGCGGCGGCGGACGCGCTGCGGTCGGCGGGCGCCCGGCTGCTCGGCTATGTCGACACCGACTACGGCGCACGCGATCCGGACCTCGTCGCGGACGAGGTGCTGCGGCACCGGGACTGGTACGGGACCGAGGGGTGCTTCCTCGACCAGGTGGCGCCGACCCCGGAGGCACTGCCCGGCTGCAAACGCCTCGTGCAGAGTCTGCGCCGGCTCGGCGCGGCTCCGGTCGTGCTGAACACGGGTGTCCACCCGGCGCCGGGGTACGCCCGCTTCGCCGATCTGCTCGTCACGTTCGAGGGTCACTGGTCCACCTATGTGTCGGCGTTCAGCAGACCGGCGTGGACCGCGCGGCATCCGCCCGAGCGGTTCTGTCATCTGGTCTACGGCGTCCCCGAGGCGCTCGTTCCGCTCGCCGTTCGCACCGCGCGTGAGCGCGGTGCGGCGGTGGCCGGGCCGGTGACGGGTGAACTCCCCAATCCGTGGGCGCGGTTGACACCCGCCCTGAACGAACCGGAGTCCTGAGCGGCACCTCCGACCTCGTTTCCAGGACGCGGACCTCCTTTCCATCCCCTTGATGGCATGTCTCGGTCAAATCTGCGAGGCTTCCTGGTGCCGTCGCCCTGACCCCAGGGTGACGGCACGGAAATCTCACCAAGCGACCGCGCGCACCCGCGCGCGGCCCGCGGCCACCCAGCGGCGCACCCCAGTCGTCCCGGGCGGCCACCGAGCAGGCCGGAATCCCGGCCGCTTCAAAGGAGTTTCGTGTGAGACCGACCCCCCTCAAGGCCCTGGCGGCACGCGTCCTCGTCGTCGCCGCCCTGGCCGCAGTCTCGCTCCCCAGCACCCCCGCGGCGGCCTCGCCGCGTACCGCACCGGCGGCCGCGGCCGCCTGCACACCGGCCCAGGTGGTGACCAACGGCGGCTTCGAGAGCGGCACTTCGCCCTGGACCCAGTCCTCTACCACCGTCATCACCAGCCGCACGGGCCAGAGCGCCCATGGCGGCACCAGCTTCGCCTGGCTGGACGGCGTCGGCAGCACCCACACCGACACGCTCTCGCAGAGCGTCACGATCCCGTCCGGGTGCAGCAGCGCCAGCCTCACCTTCTGGCTGCACATCGATACGGCTGAGACGACCTCGTCGACGGCCTACGACAAGCTCACGGCGAAGATCGGCAGCACGACGCTGGCGACGTACTCGAACCTCAACAAGGCCTCCGGGTACGCCCAGAAGACGTTCGACGTGTCGGCCTTCGCGGGCCAGACGGTGACCGTCGCCTTCACCGGCACCGAGGACTCCAGCCTCCAGACCAGCTTCGTCCTCGACGACATCGCCCTCAACACCTCCGGTGACACGACCCCGCCGACCGACTCCACCCGCACCCCGGCCGCGCCCGCGTACACGGTCAGTCTGACCAGCAACACGAGCGGCACCGGCTGGACCGGTCACGAGAGCGTGACCTTCACCAACGCCTCCTCCACCGCGCTCAGCGAGGTGTACCTGAGGCTGTGGGACAACTACCACGGCACCTGCTCCGCGATGCCCATCGCCGTCAGCAACGTCAGCGGCGGCACCGCGGGCGCCCTCTCGGTCGGCTGCACGGCCCTCCAGATCAGCCTCGCGTCACCGGTGGCACAGGGCCAGAGCGCGACGATCGGCTTCGACCTGGGTATCACCGTGCCCAGCGGCGCCGACCGGTTCGGCTACGACGGGGCCTTCAACAACATCGGCAACGCGCTGCCCGTGCTCGCGGTCAAGGACGGCTCCGGCTGGCACCTGGACCCGTACACCAATAGCGGCGAGTCCTTCTACTCTCTGGCCGCCGACTTCAAGGTGACCCTCGACCACCCGACGAGCCTGCTGGTCCCGGCCACCGGCACCTCGGTCGACACCGCCGGCTCCAGCGGCCGCACGATCACCACGGCCACCGCGTCCAAGGTCCGTGACTTCGCCTGGGCCGCCGGGCCGTTCACCAAGATCTCCGGCACCTCCTCCGCCGGCACCGCGATCAACATCTACTCCGTCACCGGCATCAGCTCCGCCAACGCCCAGTCCATGCTCACCACCGCCAAGTCCGCCGTGGACGCCCACGCCGCACGCTTCGGCGCCTACCCGTACGGCGAGCTGGACGCGGTGATCGACAACAACTACTGGTTCGGCGGCATGGAGTACCCCGGGTTCGTCCTCGACCTGGTCAGCACCACGGCGCTCACCCACGAGATCGGTCACCAGTGGTTCTACGGGATCGTCGGCGACGACGAGTACAACAGCCCGTGGCTCGACGAGGCGTTCACCGACTATGCCACCGACCTGGCGCAGGGCCTCACCGGCACCAATTGCTGGAACAGCACCTCCTGGGCCTCGTCCGCCGAGAAGATCACCAACTCGATGGCCTACTGGGACGCGCACTCGTCCCGCTACTCCACCGTCGTCTACGGCTACGGCAAGTGCGCCCTGCACGACCTGCGGCGCGTACTCGGCGACACCGCCATGGCCAAGCTCCTCAAGGACTACGCCACGTCGCACTGGTACGGCGTCTCGACCACGGCCGAGTTCAAGGCGGCCGCCCAGGCCGCCACGACCACGGACCTGACGTCGTTCTGGACGACCCACCGCATCGACGGCTGACCGATCACCGTATCGGCGGCTGACTGATCCCCGGTTCGCCGCGGTGGCGCCTTCGGGCGTCACCGCGGCGCGCATGGTCCGCCGGGTCGCGGGCAGGTTCCGCCTTACGGCGGCTCCCGGTCCGGGAGCACGGCGCCCGATCATGGTCGAGTGAGCCGCCGGGCTCGCCACGAGGAGACGTCATGCTGTTGGTACCGCCCCCGTTCGACCCCGAACTCGGTGTCGCCCTCGCGGCGGTCGGCCGGTCCGTGCCGTCCGGGCCGAGCCTGGCGGACATCGCCGCCCTGCGCGCGGAACCGGAACTCGCGGTGCCCGCGTACGACCTCACCGGCGGCGGCGCCTTCGAGACCACCGACCTGACGGTTCCGGGGCCGAAGGGTGCTCCCGACATCTCGCTGTTCGTCCTCAGGCCTCTCGCGCCCCCGACGAACGGGCCGCGCCCGGTCATCTACCACTCCCACGGCGGAGGCATGGTCCTCGGTACCAACCGGGCCGGGGTGGAGATCGTCCTGGAATGGGCTCAGGAACTGGACGCGGTCGTGGTGTCCGTGGAGTACCGGCTGGCGCCCGAACACCCGTACCCGGCCGGGGTGGAGGATGTCTACGCCGGTCTGTTGTGGACGGCGCGGCACGCCGGGGAGTTCGGCGGCGACCCGGAGCGGATCGTCGTCGCGGGCGCCAGCGCGGGCGGCGGCCTGACCGCGGCGCTCGCCCTGCTCGCCCGGGACCGCGAGGGACCACGGCCGCTCGGGCAGGTCCTGATGTATCCGATGCTCGACGACCGCAACGACACTCCGTCCGCGTACCAGATGGCGGGCGTCGGCGCCTGGGACCGTACGGCCAACTCGACTGCCTGGACCGCCTTGTTGGGCGCATCCCGCGGCGGCCCGGACGTGCCCGCCTATGCCGCTCCGGCGCGGGCCTCGGACCTGTCCGGACTGCCCCCGGCCTTTCTCGACGTCGGATCCGCGGAGACCTTCCGGGACGAGGTCGTCGACTACGCGTCGCGGATCTGGCAGGCCGGCGGAGTGGCCGAGCTGCATGTGTGGCCCGGCGGTTTCCACGGCTTCGACTCCTTCGCCCCGCACACCGCGCTCGCGCGGACCGCGCGTGCCGCCCGCGTCACGTGGCTGCGCAGGCTCCTCGCGCCGTGAGAACCCGACACCCGCCGAACTCACGGTTGTTCAGACGGGAAGAAGCCGGCCGATCAGCGCGCTGAGCTGCTGGGCGTTGCGGCACTCGTGCATCTCGACGAGCTCGGCGTAGGCGAGCGCCGCCGAGTCGCCCGTGCCCCACTGCGAGCGGGCCTCGGGGTTCAGCCAGTAGGCACGGCGGGCCTGCCGGGTGAGCTGCCGGACCGCCGGCAGGTTCGGATCGCTCATGTTCGTACGGGCGTCGCCGAGCACGAAGACGGTCGTCCGGGAGCCGACCGCCCCTGTGTACCGCTCGGCGAACTCGCCGAACGCGACGCCGTAGTCACTGCTGCCGTGCCAGCCCGTGATCGTCGCCTCCGAGCGGATCCTGGCACTCAGTCCCCCGGGGTCGGCGGCGCCGGGCCCGATCAGCCCGGTCACCTCGTCGACCCGGTTGACGAAGGCGAACACCCGCACCTTGCTGAACTGGTCGTGCAGCGCCTGCACCAGCAGCATCGTGAAGTCGGAGAAGCCCGAGACCGACCCCGACACATCGCACAGCAGCACCAGTTCGGGCCGCACGGGACGGCGCCTGCGCAGCACGGGGCGCATCGGCACACCGCCCGTGGACAGCGATCCGCGCAGAGTGCGCCGCAGATCGATGGTGCCGCGACTGGCACGGCGGCGGCGCGCGGCGAGGCGGGTGGCCAGTTTGCGGGCGAGCGGCTGTACGACCTTGCGCAGTTCGGCGAGCCGGTCCCGGCCGGCGAACAGGAAGTCGACGCGGTCGGCGGTCGGGGCCACCGCGCGCCGGGCGATCTCGTCGCGGTCGCGCCGCTCGGCGATCCGGCGCCGCGCCTCCGTGGCGACCTGCGCGCGGAACACCTCGATGCGCCGCCGGATCTCGTCCTCCAGCAGCCGGTCGGTGAACCCGGCCCCACCGCCCTGCGCACGGAGCGTGTCCCGTGCGCGGGCCATCAGCGTCTGCGGTCGCAGCCGGTCGAGCGTCTGGTACGAGGACCAGCCGTCCGTGGCCGTCGTACCGCCGTAGCCGCCGAATCCGTCGACGGCCTCGATGGCCAACTGACCCATGAGGGCTTGGTCGTTGGCGGCCAGGGCGGCCGTGAGTCGGTCCCGCAGATCGTCCCGGTCCGCGGGCTCCACGCCGTCCGGTGCCCCGACACCGCGCGGGAAGTACACGTCGAAGACGGGGTCGAACACCCGCCGCTGGCCCGGGTTGTGGAGCAGGGTGGCGGCCAGTCCCTCACGGAGCCGGTCACGGTCCGCGAAGCCCAGCGCCGCCACCGCCTGCGCGGCGTCCACGGTCTCGCCGGTGCCGATCCGCACGCCGTGCGAGCGCAGCGCGCCGACGAGTCCCGTCAGCCGGTCGGCGACACCGGCCGTCGGCGCCGCGGCGTTCACACGGCGCCCAGGTCGAGTTTGGCCGCCGCCTTCAGTACGTCGTCCTGGTGCTTGAGGATCACGCCGAGGCTGTCGCGCACGACGCTCTCGTCGAGGGTGTCGGCGCCCAGCGCGAGCAGCGTGCGGGCCCAGTCGATGGTCTCGGCGACGGAGGGGACCTTCCGCAGGTCCATCTCCCGCAGCGCCCCGACGACCCGCACCACGGACTCGGTGAGCGCCTCGTCGAGCCCGGGCACCTTCAGCCGTACGATCCGGCGCTCCAACTCCTCTTCCGGGAAGCCGATGTGGAGGAAGAGGCAGCGGCGGCGCAGGGCCTCGGACAGCTCACGGCTCGCGTTCGAGGTGAGCACCACGAAGGGACGACGGGTCGCCGAGATCGTGCCCAGCTCGGGGACCGTGACCTGGAAGTCGCTGAGCACTTCGAGCAGCAGGCCCTCCACCTCGACGTCGGCCTTGTCGGTCTCGTCGATCAGCAGGACCTTCGGGTCGTCGCCGCGGATGGCGGTCAGCAGCGGCCGCGCCAGCAGGAACTCCTCGCTGAAGATGTCCGTGCGCGTCTCGTCCCACGTCTCGTCGCGCCCCGCGGTGATGCGCAGCAGCTGCTTGGCGTGGTTCCACTCGTACAACGCCCGCGACTCGTCGACGCCTTCGTAGCACTGGAGGCGGATCAGCCGGGCTCCGGCGACCTGTGCGACGGCCTTGGCGAGTTCGGTCTTGCCCACACCGGCGGGGCCCTCCACCAGGAGCGGTTTGCCGAGGCGGTCGGCCAGGAAGACCGTCGTGGCGACGGCGGGCGACGCCAGATAGCCCGCGTCGGCGAGCCGTGCGGAGACGTCGTCGACGGATGTGAACAACAACGGGGCCTCCAGCACGCGCGGACGAGGTCGGGCTCACTATCTAAGCGCTTGTTCACCCTCGCTGTCACGTGTGACGGCCCCCACGGCACAAGGGCCGACCGTCGCCCGGGACGGCCCTACGGCACCGGGGCAGCTGTCACGCGGGACGACCCACGACACCAAGGCAGCTGCCACACCGGACAACCCACGACACCAAGGCGGCCGTCACGCGGGAGGAACCACGGCATCAGGGCAGCTGTCACGCGGGACGACCGACCCGCGGCAAGCGGCGGCAAGCGCAGCGGCTGGTACCCCCACGGCACCGGGGCGGCTGCCACTCGGGACGGCCCTTCGGCACCACAGCACGGGGGCGGCTGTCACATGTGCCGACCCCACGGCACCACTGTGGGCGGCCTCGGGAAGGCGTCCAGGCCTAGGAGACCCGCAGTACGATCTTGCCCCGCCGGTGCTCCCGTTCGAGGGCCGCGTAGGCCCCGGGGGCGCTCTCCAGCGGAACGATGCGGTCGACCTGCGGGACCAGCCGGCCCGCCTCGACGAGTGCCGTCAGCTCCTCCAGACCGGCGCGGTCCGGCTCGACCACGAAGAACACCGCGCGGGCGTCCACCCCGTCCGGCGGCGTCGGCGGCGCGACGACGCCGACCAGGACTCCGCCCGGGCGCAGGACCTGCCAGGAACGGGCCTGCGTGTCGCCGCCGACGGTGTCGAAGACGACGTCCGCGTCCTTCACCTCGGCCTCGAAGCGCTGCCCGGCGTAGTCGATCACGGTCTCCGCTCCCAGGCCACGCACGAAGTCCGCGTCCCGGGCCGCCGCGGTGGCCGTCACCTCGGCCCCCAGCGCGGCCGCGACCTGCACCGCGAACGAGCCCACGCCACCCGCCCCGCCGTGCACCAGCACCCGCTGCCCCGGCGCGATGCCGGCATGCTCGACCAGCCCCTGCCATGCCGTCAGACCCGCGAGCGGCAACGCGGCCGTCCGCTCGTGGTCGAGCGACCCAGGCTTCGCGGCGAGATCCGCCGCGGGAACGGTCACGTATTCGGCCGCTGCCCCGTCCCGGGTGAAGGGAATCAGGCCGTAGACCGCCTCACCGGGCCGGAAGTCCGCGACACCGTGCCCGAGCTCGGCCACGACACCGGAGAACTCCTTGGACGGCACGATCGGCAGTCGCGGGCTGCCGCTGCCGTCCAAACTGTCGGTCCAGGTCGCGTCCCAGCCCAGCTCCCCCGAGGTGACCGACGCCGCCCGCACCTCGACCAGCACGTCACCGGAACCGGGGGCCGGCTTCGGCGCGACCTCGTACATCAGCTCCTCCGGCCCGCCCCGCCGATGACCGCGCACCGCGTACATCGTGCCGTTCATCCGGTTCCTCCTCATCGGGACGGCACAGGGCCGCCGTCGAGTCGTTCGCCATCGGGTCCTCCGGCTCCGGCACGGACCGGCCGTTCTTCACGATAGATCCGGGATCAGCGGCTTTCCTGCCGGGCTCGTGCGCCACACCGTCGCGAGAGCGGGATCGGCGGCTTTCCTGCCGGGCTCGCCCCGTGCCTCATACCGCCGCGAGAACGGGCTCCTGGGTCATCGAGGACTGCGGGGCGCGGTGAGCCCGCCCGCAGGGAACGGGCACCGGCCGACCGCGGGAAGGCGTCGGGCGGCGGAGAGGTCTGACCCGTCACCACGGGGGGAGCGACGGGCCAGACCCTCCGTCCACGGTGCCATGCCCGGACCGTGTCGCGCAGTGCCTTCGCGAAGTCCCGCACGGCACGGTTCACGGACGCCGGGCGCCGTGGCCGCCTGACCTGCCCGGTCCTCCCGCCGGCCCACCATGACCGCCTGCGACAATCTGCGGTGGCGCCGGTGTTCGACGCGGCGTGCCGCGAACGATGGAGGAGCCTGTGCCACTGCCTTCACGCCCCCTGCAAAAGCTGGGCTTCCTGACCATCGGCCTTTTCGACGAGGACGACCCCGGGCGTGGCCACGAGTCCACACTCGGCATCATCGAACTGGGCGAGCGGCTGGGCTTCGACAGCGCGTGGCTGCGCCACCGCCATCTCCAGTACGGCATCTCCTCGCCCGTCGCCGTCCTGGCCGCCGCCTCGCAGCGCACCCGCCGCATCGAGCTCGGGACGGCGGTCATCCCCGTGGGCTGGGAGAACCCGCTGCGCCTTGCCGAGGACCTTGCCACCGTCGACGTGCTGGCCGGCGGCCGCCTCAACCCGGGAGTCAGCGTCGGCCCGCCCCTGCGCTACGAGCGGGTGAAGCACGCTCTCTATCCCGACACCGGCGAGAGCGAGGACTTCGGATACGCCCGCCTGGAAAGGCTGTTGGACTTCGTGCGCGGCAAACCGGCCACCGACTTCAGCGGGACGGAGGGCTTCGAGGTCTTCTCGGACCGCGTACAGCCGCACTCCCCCGGCCTGGGCCGCCGTATGTGGTACGGCGGCGGCAGCCTTCGGTCGGCGCGGTGGGCGGGCGAGCACGGCATGAACTTCCTGACCAGCAGCGTCGTCAAGGCGGAGGAGTTGGAGGACTTCGCCGAGGTCCAGCTCTCCCACGTACGGGCCTTCCGCGCCCACCACCCGGACGGCGACCGCGCCCGCGTCTCGCAGGGGCTCGTCGTGATCCCCACCGACAGCGCCTCGCCCGAGCAGCGCGCGAGGTACGAGGAGTACGCCCTGGCGCGGCTGCCGCGCACGACGGCACCGCAGGGGCCGGCGCGCCTGATGTTCGCGCCGGACCTCGTCGGCAGCTCCGACCACATCGCCGAACAGCTCTACGCCCAGGCCGCGTTCAGGGAGATCGACGAGGTGGCGTTCGCCCTTCCGTTCACCTTCGGCCACGAGGACTACGTCCAGATCCTCACCGACATCGCCACCAAGCTGGGCCCGGCGCTGGGGTGGCGACCGGCCGCCTGAACGAGGCCCGAGAGCCCGCCGGGTGGCGTGACCGCCCCCGGCGGGGTCGGATCGACGTCGAACACGTCGTCCACGCCCACCCGGGAGCGTCTCGCGGCCACCCGGAAGCGTCTCGCGGCGGTCAGTCCCTGAGGCGGTCGATCTGCCGGATCTTGTTGGTCGCGTCCAGGGCGGCGACCTTGTAGGACTCGGCGAGCGTCGGGTAGTTGAAGACGGCGTCGACCAGATAGTCGACCGTTCCGCCGCAGCCCATGACGGCCTGACCGATGTGGATGAGCTCGGTCGCGCCGGTACCGAAGCAGTGGACGCCGAGGAGTTTACGGTCGTCGGGCGAGACCAGCAGCTTCAGCATGCCGTGCGAGTCGCCGATGATCTGCCCCCGGGCCAGTTCCCGGTAGCGGGATATGCCCACCTCGAACGGCACGCAGTCCTCGGTGAGTTGATCCTCGGTCCGGCCGATGAAGCTGATCTCCGGGATGGTGTAGATGCCGATCGGCTGCAGGTCGAGCATCCGGTTCACGGGCTCTCCGCAGGCGTGGTACGCCGCCGTACGGCCCTGTTCCATCGAGGTGGCCGCGAGCGCCGGGAAGCCGATGACGTCACCGACGGCGTAGATGTGCGGCACCTCGGTGCGGTAGTGCTCGTCGACCGTGATCCGGCCCCGCGGGTCCGCGGACAACCCCGCCTTGTCCAGGTCGAGTTCATCGGTGAGACCCTGTCGGCCCGCCGAGTACATGACCGCGTCGGCGGGGATCTTCTTGCCGCTCTCCAGGACCGTGAGCGTGCCCCGGGCGTGGCGCTCGACGGCGGCGACGGTCTCACCGAACCGGAAGGTGACGGCGAGGTCCCGCAGGTGGTACTTCAGCGACTCGATCACCTCGACGTCACAGAAGTCGAGCATCCCGGAGCGCTTCTCCACCACCGTGATCTTGGAGCCGAGGGCGGCGAACATGGAGGCGTACTCCATGCCGATCACGCCGGCGCCGACGATGACCATGGAGCGCGGCACCTGCTCCAGGTTCAGGACGTTGTCCGAGTCCATGATCGTCCGCCCGTCGAACTCGACGGTTCCGGGCCGCGCCGGACGCGTACCCGTGGCGATGATGATGTGGTCGGCGCTCAACACCTTTTCGTTGCCGTTCACTTCGACCAGGGCGACGGTGTGGTCGTCCACGAAGCGGCCCGTGCCGGCGAACAGCGACACGTGGTTGCGTGAGAGCTGGCTGCGGATGACGTCGACCTCGCGACTGACCACGTGCTCGGTGCGAGCGGTCAGATCGGCGACGGTGATGTCCTCCTTCAGGCGGTAGCTCTGGCCGTACAGATCCCGCTGACTGAGGCCGCTGAGATACAGGACCGCCTCACGCAGTGTCTTTGAGGGGATCGTTCCGGTGTGGATGGAGACCCCGCCGACCATGTCGGGGCGGTCGATGACGGCGACCCGACGGCCGAGCTTGGCCGCTGCGATGGCGGCCTTCTGGCCGCCCGGGCCGGATCCGATGACGAGCATGTCGAAGTCGCGCACCTGCGGAGTCTGTCAGCCCGGGACCGCTTCCCGAAAGGGTGAACGGGTGATCAGTCGCCGGAGTGACGGATGAAGCGACGCCTCGCGGTGCCACCGCTGTCATCGCCCCTACAGTCCCGTGCCCGTGCGACAGCCCTCCGTACGGTCACCGTCCGAGCCGACCGCCTCCGCCCCGGCCCGTCCCGCCCCCGGTCCGAGCCGACGGCCGCCATCCTGCCCCCATCACGCCCCCGGTCCGAGCCGACCGCCGCCATCCTGCCCCCGTCACGCCCCTGTCCGGGCGACAACCCTCCGTCCTGCGCCCTGCCCAGACGGCGGCGGCCCTCCGTCCCGTCCCCCTTCGTGCGGCGGCGTCCAGGAAGGACCGTCGGGCGTCAACGGCGGCCGGACAGGCAGGTGTTGGCGTGCCGGCGGGGCGAAAGGAAAGGTCCGGGGAGCGGAAACTCAGCGGTGGGCGAACGCATGCCGGAATGGGGGCGCGGGCGTCGCCCGGGTGGGCTACATTCGGGAATCCTTGACATCGTCGCCTCCGGGGGTGAGGTCAGGTCGAGGAGAATTCCGGAGCGGCGAATGCACCAGTCCCACCTTCCTCCACCGCCAACCGCACTCACCCAGGGGGGACTCGCCGACAGCCTCCGTGAAGCGGCGCTCAGCACCCCTGATCTGCCGCAGCTCGCGCGCCGCGCCGAGGGTCGCTCGGGCGCGTGGACGCAGGTGACGGCGGCCGAGCTGTGGGGCGAAGTGGTCGACGTGGCGCGGGGGCTCGTGCGGTCCGGCGTCCGGCCGGGCGACCGCGTGGCCATCATGGCGCGCACCCGCTACGAGTGGACGGTGCTCAGCTATGCCCTGTGGGCGGTCGGCGTGGAGATCGTGCCGATCTACCCGACGTCGTCGCACGAACAGGTCGCGTGGATCCTGAAGGACGCGCACTGCGTGGGCGTGGTGGTCGAGGACGAGCAGGGCGTCATGACGGTCGGCTCGGCGTGCGCCGCGCTCCCGTTCCTCCGCCATGTCTGGCAGTTGGACACCGGGGCGATCGCGCAACTGGTGGAGCGCGGTCGTGCGATACCGGTGACCGCGGTCGACTCGCTGCGCCGGATCGTACTGGCCGACTCCACCGCGATCGTCGCGTACACCTCGGGCACGACGGGACAGCCCAAGGGCTGCGCATTGACGCACCGCAGCCTGGCGAGCCCCTGCGACACGCTGCTCGAAGGCTGGAGACAGACGGCGGCTCCGCCGGGTGTGCAGCCGGCCGTCCTGGCCTTCCTGCCCTTCTCCCATGTCTACGGCCTGATGGTCCAGGGGCTCTGTCTGCGCGGCGGCATCCTGATGGGGCACGAGCCCGACCTGAGGGAGGAAACCCTCTCCGAGGCCATGCTCTCGTTCCGGCCGACCTATCTCTATGCCGTCCCGTCCGTGTTCGAGAGGATCTTCAAGAACTTCGTGAAGGCGTCCCAACGGGCCGGTCGCAGCGTGCTGTTCGAGCGCGCGGTGCGCACGGCGCAGGACTTCGCCCTGGCCGAGGAGCAGCAACGGCTGGGCACGGGGACGGGCCCGGGCTTCGATCTGCGACTTCAGCACTCCCTCTACGAGAAGACGGTGTACAAGCGGCTGCGCGCCGCGCTGGGCGGACGGGTGTGCGGGGCGGTCTCGGGCGGTTCCCCGCTGAATCGTGAACTCGCCCTGTTCTTCGCGGGAATCGGCATCTTCATCCACGACGGATACGGGCTCACCGAGACGAGCGGGGGAATCACCGCTCAGCCGGTCGGGCGGGAGAAGTCCGGCACCGTCGGACGCCCCCTGCCGGGCACGGAGATCCAGCTGTCCGACGACGGGGAGATCCACGTGTGGGGGCCCTCCGTGTTCCAGGGCTACATCAACGACGCCGCGGCGACCCGGGCCTCGTTCCGGAACGGCTGGCTGGCGACCGGGGACATCGGTCAGGTCGACGCCGACGGGTATCTGACCATCACCGGGCGCAAGAAGGACATCATCATCACGAGTGGGGGAAAGAGCGTGGCCCCCGCCGCTCTCGAGGAACGGCTGCGGGTCCACCCGCTCATCCATCAGGCGGCCGTCGTGGGCGACAACCGGCCCTGCGTGGGCGCCCTCATCACCCTGGACCCCGAGTTCGTGACGCACTGGCGTGCGTCCCGGGCCAAGGGGGAGACACCCGCCCGGGACGCCCGCGAGGAGAACGAACTGCGCGAGGAGGTCAGGCGCGCGGTCGCGGCGGCCAACACCACGGTGTCCCGCTCCGAGTCCATCCGGGTGTTCCGTGTCCTCCCGGAGCCCTTCGACCTGTCCAACGGGCTGCTGACACCCTCGCTGAAACTGCGCCGGGACGCGATCGCCCAGCGGTACGCCGCCGAGATCGAGGCGATGTATCAGACCTCGTCGCGGGTTCCGCGGGAGGCGGCCATCGGTGAGCCGTCGATCCTGGACGACTCGGACAACGTGTTCCGGTGACCCGGACACGGGCGGCCCACGGCGCGGCGCGGGACGTAGGTGCCTCCCAGAAGTGACCTCAGCGGCGTGACGCGGCTCCTGGTCTCCGGCTGCTCGGTGATGTTCATGCGCCCACCTTGCGCCGAACCGTCCGGAGCGACCAGCCCCCTCCCGTGAGCAGGACCACCGGTCCTGGTAGCAACACCACCACGCTCACGGGGAATACGGGACTCCTCGCCCAGATGCCGTGCCACATCCTCCAACTGATGGAGTCCTCCGTGCAGTTCCCGGTCCGGGCGGCCGGAAGCCTACCCGCGCGGCAGAGACGGACCGGTCCGGCGAGTCCCGAGAAATCCCCTGAAGAAGTTCGCCGAGCGCGGCCCGGAATGCGCCTTCCGCGGCCTCTCGCGGGGGCGAGGACGCTCACGGTGGCAGGGGCCGGGGTTGCGGTGTGCCTGCTCCCCCACGAGGCGCTCAGAGACGCTTCCGAGAGATCTGAAAACATGTTCTGACCTGGCACTTCGCTGCTCTCGACCCTACGATCACATCCAGTCGGAGAGGGGGACCGGATGGACCGGACCGTACGCACTGTCGAAGACGTCATGACACTCCTGGACGGCCTGTTCAGTCGCGAGGAAGGCCGGCCGACGACCGGCGACGGCGCGGACTACTGGGACGGCTTCTATGCCGACCGATCGAGGCCGGTCCCGTTCTTCGTGGGGAAGCCCGACGAGAGCCTGGCCGCGTACCTCGACAAGGGCCTGCTCGCACCGGGCCGGGCCCTGGACCTCGGCTGTGGCCCAGGACGTAACGCCTTGTTTCTCGCGTCTCGAGGATTCGAGGTGGACGCGGTCGACCTCGCCCCGGCCGCCATCGCCTGGGCCGAGGACCGCGCTCGCGAGGCCGGGGTTGACGTCCGCTTCTTCTGCGGCGACGCGTTCCGGCTCACCGCCGCCGAACTGGCCGGCCCGTATGACCTGGTCGTCGACTCGGGGTGCCTCCACCACCTGCCCCCACACCGCCGCATCACCTACCTGGCCCACCTCGACCGTGTCCTGGCCCCCGGCGGCCACCTCGCCCTCACATGCTTCGCCTCCGGCGCGATGGGCTCGGAACTCTCCGACGCGGACTTGTACCGCGAACGGCATCTGCAGGGAGGCCTCGCCTACACCCCGCAGTCGCTGCGCTGGATCTTCTCCGATCTGACGGAGGTAGAACTGCGCCGGATGCATGACGAGCCGGGCGAGTCGGAGCTGTTCGGTGAGTCATTCCTGTGGACTGCGCTCTTCCGCAAGGATGCGGCGGCCGCCTGAGACGACCCAGTTTCTCAGCCGGACCCACTGGCGGGTGAAGCGGGTATCTGTGTGCAGGGTAGGCGCAGGGTGAAGACCGTGCCGGTGCCGAGTTCGCTGGTTACGGAGGCCGTTCCGCCGTGGGCGGCGACGAGTTGCCGGACGATGGCGAGGCCCAGACCGCTGCCGCCGGTGCGCCGGCTGCGGGACTTCTCCGCCCGCCAGAACCGGTCGAAGACGCTCGCCAGATCTCCGGGGTCGATGCCGGCGCCGGTGTCGGCCACCTCGAACACGACCTGGCCGTCCTCGTGGTGGGCGGCGAGGGTGACCGTGCCGCCGGCCGGGGTGTGGCGGGTCGCGTTGGACACCAGGTTGCCGAGCGCCTGCCGCATCCGTACGGGGTCCGCGTCCAGCCACGGCGTACCGGCCACCTCGGTGACGAGCCGGACGTCGGCGGCCTCCGCCCCGACGCGGTGTGCCGCGGCGACCTGTTCGAGGAGTTCGTCGGCGCGCACCTCCTCGCGGTGCAGTCGCAGGGTGCCCGCGTCGGCGGCCGCGAGGTCCTGGAGGTCGTCGATGACGCGCTGCAGGACCACGGCCTCCTCGTGCAGGGACGAGAGCAGTTCCGGGTCGGGCTCGACGAGGCCGTCGCGGGCCACCTCCAGCCAGCCGCGGATATTGGTGAGCGGCGTGCGCAGTTCATGCGCGATGTCGCTGACCATCGCCTTGCGCTGCGCCTCCATGCGCTCGCGGCGCTCGGTCAGTTCATTGAACGCGAGCGCCAGGATGCCGGTCTCGTCCTGGGTGGTGACGGGCACCCGTACGTGCCGCTCCGGCGGTTGCTGCGCGGCCTGGGTCAGCGCCCGCAGGGGGCGTACGAGCCGGGTGGCGACCAGCGCGGTCACGGCCACGGTGAGGGCGAGGACGAGTCCGGCGACGCCGAACACCTTGGCCTTGTTGGCCGTGGACATGTCGAAGTGGGGGACGGGCCTGTCCCCCGTGCCGAGGAAGAGTTCGGCGACCGGGGCGACGTAGGGCGCGAGTTGGCGGCGCCGGGCCTCGTCGACGCAGGCCTTCGTCGTCCGGGCCGGGGCGCCGTGCTGGTCGCCCAGTCCCTTCCCCATCAGGTAGGGGGCCGGGACGGCCCCGCTCGTGGCCTCCAGCATCAGTCCCACGGGGTGGTCGAGATGCACCTTTTGCCCGTCCAGACACGTCCGGGTGTACGCCGACAGGACATCCAGGGCCTTCTGCTCGGTCGGGGTGGGGGTGTTGAGCATCCCGTCGGCGCACTCGGTCGGCACATAGCCGGAGTCGAGCCTCCCGTCCCCGTCCGTCAGGGCGGTACGGCCGCTCGGCATGCGTTCCAGGCGGGTCTGGATTCCGTTGCGCGCGAAGCACAGTTGGCGCACCGTGGCCAGCTTGGCCACCCGCAGGCGCTCGGTCGTCGGCAGTCGGTACGGCCCCACCGCGCGGGGGTCGACCCCGGCGAGCTGTGCTCCGGGTTCCGTGTAGGTGTCGGTGCGCAGCGGGTCGATCGTGGCGGCGGCACGCGGCGGCAGGGAGGTCCCGCGGGCCGCGGAGTCCGCGAACGGGGTGCGGTCGCCCGCGGTCAGGGCGATGCGCCGGCCCGTCCTCCGCGAGATCGTGCGCAGCGTACCGGCGACACCGGACCAGTCGGCATGGGTGGCCGCGTATCCGCTGAGCTGCCGGAGGATGTCCATGTCCTCGGCGAGCACCTGGCCCTGCTCCTCCTGGATGGCCCGGGTGGTGGTCTGCACCGCGAGCCAGGCGGTCGCTGCCACGGAGCACAGGGCGATGAGCACCGAGGTGATCAGCAGCCGTACCAGCAGGCTCTTGCGCAGGGGCATGGCGCGGCTCACGCCCGGTCGCCCCTGAGCTTGTACCCGACGCCGAACACCGTCAGCAGGCGCGTCGGACGGCGCGGATCCGCCTCGATCTTCTTGCGCAGGTTCATGATGTGGACATCGATGGCCCGTTCCGTCGAGGCCCGGTCGATGCCTCGGGTGCGGTGCAGCAACTGCCGCCGGGAGAAGACCCGTTCGGGCTCGCCGGCCATCGCGAGCAGGATCTCGTACTCGCCCGGGGTGCAGTCCACGGGCGAGCCGTCGCACCGGACCGCGTGCCGCTCCGGGTCCACCGCGATCCCGGCGGCCCTGACGACCGGATCGCCCCGCCGCTCGGTGGCGGGCCGTCCGCTGCGCCTGAGCACCGTACGGATACGGGCCATCAGCTCGCGCGGACTGTACGGCTTGGTCATGTAGTCGTCCGCGCCGAGCTCCAGGCCGAGCAGGACGTCGTCCTCGGTGGAGCGGGCGGTCAGCATCAGGACGGGGATGTCGTCGTTCTCCCGCAGCGCCCGGCACACCCCGAAGCCGTCGACCACCGGGAGCATCAGGTCAAGGACGACGAGGTCGGGCCGGTGCCGCCGGACCTCGTCGAGAGCGGCCCCGCCGTCGTGGACCACGGTCGCCGTATGCCCCTCGCCCAGCAGCGAGCGGCGTATCAGCTCCGCCTGCTTCTCATCGTCCTCCGCGACCAGCACATATGCGCACACGCGGCCGATGTTAGGGGCTGCGGGGCACGAATCGGCCGGTGAGAGGGGCTTCCCACACCCTGACACCTTCCTCACATCCTCCGGGGACACTGCCGGTGGGCTCGGGCCCACGAGGCCTCCCGGAAGGCGTTCAGCGTGCCAGCGAGGCCGCGTCCCCCATGACCACCACGGGGTGAAGGGCGGGGTCCAGAGCGCGCAGCAGTTCTTTCAGGTCGTGCTCGCGCAGACCGACGCAGCCGTGTGTGGGGCCTCCGTGGTCCACGTGCAGCCAGATCCCTCCGCCGCGGGCCGCGCCCAGCGGCCGGGTCCAGTCCAGGGGTGTGGTGCCGGGCTTGCGGTTGTAGTTGACGGCGACCACGTAGTCGAAGGAGCCGGACAGCGGCTCGCCCTCGAAGCCCGTGCCGGGTGAGGTGAAGGCGCCCGAGCGGTCGTACGGGAGCCGGGTGCCGGGGTCGGGCAGCAGCCCGCCGGCGTCCGTCAGGGTGAAGACACCTATGGGGGAACGCAGGTCGCCGGCGTGATGGTGGTCGGTCCAGCCCTTGAGCGCGTTGTGCGCGGGCCGGCTCGGGCCCGCCTGCCAGCCGGCCTCCGTCCGCTCGTACAGCACCACGGTGGACAGCGGGGAGTTCCTGCCCTCGCCGGTCACCACGACGGCCTGACGGGTCCGCGACGGAACGGCGGCCAGGGTGCGGGGGCCGAGTCCCGGCAGTCGCCGCGGTGCCACGGCGCGCGAGGCGGTCGGGGCCGGGGCCGGTGTGGCCACGCCGTGACGCGCCGGGGAGCCGCCGGCTCCCGGGCCGAGCCGCTCGGCCGGGCCGCTCCCGCAGCCGAAGAGCAGGAACGAGGCGGCGACGATCGCCGCCGGAACACGGTGTACGGGGTTGATCATGCGTCGACCCTGACCGACACATATGAGGAACTCGTCAGGTCGTCCATGGTCCGCCGACTACCCAGGACGCGCCGGATCACCGCTGCTCCGGCGGGGACGTGATCTTCACGTCCCCGTGATCCGTCACATCACGCGTGATCGACCCGCTCGTAAGGGGCGACGGCCTCCCGCGAGTTCACCCAGCCCAGCAGGGACACCGAGACGACCGCGGCGAACGCGCACCACGTCGAGACGAACTCCAGCTCCCACAGCGACCAGCAGGCAGCCGCGCCCACCCCGACCAGGACACCGAGCAGCAGCAGCCCCCGGTCACCGGACATGAGCAACGCGCCGACGGTGGCGAAGAGGTAGCCCGCGATGACCAGTTCGTGCTGGGGCAGGTCGACGACATAGCCCATGGTGTGGCCGCGGATCTCGGCCCTCACGGGACGGACGGCCATGGCGTGCGCGAGCGCCGCCGCGGTCGCGATACCGGCGGCGAGCGGGAACAGCAGCCGGCGCCGGGCACGGCGCGGTGCCGCGCACAGCACGCCCGCCGGCACCCACGCCGCCAGCAGCGGGAGTGCGATCACGGCCCAGACCACGGTGGCGGGACCGGTACCGCCACCGGCGTCCCAGACCCGCGATTCGACGATCTGATGGGCGCCGAGCAGCAGCGGCAGTGCGGCCAGTGGGAGGTCCTGCCTGCGCCGCGCCCGGATCACACAGGCCACCCCGACAGCGGCGACACCGGCACCGGCCGCCAGATCGGCCGTCGCGCTCCAGCACATCGCGCCCCCCGGAATCCGCCGTCACAAGATCCTGCCGTCCGCGGTCCACGCTACGGCGCCGTACGGCCGGGGCGTTCGAGGCGGAGCCCGGCCGGGCGGGCCGCCCTCGCCACGGCGAGGCACGTCATGAAGTTTCAACAAAGGTATCCGTACGGTCCGGTTCGCCCCTGTGCCACGGCTGCGAAGAGTGATTGGGTGGGCCCCGGCCATGCCATCCAACACGCAGGAGAGCTCCGCAACCATGAGCACCCCGTACACCTTCGAATACAAGGTCGTCACGTTCCGTGAGTCGCTGATCGGCGACGCACTGGACAGCGACAAGCTGGAAAAGGTCCTGAACAAGCACGCCGAGGACGGGTGGGCGCTCAAGGCGATCACGGCCGCGGACGTCAAGGGCCGCATAGGTCCCGGCGCCGTGGAGGGGCTGCTGCTCACCCTGGAGCGGCCGCGCGCCTAGCCGTCGCGTGGTGCGCGCGGCGCCGAGGCGGGAGATGCTGTTGCTGATGGGACAGCGGATCCGCAGGTGCTACTGATGCCGTCGGAGGCCTTCCGGCACGGAAGGCCTCTCACGGCTGAACTCACGTCCGGGGACCCGATCGGGTCCCGCACCCCGCGCGACCGCTGCCGACCAGTGCGGTCGGGACGGACGGCCCAGCGAGGTCAGGACGGACGGCGATGAAGAGCGACGGAACACTCCACAGCGGTGTCGTCACCAGCCAGTCGGTGTTCGGCGCACCGTGCTGGGTCAGCCTGACCACGCGCGATCTACGGGCCGCCGAGGGCTTCTACAGCGCGGTTCTCGGCTGGAAATGGGTCTCGGGCACCAGGATGGGCGACCAGTACCGGATCGCCCGTGTCGCCGGGATTCCGGTCGCCGGGATCGCCGAGGTCGGTTTCGTGGCGAGGACGGCGGTCTCCTGGACCCCGTTCTTCGCCGTGGCCTCAGCGGACGAGACGGTCTCCCGCAGCCAGGAACGCGGCGGTACGACCGCGGTGGGGCCGATCTCGCTGCCGCCGGGCCGGGCGGCACTGCTGGCCGACCGGGACGGCGCGGTCTTCGGCATCTGGGAGGGCGAGCTGGTGTCCGGCTGGGAACGCTGGCGCAACGCGGCCCCCTCCTTCGTACGCCTGCACACCCGGGACGCCTTCGACGCCGCCATCTTCTACGGGGAGGTGCTGGGCTGGGCGTCCGCGGTCCCCGGCTGCTGCGAGGTCGACTACGAGGAGAACGAGGTCGTCCTGCGCAGCTTCGGCGACGTGGTGGCCCGGATCCACTCCGGCGCCGTGGGGGCCGCCCCCGACCCGAGCGTCAGACCGCACTGGCAGATCCACTTCGCGGTCGACGACGTGGAGGCCTGCGTCCGCGCGGCGCGCGCCAACGGCGGCACCGCCCGTCAGCAAGGTGTCGGCTCGATGGAAGCCGTCCTCACCGACCCCGACGGAGCCCGCTTCTCGGTGACCTCCCGGGCCGCCTGATGACACCGTCTGCGAAGCACTCGCGACCGCCCTTCGGCGAAGTCGCCCGGCCCACGACGCGACGGATTACGCCGTTCGGGCTCCAATAGAGGATGACGGGATACCCCCGGTACGACAGGCGCCGCCGACCCCCGCGGTCGCGCGGCGACCCGATGGAGGTCCGCGATGCCCACTGCTCTACGGCTCCTGCACGCTCTGTCCCCCGAACACCGCGAACGGCTGATGAGCGTGGCGCGCGAGGTCTCCTTTCCCGCGGACGGGCCGATCTTCGAGGAGGGGGGTACCGCCGACCGCTTCTGGGTGATCCGCTCCGGAACGGTCTCCCTGTACCAGCGGGTCATCGCCGAACGACGGATCACCGTCGCGCAGCTCGGGCCCGGTGACCTGCTGGGCTGGTCGTGGCTGTTCCGCCCGCACACCTGGGACTTCGGCGCCGAGGCGTTCAGCCCGGTGCGCGCCTACGAGTTCGACGCCGGCGAGGTGCGGACCCTGTTCGACCAGGATCCGACGCTGGAGCTGTCGCTGACCCGGACGATCGGCGCCATCCTGGCCCACCGTCTCGAAACGACCCGGGCGGCACTCATCGACCACTACGCGCGCCGTGGGGGCTCCGGCTGAGGGCGCGCGGGCGAGGCCGACGAGCGGGTCCGGCCCAGTGTCAGACCCGGCTGCGACAGTGATCCCATGAACGACATTCTCGACTCCGCGGATGCCCAGGACTCCTTCGCACTCCTGCCCGGTGCGGTCCACTCGCCCGTGATCCTGCACGTGCCGCACTCCTCCCGCGAGATCCCGGCGCCTGTCCGTGACGGCATCGTCCTCGACGACGCGGCGCTGGCGAGCGAGTTGGACCACATCACCGACGCGCACACCGCCGAACTGGCGGCGGCCGCCGCCGAGGCGGCCGGGCTGACGCCGTGGCGGTTCGTCAACCGGCTGTCCCGGCTGGTCGTCGATCCCGAGCGTTTCCCGGACGAGCGGGAGGAAATGCTCGCGGTGGGAATGGGCGCGGTCTACACGCGGACGACGCACCGGGCTCCGCTGCGGCCCGCGGGCCTCGATCCGCGGCCGCTGATCGACCGCTACTTCCACCCGTACGCGCGGGCGATGACGGCCGCGGTCACCGACCGGCTGGCCGCCACCGGGCGGGCCGTGATCATCGACATCCACTCGTATCCGACGGCCCGGCTGCCCTACGAACTGCACGGTGACGGGCCGCGGCCGCCGATCTGCCTGGGGACCGACTCGTTCCACACACCGCCGGAACTGGTCGCGCTCGCGGAGAAGGCGTTCGCAGGGCTCGGTGGTGTGGGGATCGACAGTCCGTTCGCGGGCGCGTACGTCCCCTTGCGGCACTACGAGCGGGAACCGCAGGTCGCGGCACTGATGGTGGAGATCCGACGGGACACGTACATGAAGGAGCCGGGTGGCCCCGTCGGCCCCGGATTCTCGCGTCTTGTCGCGGCCCTGACCATGCTGGTGGACGCCGTGGGCGGGTAGGTCGGGGGCGTCGGCGACGTGGCGGGTAGGTCCGGCGCATCGGCGACGTGGGCGGGTAGGTCCGGAGCATCGGCGACGTGGGCGGGTGGCCAGGGAGCACGGGACCTTCTAGGGTCAGCGGTAAGCAAGCGCTCAGCCACCGATTCAGGGAGGGCACAGGACCATGCCGGTCGTCGACGCGTGGATGCAGCACCCCACTCTCCGTCACTCCAACCACGAGATGTTCGAGTCCCTGCGCCGCTGGACCGGCATGAAGGTGCTGGAGGAGGAGATGCCGGTCGAGGTCACGGTGGCGGCGCTCGCGGCTGCCGACGTGGACACCGGTCTGTCCTCGGCCTGGTACGGACCTCAGGGCGCCCTGATCACCAATGACGAGGTCGCCGGATTCGTGGCGCGGTCGAAGGGCCGGCTGCGCGGGGTCGCGGGCGCCGACCTCACGCGCCCCGTCGCGGCGGTGCGGGAACTGCGGCGGGCCGTCGAGGAATTGGACTTCGTGGCGCTCCGGATCATTCCCTGGCTGTGGCAACTGCCGCCCACCGACCGGCTCTACTACCCCCTGTACACGGCCTGCGCCGAACTCGGCGTCCCCTTCTGCACCCAGGTCGGGCACACCGGACCGCTGCGCCCCTCCGAGACCGGCCGGCCCATCCCGTACATCGACCAGGTCGCGCTCGACTTCCCCGAACTGACCATCGTCTGCGGGCACATCGGGTACCCCTGGACCACGGAGATGATCGCGGTCGCCGACAAGCACGCGAACGTGTACATCGACACCAGCGCCTACACCACCCGCCGCTACCCCCCGGAGCTGGTCGAGTACCTGCGCGGCCGGGGACGGCGCAAGGTCCTCTTCGGCTCCAACTACCCCATGATCGAGCCGCGTCGGGCATTGGAGCACCTCGACGAGCTGGGGCTGGACGAGGAGACCACCGCGCTGTTCCTGTCGGGCAACGCCCGGCGCGTCTTCCGCCTCCCCGATCATTCGTAGATGCTGGAGCCGGAACAGCGTTCGACCTTGAAGTGAGGGCAGCCCGGCCATGGCTTTGCAGATCAGCGCCACCAACCCGGAGCACCCCGCGCTCCTGCTCGAACTGCCGTGGCAGCTGCCCCTGGAGGAGTGGCCCGAGCACCTTCTCGTGCCGTTGCCGCGCGGCATCTCCCGGCACGTGGTGCGCTACGCGCGCGCCGGTGACGAGGTGGTGGCCGTCAAGGAACTCGCCGAGCGGCCCGCGGTGCGCGAGTACGAGCTGCTGCTCGGCCTGGACCGGCTCGGGATCCCCGCGGTCGACCCGCTCGCCGTGGTCACCGGCCGCACCGACGCTGCGGGCGAGCCGCTGGAGTCCGTGCTGATCACCCGGCATCTGGGCGGCTCACTGCCGTACCGGTCGATGTTCGAGACGACGATGCGGCCCGCCACCATGCACCGGCTGATGGACGCGCTGGCCGTCCTGCTGGTGCGGCTTCACCTGGCCGGCTTCGCGTGGGGCGACTGCTCCCTGTCCAACACCCTGTTCCGGCGCGACGCGGGAGCGTACGCCGCGTACCTGGTGGACGCCGAGACCGGTGAGCTGCACCCACGGCTCAGCCCCGGCCAGCGGGAGTACGACCTCGATCTCGCCCGTGTGAACATCAGCGGCGAACTGCTCGACCTGGAGGCGGCGGGCGCCCTGCACCCCTCGGTGGACCCGATCGAGTTCGGCCGGGAGATCTGCGCGCGCTACCGGGGCCTGTGGGAGGAACTGACCCGCACCTCCGTCTATCCGGCGGGCAAGTACCACTACATCGACCGCCGCATACGCCGCCTCAACGACCTCGGTTTCGACGTCGCCGAGATGCAGATCGCGAGCTCCTCCAACGGCGACACCGTGACCTTCGTGCCCAAGGTCGTCGACGCGGGCCATCACCAGCGCCAGCTGCTGCGGCTGACCGGCCTCGACACCGAGGAGAACCAGGCCCGCCGGCTCCTGAACGACCTGGAGAGCTGGATGGCCACCCAGGACGACTACGCGCCGAGCGGCCCTCGCCCGGGCTCGCGGCCCGGTCCGGGCGACGGGCACGCGCATGCCGCCCGGCCGGAGGTGCTCGCCCACCGCTGGGTGCGGGACGTGTTCCGGCCGACGGTCCGGGCGGTGCCGCAGGATCTGCGTGGCTCCATGGATCCGGCCGAGCTGTACCACGAGCTCCTCGAACACCGCTGGTTCCTGTCCGAGCGCGCCCAGCACGACATCGGCCTGGACGCGGCCGTCGAGGACTACGTCACGAACATCCTCCCCGAGGTCCGCGACCCCCTGCCGGCCCCCGCGGACGCGCCCGAGGCACCCCGCGGGTATCCGGTTCCCGAGCAAAGGTGACCGATCGTACATACGATTGGCTCTGTACCTGCCCTGCGGTGCCTCGTGGTGGCCGCTCGGCCGGAACGCAACTGACCTGCTCGGGGTGGGAGAGGTATGACCCAGGCCGCCAGTCCGGCGCGGACCGTCATTCTGACCGTCGACGACGACCCCGGAGTGTCGCGCGCCGTCGCGCGGGACCTCAGGCGCCGCTACGGCGAGGCGCACCGGATCGTGCGCGCCGAGTCCGGCGACGCCGCGCTGGATGCCCTGCGCGAGCTGAAGCTGCGCGGTGACCAGGTGGCCGTCATCCTCGCCGACTACCGCATGCCGCAGATGAACGGCATCGAGTTCCTGGAGCAGGCCCTCGACGTGTATCCGGGCGCTCGCCGGGTGCTGCTGACCGCGTACGCGGACACCAACGCGGCGATCGACGCGATCAACGTGATCGACCTCGACCACTATCTGCTCAAGCCGTGGGATCCGCCGGAGGAGAAGCTCTACCCGGTCGTCGACGATCTCCTGGACGCCTGGCGGGCCAGCGACTACCGGCCGGTGGGCGCCTGCAAGGTGGTCGGACACCGGTGGTCGGCGCGTTCGTCGGGCGTCCGGGAGTTCCTCGCCCGCAACCAGGTGCCCTACCGGTGGTACTCGTCCGACACCCCGGAGGGGCAGCGCCTGCTGGCCGCCGCCGGGCAGGACGGGCAGCGGCTGCCGCTGGTGGTCACCCCGGACGGTACGCCGCTCGTCGAGCCCGAGGACCCCGAGATCGCGGCGCACGTCGGGCTCGCCACGACGCCCACCTCGGAGTTCTACGACCTCGTCGTGATCGGCGGCGGTCCTGCCGGTCTCGGAGCGGCCGTGTACGGCGCGTCCGAGGGGCTGCGTACGGTGCTCGTGGAGCGGTCCGCGACCGGTGGACAGGCGGGTCAGAGTTCACGGATCGAGAACTACCTCGGCTTCCCCGACGGCGTCTCCGGGGGGCAGCTGACCGACCGGGCGCGGCGGCAGGCGGCCAAGTTCGGCGCCGAGATCCTCACCGCGCGTGAGGTGACCGGACTGGAGGTCACCGGGGCCTCCCGCACCATCCGCTTCTCCGACGGCTCCACGATCTCCGCGCACGCGGTGATCCTCGCGACCGGTGTCTCGTACCGGCAGCTCCAGGCGCCCGGTCTGGCCGAGCTGACGGGCTGCGGCGTCTTCTACGGCTCGGCGCTGACCGAGGCGGCCGCCTGCCAGGGCCACGACGTGTACATCGTGGGCGGTGCGAACTCGGCCGGCCAGGCGGCGATGTATCTGGCCCGGGGCGCCAAGTCCGTCACCATCCTGGTGCGCGGCTCCTCGTTGTCCGCCTCGATGTCGCACTATCTGATCGAGCAGATCGCCGACGCGCCGAACATCTCGGTGCGCACCGGCACGGTCGTGGACTCCGCGCACGGCGACGGCCATCTGGAGCAGCTGACCCTGCGCGATGTGGAGAGCGGCCACACCGAACTCGTCGACGCGCAGTGGATGTTCGTGTTCATCGGCGCGGCCCCGCTCACCGACTGGCTGGAGGGCACGGTGCTCCGGGACGGCCGCGGATTCATCGTGGCGGGCCCGGACATGACACCGGACGGGCAGCCGCCCCGCGGCTGGGAGCTGGACCGGCCCCCCTACCACCTGGAAACCAATGTGCCCGGTGTGTTCGTGGCCGGGGACGCGCGCGCCGAGTCGGCGAAGCGGGTCGCGTCCGCGGTCGGAGAGGGAGCCATGGCCGTCATGCTCGTCCACCGTTATCTGGAGCAGTCGTGAGCGGGCGGCCGGTGCCGTGCGACGCGGCCGAACTGAGCACCCTGTTCCTGTTCGAGAAGCTCGACTCCGAGCAGCTGGACCGGCTGTGTCGGGAGGGCCGCACGGAGCAGTTCGACCCCGGTCCGGTCTACACCGAGGGTGATCCGGCCACCTGCTTCTACGTCCTACTGGAGGGCACGGTCGTGATGTCGCGCCGGGTCGGTGCGGACGACGTGGAGATCAGCCGCACCTCGAAGCGCGGGGTCTACGCGGGTGCGATGCAGGCGTATCTCAGCAGCCCGGATGACGCTCGGTACAAGGGTTCCATGCGGGTCACCGAGCTCTCGCGGTTCTTCGTCCTGCCCGCGGCGACGTTCTCCGCCATCCTGCGGGACTGGTTCCCGATGGCCGTCCATCTGCTGGAGGGCATGTTCTTCGGCAGCCAGAACACACAGCGGACCATCGGGCAGCGCGAGCGGCTGCTGGCGCTCGGCTCGCTGTCCGCGGGGCTCACGCACGAGCTCAACAACCCGGCCGCGGCGGCCGTGCGGGCCACCTCAGCGCTGCGGGACCGGGTGGCCCACATGCGGCAGAAGCTGGGGATGATCGCCTCGGGACCGTACGCGCGCGACGCTCTGGAGACGCTCGTCGAGATCCAGGAGCGGACCGCCGAGCAGGTCGCCAAGGCCACGCCGCTGACCCCGCTGGAGGCCTCCGACCGGGAGGACGCGCTCGCCGACTGGCTCGACGACCACGACATCGCGGGTGGCTGGCAGCTGGCCCCGACCTTCGTGCAGGCGGGCCTGGACACGGACTGGCTGGACCAGGTCGCGGCGGCCGTGGACGGACCGACCCTCGAAGGCGCGGTCCGGTGGCTGAACTACACGGTCGAGACCGAACTGCTGATGAACGAGATCGAGGACTCCACCACCCGTATCTCGCACCTCGTGGACGCGGCCAAGCAGTACTCGCAGATGGATCGCGCGCCCTACCAGGTCTCCGACGTGCACGAGCTGCTCGACAGCACCCTGATGATGCTCGCCGGGAAGATGGGCTCCGGCATCAAGGTCGTCAAGGAGTACGACCGTACGCTGCCCCGGATCCCCGCCTATCCGGGCGAGCTGAACCAGGTCTGGACGAACCTCATCGACAACGCCGCCTCGGCGATGGCGGGCGAGGGGACACTGACGGTGCGCACCGCGGCCGACGGGGACCATGTGCTCGTCGAGTTCCGCGACACGGGTCCCGGGGTGCCCGAGGAGATCCGCGACCGCATCTTCGACCCGTTCTTCACCACCAAGCCGGTGGGCGAGGGCACCGGTCTCGGCCTGGACATCTCCTGGCGGATCGTGGTCAACAAGCATCACGGAAGTCTGCAGGTGCAGTCCGTGCCCGGCGACACCCGCTTCCAGGTGCGCCTGCCCCTGACCGTCGTGGAAACCTCCGAGGAGCCGTCATGACCACGCCCAGCGGTATCGACCCCTCCGTCCCGCCGAGCGGCACCGGCTGCACCGAGTGCGACGCCGTCGGCGGATGGTGGTTCCACCTGCGGCGCTGCGCCCAGTGCGGGCACATCGGATGCTGCGACGACTCCCCGGCCAAGCACGCCACCGCCCACGCGCGGAGCACGGGGCACCCGATCATCCAGAGTTTCGAGCCGGGCGAGAACTGGTTCTGGGACTACGACACCTCGGAGCTGTACGAGTCCGGTCCGGAGCTCGCTCCCCCGGTGAGCCATCCGCTCGACCAGCCCACACCCGGCCCCGCGGGGCGTGTTCCGGCGAACTGGGCCGAGACGCTGCGCTGAGGCCCCGGCCCCGGCCCCGGGCTCACAGGACCGCGTTGCCGTACATCTCGCCGAGCGGGTCGGCGAGCAGTTCGACCCGGGCACCGTCGGGGTCACGGAAGTAGAGCGAGGTACCGCTCTCCTCCATGTACGTGACCTCGGCGGCGTCGAGTCGCTCGCGCAGCCCGCGCCAGGTGACGGGGTCGACCGAGATGGCGAGGTGATGCAGCCCGCCGAGGACTTCCGCGTAGGGGCCGAGGTCGAGTCCGGGGAAGTCGAAGAAGGCGAGCAGATTGCCGTTGCCGAGGTCGAAGAAGAAGTGGGTCGAGCCCTGGTAGTCCCGGTTCTCGATCATCTCGGTGAGGGGAAAGCCCAGGACGCCCTGGTAGAACCGTACGGTCCGCTCCACGTCCGAGGAGAGCAGCGCGACATGGTGCACACCGCGGGCCGTGCTCGCCGGCCTCTCCGGCATCAGATGGGCGTCCCGGATCCGCTGACGCTCCGCTTCGATCGCTGTCAGGTCCAACGCGCCCATCGAAAGCTCCTCGCCCAGAGAAGTAGCAACGCACTTAGTACTGAAGACAACCACTTCACTGAATACAACCACTTCACGCCATACGACGACTTCGCATCCGCCCGTCCGGATGCGCGGCGCGGTGCGAAGGACGATCCTGGAGACATGTCCGGACGGGCTCCTTTGGTTGTGCATCCGACCCTGGATACCAGTGGCCGCGAGGTGACCGCGCGGGGTGAGAACCTCGGCGTGGCGTTCTCGGACGAGGATCTTCTGGAGTTCCTCGGCCGGGCCGGTCTGCCGGACGCGGAGGATCTGCTGGACGATCCGGCATGGGTGAAGTGGCGCGGAGGCCAGGCGCACTTCTACGGGGTCGCGTAGCGGGCGCAGCTCTTCGCGAGCGGCGGGTCGTCGCGTTGCGCCGAACGGGGGACGCGCTCACCCGACCCGGTGGGCGGTCGGCGAGGCGCGTTCCACCGGCTCGGATTCACACGTTGCTCCGGCATGGACAGCACTCACAAAGCGTTGCGACACGTTCCCGCTCTGCGAGCCGGTGCCGGCACCCGTGCGAGCGCGGGGACGGTCATGGGGACAGGCACCGGTCGGCCCTACGCCGAGCCGTCCGGCCGTCCCGGTCGTCAGGGGGCCCATCAGGGCGGGCATCCGCCGATCTACGCCCAGCTCGTGTCGGAGTGGCGGGCCGAGGGCCGGCTGGTCCCGGAACCCCGCGAGGTGCTGTGGGCGAGCTTCGCGGCACCCGTTCCGGACAAGGACTACGACGGGTGCGTTCCCGCGGTTCCCGTGCCGCGGGGCCTGGCCGGCTGGTGAGTGCCAGGGCCTGTCTGACCATTCCCGCCGGGCCCGCGGCGCCTGGCCGCACCTCGCCGCGTTGTCGGGCACGCCCGAGTACGCCCCGTACGAGGGCGAACCTCCTAGGCCTCGGCCGACGGTGCCAGGACGGCGAGGGTGCCGTTGGCCTGGCGCAGCGCCAGTTCCAGGGAGAGGGCCGGGTGCAGGGCGCCCGTCCCGTCCGGCGGGATGATCCACTCCAGCGGTCCCGCAGAACGGTACGGCGGCGGTACGGCGATCCACGAGCCCTTGCCGAGGTGGCGGAGCCCCGATCCCTCCCACCGGCTGGCGGGGTCGGGCGGCAGGAAGAAGCCGACGCGATGGGCCGCGCAGTCGACCAGGGTGGGCCCCGGCACCTGGATCGGGTCGGACCACAGGATGTCCAGGGCGAGCAGGCCGAGTTGTTCGGGCACGCTCAGCACGTCCCAGTAGCGTCCGGCCTCCAGGAGCACGCCACCGTTCCCCTGGTCCCACTCCCGTTTGCACGCCCTCGGATTCGTGGCGGCCGCCGCCAGCCACTCGACACTCTGCATCCACATCACGTTCGTCACGGATCACCCCGGAGATAGTCCCCTCCGCTCGGCAGGCGCGGAGGGAGGCACCGGCCAAAGACCCGCGATTGCCCGCCAGGACCTCGGCTTATGCATGTTGGTAGATATTTCTATGTGGCGGAAGGGGTGGCGCGGTATGGCGTTTTCCGACGGCCGGTTGACGCCTGCTGTGACGGTGCGTGAAGGGACTCCAGGGAGCGGGCGTGGAGCGGGGTCGTGTGCCAGCGGGCCGTGAAGGTGCGATCGGGGAGGGAGCAGGTCACGGTCAGCCGGTGCGGGGTCTCCAGGAACAGCACGTCGACGCGCAGGGTGCCCGGGTCGGTCCAGCCCCCGCTCACCGCCGTGGGCGTCGGGCCGGGATCGACGGTCCAGCCGGTTCCGCCGAGCCGCAGCTCCAGTCGCCGGTCACCCTCGACCAGGGTGACGCGCGGGCCCTTGTCGCCCTCGGTGACGACCACTCCCGTCAGTGTCCGCTGGTCCGCGCAGACGCCTCCGGCGGGAACGAACTCCGTGTCCCACCAGGCGTCGGCGGGCTCCGCGGGCTCGGGCCCGGCCTCGACCGGCGGCAGGGCGAGCCCGGCGAGCCGGGCGCGCAGCGCGTGGTCGCCCTCGCCCCCGGCCGGCAGCGGTGCCGTTCCGAACGCGGGCAGCAGATGCCGCCACATCAGGTCCAGCAGCTCCTGCATCCGGTCGGTCGCCGCGGTCGTCGCGATCACCGCGTCGTGTTCGGGCAGCACGACGCAGAACTGCCCGAACGCCCCGTCGCCCCGGTATCCGTGCCGCCCCCGCCAGAACTGGAGTCCATAGCCCTGCTGCCAGTCCGACCGGGCGCCCTCGGGGGTGCCGTCCGCGTTCGCGATGTGCGCGCGGGTCGCCTCCGCGACCCAGGAGGCGGGCAGGAGCCGCTGCCCCTCCCAGACGCCTTCGCGCAGATATAGCTGGCCGAGCCGGGCGATCGCGTCGGTCGCGGCGTGCAGCCCGCTGAAGCCGATCTCCCGGCCGGACCGGTTCCGTGTCCAGGCGGTCTCCCCGATGCCCAGCGGGTCGAACAGCCGGGGCCGCAGATACTCGGTCAGCGACAGACCGGTCACCCGTTGGAGGATCGTGGCGAGCGTGTACGTGGCGGACTGGTTGTACGCGAACACGGTGCCGGGTTCGCGGTCCGGTGGGATCAGCAGGAAGCCGCGTACCGCCTCGTTCCGGTCGAGCCGGAGCGCGTCGGCGTAGGTCTCGGTGAGATGACCGCTGGCCATGGCCGCGACGTGCCGGACGAGCATCGCGCGGCTGCGCGGATCGGCGATGTCGGCCTCGAACTCGGGGAAGTACGAGATCACCGGGCGGTCCAGGTCCAACAGGCCCTCGGCCACGGCGAATCCGGCCGCCGTGGAGGTGAAGCTCTTGCTGAGCGAGTAGAGCAGCTGGAGTCGCTCGGGTGTGTACGGCGCCCACCAGCCGGAGGCGACGAGGTACCCGTGGCGCAGGATCATCAGGCTGTGCGGTTCGATGTCCGGGTCGGCCTCGACGGCGTCGAGGAACGCGGTGATGCCCGAGGCGTCGACTCCCTGCTCGGCGGGCGGGCTGACGGGCAGCGGTCGAGCACTCATACGGGCGGCCTCCTGGTGGCTCGGGCGGTGAGCGGCGACTGGACAGGGTGAAGAGAGAGCAGTGTGTGCATCTGGCATCTTTCCCGGGCGGCTCCCTCGTGTCCATGTCCCGGCCGCGACAGCGCCCGCCTCACCGGCCCGGCGCCAACTGCCGTCCCCGGAGGGCGAGTTGCTCGGTCACAGCAGGCCGTGAGCTCCTACCTCGACCAGGAGGCCGGGCGGTGAATCGAGGGGGAACACAGGCCTGAACTGTTCGTACGGGCGCGCGACGGCGGCGGGGCCTCGTAAAAACAGGTATCTCCATCCCTCTTCCGTTGAACACTCTTCGTCACGTCCCGCGTACTTCTGGGAAAGGTGAGTGCCCGGTACGCAACGAGGGATGAAGATGGCCAAGGCGCAAGACTCCGCGGGCGAGTTGATCGCCGGGCGATACCGGCTGCTCGACATCGCCCTGCGCGAAGAGGGGCGGGCCGTATGGCACGGTGAGGACACGACCTTCGGACGGCCCGTCGTCCTGACCAGGTCACATGTCGCCGAGCACCGAGACGGGGAGGCGCGGGAGCCCGCCGCCGACCGGATCCTGCGCGCGGCCGAGATCCTCGGTCCGGCCTGTCCCGGCCTGGTGGCCGCGGTCCTCGACGTGGTCGAGGAGCCCGGCTTCGTGTGGACCGTGACGGAACGGCCCCCGGGCGTCCCGCTGACCGAACTCCTCCTGCGCGGTCCCATCGCCCCCGTGCGGGCGGCCCGGATCGGGCTCGGCGTCCTCGATGTCCTCACCGCCGCCCATGGCGAGGGAGTTCTCCACGGCGAACTCGGCCCGAGCCAGGTGTGGGCCGACGAGCAGGACACGGTCACGGTGACCGGGTTCGGACTGACCGCGACCACCGACGCTACGCGCGTCACCGCTCCCTCGTACGCCTCCCCCGAACAGGCCCGCGGTGAGGGCTGCGCCCCCGCGGCGGACCTCTGGGCGCTGGGCGCGATCATGTACGCGCTGGTGGAGGAACGGCCGGCGGTGCGGGACCGGGGACAGACGGAGGCCACGCTGCGGGCGGTGGACCGGCTGCCGGTCAGGGCACCGCGGCGGGCGGGCCCGCTCGCGCCCGCCATTTTGGGCCTGCTGCGCTGGGACCCCGTGGAGCGGGTGCCCGAAGCCGTCGTACGCGAGGCGCTGACGCGCATCCTCCGGCAGAACCTCGAAGAGTCCACGCCACCGGAGCCGCTGCCCGATCTCCTCGATCCCGCCGGGGACTTGCGCGACGGGGGCGCGGACGGGGGGCGAACGGGACGGACCCGGGGAGGCCTGCCCGTCGGCCGGCCGGTACTGCTGGGCGGGGCCCTCGCCGTCACGGTCGTCGCCGTCGCGGTCTTCGCCTCGATGGGCGGACTGCCGGACGGAGACAATGCCTCCGCCTCCGGCTCCAGACCGTCACGGACCGCCGCCGGCGCGCCGTCCGCGGCCCCCACCTCTGCCGGCGCGCCCCCCGGCCGGACGCCCACGGCGTCCCCCGAGCCGTCGTCCTCCCCTTCCCCCTCCCCCTCCCCCACCGCCGGCGCCACGCTGCCGTCCGGCTTCACCCTCTACCGCGCGCCCCAGGGCTTCGCCGTCGCCCTCCCGCTCGGCTGGAAACCCGTGGAGACGCAGTCCTCCGACGACCTCGCCTACCGGGTGACCTTCGGCGCGAGCGGTGACCCGCGCACCCTGGCCGTCACCTACAGCACCCAGCTCGGTCCGGACCCCGTAGGCGTCTGGAGCGCCCTGGAACCGTCCCTGCGTGCCGTCTCCACCGGCTACGAACGGGTGGGCGACATCCAGCCGGTGACCTACCAGGGCATGAAGGGCGCCGACATGGAGTGGTACTCCGTGTCCCGGGGCGTACGCGTGCGCACCTTCGGCCGTGGCTTCCTCATCGGCGACCACCGGGGCTTCTCGTTGCGCTGGACGACCCCGGCGGACGACTGGGACACCACCGCCAACCGGCTGGCGCTGAAGACCTTCCTCAAGTCCTTCCGGACAAGCACGAAGTGATCGACCGTCACCGGGCACTCATGTCAATGCCCTTCCGGAATACGGAGACCGGGCCTCCGCTGTGCCAGCCAGACGGCGACCTCGTCGGCGATGGGCTGCCCGGTCTCCAGCTCGACGAAGCCGAACTGGCCTCCCTGGTTGCACTCCAGGAACCACCAGATGCCCTCCGCGTCCTCGGCGAAGTCGAAGGCGGCATAGGCGAGTCCGGTGAAGGCGAGGTAGTCGTGGACCGCACGGGCGATGCGGTGCGGCACCGGCGTGGGCTCCCAACCGTTCCCCGTCTCGCCGAACCGGCCGTCCACCTGGCCGGGTTCGGCGGCCTTGCGGGCGGCGAACAGCCGGGTGCCGATGCCGGTCAGCCGGATGTCGGCGCGCTTGGGAATGTAGCGCTGGAGCAACGCGGGGCCGGCCGCCACGCCGGAGAAGTCCGTGTCGGGTCCGACCAGCGTGGTGGGCAGAGCCGCCGGAGGCTCTCCGGGCGGCGGCCCTGAGGCGGACTTCACCACCACGTCCCCGTACTCCTGGACGAACTGCTGGGCCACCCGGGGAGCGGTCGTGATCACGGTGGGCGGCACCGCGAATCCGCTGCTGTGGGCCACCCTCAGCTGCCAGGGCTTGTGCCGGGCCTGCTCGGCCCGGCGCGGGTGGTTCATCCAGCGGGTCGAGGCCGAGTAGAGCATGCCGAACAGGGCCTGCCTGGTCTCGGCGGTGAGCCATGCGGAGGGTTCGGCGGCATGGGCCGCCGGCTCGCCCGGCCTGCGCACCCACACGGAGCGCAGGCCTCCCATGCTGAGCACATGGCCGTTGACCGACAGGTAGCCGTCGAAGTCACCGTGGGCGTAGTCGGCGGACAGCACCGCCTTGCCGGGCAGGTCGGCGGGATCGAGGCGCACCATGGGCACGCCCCGCTCATGCAGCTTGGCCACCACCATGTCGGCGGTGACGTCCTGTTCGGCCGTGAGTATGAGAACCGTCATGCGCGCGGCATCCGTCAGTCGTCGAAGTGCGTCTGGGAACCGGCCGTCGATGTCGTGGTGCCGGTCGCCATCAGCAACGCGCGATCACTGACGGCCGGGCGGCCGTCGGGCAGCACGTTCAGTTGCAGGGACACGTCGAAGTGGTACGGGGGTACTGCGGCCGACTGCCCTGAGGGCTGGGCGTAGTTGAGAGTGAACGGTCGCACGAAAGATCCTCCCGCGGTCGCACGATGGTCGATACCCAGCCGTACGTGACACGGCCGTAAGGAATTCATCACTTTCTGCCACATCGGGGTGAAGGTCATCACATCGTGTCGTTTCTGGCTTACACATTTCGGATTTACTGGGTGTCGGCTTGGTTCCGGTCCACGCGTGGCTGCTTGATTCCACGCAAACCTTAGGCCAATGCTTCATCCTCCGTGACATCAACGCCCCACCATCCCAGGAGAGTTCCCGGTGACCGCAGCCATCACCTCGTCGGAAGAATCCGCCGCGCACGCCGACGCACCGAACCCCGTCGAGCGCGACGCCCACGACTTCGGCGCCTACGCACGAAACGGTGGCTGGGCCTTCGCGCTGAAGGTGGCCCGCAGTGTCCGTCCCGGCGGGCAGTCCGCCGACGACACGCAGAAGGTGTCCGCGAAGGAGTTCGCGGAACTGGCCGGATGCTCGCCCGAGCGCGTCATGCGCTACTACAAGGCCTGGGACAGGGCCGCCGACGACGGCCTGGTCCCCCACTTCGAGACCCTGCTCCCCGGCGCGGACGTCGAACTCCCGGACGCGGAGGCCTGGTCCAGCTACTACGCCTCCCGTTCCAGTGCCGCCTCGGAGCGCGGCACCGCCATCGCCGAGGCCGCGGAGGCCGAGGGCATCCGTCCCACGAAGGCCCTGGAGGTGGCCGAGAACCCGACCGCGCTGCGGGCCGCGATCCTCGCCGACCCCTCCACGGCGAAGGCGGCGCGGGCCGCGCTCCTGGACCGGGTGAAGGAAGACCCGGCGCTCCAGACCGAGTTGGCCCGCGACATCTCCCGCACGGACGAGCTGAAGAAGGCCGTCGCCACCGAGAACCGGGCGGCCGACCGCATCGGCTATGTGCGCCAGATCGCGGAGAAGGGCCAGATCAGGACACCGGCCGGGCAGACCCTGGACGCACCGGCCGAACTGCGCTCCGAGGCCGAGCGGCATCTGTCCCTCCTCGACGAGCTCGACGAGGGCGAGGACGCGGGCGAGTGGGCCACGGAGGCGTACGACACGATGAAGAGCCTCGTCGTCGAGACGGTGGAGGCCGACCCCGAACTGCGCGTCCAGGAACGCCGGACGAAGTTCTACAGCAGCCTGCAGAAGGCCACGAAGGTGTTCGAGGAGCTGACGTTCGACGACGCCGACGACATCTACGAGGACGACATGGTGCAGCGTCTGGAGGAGCTCCAGCAGGCGATCGGCACCGCCATCGCGGCGCTGCGCGGGGCGGCCGGCCGGGAGTGAGCGGGCCGTTCGGCCGCGCGGGAACGGATGTTCCCGCGCGGCCGCGCGGTCACTGCGGCAGGTCCTCGGGGGCGGTGGCCCACCGGGTGTCGGGCTGCTCGCCGAGCTCGAATCTCACCGTGCCGCCCTCGGTCGCGAGACCGGCGCCGGTCCAGGAGCGTTGCGTGGGGCGCCCGTTGACCCGTACGGCGTCGATGTACAGGTGCGTGGCATCCGCGTCGGGCGCGCTGATGACGATGCTCTTCCCGCCCGGCCGGAGGACCACCGCGCGCGGGAAGACCGGGGTGCCCAGGAGCATCGTCGCGCTGCCCGGGGTCTGCGGGTACAGGCCGAGCGCGGAGAAGACGTACCAGGCGGACATGGTCCCGAGGTCGTCGTTGCCCGGCAGGCCCGAGGGACCGGTGCCGTACACGGAGTCGAGGATCTGCCGGACGGTCGCCTGCGTCTTCCAGGGCTGTCCGAGCCCGTTGTAGAGCCAGGGCGCGTGGATGCCGGGCTCGTTGGTGGGGTCGTAGCGCAGGGCGTCACCGCCGCGCACGGACCAGGAGCCGTCGGCCTTGTGGAAGAAGCCGTCCAGCCGTGCCGCGGCCGTGTCCCGGCCACCCATGGCGGCGGCCAGCCCCTGGACGTCCTGCGGGACCATCCAGGTGTACGTGGCGCTGGTGCCCTGCGCGAAGCCGCGGTCGCTGCCGGCGCTGAACGGGGAGACCCAGGACCCGTCGAGGTTGCGGGCCTGGATGTAGCCGGCGTCGGCCGTGGCGGCCGGATTGAAGACATTGCGCCAGTACGTGCCTCGCTCGGCGAAGACGGCCGCTTCCTGCTCGCGGCCCAGCAGGTGCGCCCACCGGCCGAGCGCCGAGTCGGCGACCCCGTCCTCCAGCGTCTCGGCGGCGCCGCCCCAGCAGTGGCACACGTCCTGCGCCGCGTAATGCGACGTCAGATACTGGGCCAGGTTGGGCCGTTGGCCCACGCACTGCCCGGGGCAGCCTGCGTCCAGCAGCCCTTCGGGGCGCGGCACTGTGGCCTGCCGTACGAGCGAGTCGAACGCTCCCTCGTAGTCGAAGTTGCGCACGCCCATGGCGTAGAACGTGGCCACGGTCGCCGCAGAGGGGTCGCCCGTCATGACGTGGGTGGCGCCGCTGATGTGCACCCAGCGGTCCCAGACGCCGTCGTTCTGCTGCGCGAAGTTGTAGAGGGACTGGGCGAAGTCGCCCGCCACCCGTGGCTTGAGCAGGGCGAGGAGCTGTATCTGGGCGCGGTACTGGTCCCAGCCCGAGAAGTTGCTGTACTGCGCGCGCTGGCCCCGGGCGAGACGGTGCACGGCGCCGTCCATGCCGTAATAGCGGCCGTCGGCGTCGCTGATCAGGTTGGGCTGCATGAGCGCGTGGTAGAGCGCGGTGTAGAAGGTGGTGCGCCGGTCGGTGGTGCCGCCGTCGACACGTACGGTGCTCAACTCACGGTTCCAGGCCCGGGTGCCCGCGTCGGCCACGTCCGCGACGCTCGCGTTCGGGGCGATCTCCCGGCGCAGGTTGGCCTCCGCGCCGCCGAGACTGACGTACGAGATGCCGATCCGCATGTGGACATCGTTGTCAGCACTCGTGTCGAAGCCGACGTACCCGCCGGAGCCGCGGCCCGCGCGGTCCGCGCCGGTGGCGTAACCCTCCCCGCCCGAGGCGGTGGTGGACCCCGCGTTCAGCGTGCCGTCCTTCCAGGTGCCGACGGAGGAGAAGTCCCGGTCGAAGGACGCGCTGAAGTACAGCCGGTAGTAGCTCTTGCGGTTGTTCGTGCCGCCGTTGGCGCGGCGGCCGCAGAACGCGCCGGTCAGCACCGAGCCGGTGACCCTCCGGTGCGCGGTGTCGATGTCGACCTGCGCGTCCTCGCTGCCGTTCAGGGAGTTGGAGACCCGGAAGAGCAGATTGGCGGGGCGGTCGGCCGGGAAGGTGAAGTCGGCGACGCCCGCCCGCCTGCTCACCGCCAGATCGGTCGACGCGCCCGACGCGAGGCCGAGCGAGTAGCGCCCGGGTACGGCCTTCTCCGCGGTGTGCGAGAAGTTGGACGCGTACACGGCGTCCTTGGTGTCGGCGGAGGGCGAGGAGGTCACGTCACCGACGAACGGCATGATCGGGACGTCGCCCGTGGCGCCGGGGTTGCATCCGGCGCCGTTGACATGGGTGAGGCTCAGACCGCGGATGCTGGTGGTGTCGTACTGGTAGCCGTTGGCGGCCCCGGTGCTGGTCTGGTCGCCGTTCGTGCTGGTCGGGGACCAGCCGATCATGCCCTGCGGGAGAGTGGCTCCGGGGTAGGTGGTGCCGTTGTTCGCCGATCCGATCAGCGGGTCCACCAGGGACGCCGGCCGCACCACGGCGGTGACGCCCGCGTCGGCGGGGAGCGGGGTCGCCAGGGCGAGGGCGGTGGTCACGAGCACGGCGGCGGACCTGCTGCCGAACCGTCTTGCTGTGCGCGGCCATGAGGGGCGCATGGGTGGTGTCACCTTCCGACGGACAGGGTGCGAGGACAGGTCGGACCGGTGATGCCCGGCGACTGCCCCGGACCCCGGCCCGGGCGCGAGGATAGAGGGCGCCCGGGAGTGCCGGAAGTGACGCGTGCGTCCGGAGGGTGACGGCGTGGTGAAGGGTGGGCCCAGCCGACTGCGAAGGCGGTGCGATGGCTGCCGACGAGAGCCGCCATTCACTGACGACACGTCATATCGGCTGTTCTGTACGTCAGTCGACGTCGCCCCGGTACTGGTTCATCAGGTCGACCAGGCTCTGCGGGGCGTCCGGGCTGAAGCAGATCGAGAGGTTCGCCGCGGACTCGGTCGCCGAGATCTCGGAGCGCGGGAAGAGCGCCTCCTCGTAGACGGTGAGGGCCTTCTCGGTGTCGCCGGGGTGGGCGACGAGGGCGGCGCCGAGTTCGGCGCCGTCGAGCAGCGCGAGGTTGGCGCCCTCGCCGGCGAACGGGGACATCAGGTGGGCGGCGTCGCCGAGCAGGGTGACGCCGGGGACGCGCTCCCAGCGCAGGCCGGGCGGCAGGGCGTGGACCGGCCGGGCGACGAGTTCGCCGTCCGCCTCGGCGATGAGCGAGCGCAGGCTCTCGTCCCAGCCGTCGAAGTGCTCCAGGAGGCTGCGCCTGGCCGCCTCGGTGTCGGTGAAGTCGACGGCGCCGGAGACCGCCCAGTCGGCGGGCGCGCGCAGGGCCGCGTAGACATGCAGGGAGCCGTCCGGGTCACGGTGGCCGAGCAGGCCCTTCTCCTCGGCGAGCGCGAACAGGATGCCCCCTCCGACGACGGCCGCGCCCTTCGGGTGACGGGTGTCGGCGTCGAGCAGATGCATCTCGACGAAGGAGATGCCGGCGTAGACCGGGGTGGCGTCCGTGAGCAGCGGCCGCACCTTCGACCAGGCACCGTCGGCACCGATCAGCACGTCGGCGGTGAAGGTGCGCCCGTCGGCGAGGGTCACCTCGTGGCGGCCGTCCCCGGCCGTCCGTGTCCCGGTGACCTTGGCATCCCAGCGGACGGTGCCCTCGGGCAGCGAGCCGAGCAGGATGTCACGAAGGGCGGCCCTGGAGACCTCCGGGCGTGACTCGTTCTCGCCGGAGTCCTCCATCCGGACGGTGGCGTCCTTGTCGATGATGCGCATGGCCTCGCCGCCGGCGTGGACGGCCGCGCGGAACTCGTCGTGGAGCCCGGCGGCGCGCAGGGCGGCCTGGCCCGAGTCCTCGTGCATGTCGAGCATGCCGCCCTGGGGGCGGGCGGCCGGTGAGGCGTCCAGGTCGTAGACGGCGGCTTCTATGCCGTTCAGGTGCAGGACGCGGGCGAGCGTGAGGCCGCCGAGGCCGGCGCCGATCACGGCGATGGGGTGGTGGGTGTGCGTCATGGCTGGTTCTCCTTGCAGGGGTTCTACGGGTCTAACCGTCGGCTCTCGGTGACGGTGCGTGGTGGTGACGGCCGTCGGCGGGCGAGGCTCACGGCGTGTCGGGTGGGGTGGGGGCCGTCTGCGCCTCGGGCGTGTCCGGGCGGGGCGTGAGCAGGACGCCGTTGATCAGCACGTGGAAGCCCCAGTTCAGACGAGACTCGCCCGGCCCGGAGAGCAGGTCCGCGCCCAGCGCGGCGATGTGCGGGTGCCGCTCGTGGGACGCACCGCGCACCGCCGCGGCGAGCGCCGCCCACTCACCCACGGTGTCGGCCGGGTCCTTCTCCCCCGCGGCGTGCTCCGCCGCGGTGGCGGTGGCGAACTGGAGCAGCAGGTCGATCGCCCATGCCGCCCGCTCACCGGGGACACCACCCTCGGCGAGCAGGGACAGCAGCGCCTCGACCAGGTCGAGGTAGCGCTCGCCGGACGGGCGGGCCACCAGCGCCGAGCGGGCGAGCCCCGGGTGCTCGAACAGCACGGCCGTGTACGACGTGAGGACCTTCACGAGCCGGTCGCGCCAGTCGCCGTCCGCGCGGACCGGGCCCAGGTCGACGCCGCCGAGCAGGTCGTCGAGCACCGCCGCGTGCAGCTCGGCGGTGTTGCGCACATAGACGTAGAGCGAGGCCGGTCCGGTGTCGAGTTCCTGCGCCAGGCGGCGCATGGTGACGCGCGGAAGACCTTCGGCGCGCATCAGCGCGACGGCGGTCCTGATGATGCCGTCCCTGGTCAGGGCCGGCTTCGCCGGGCGCTCGCGGCGGCTGGGGCGGGGGTCGGGTTGTCCTGTCACTCCTCGACGATAACGAACATGTTCGTTGCGAACAAGTACGTCACGAACATGTTCGTCAGATTGAACGGCCGCCGGGTGAGTACCCGTACTCATGCCACCGCCCCGGCGCTCCACCACGATGGGGCCACCTGGACGAAGGAGCCCGCCATGCCCGGATCAGTCCTCGCCCCGCCCGGCCCGCACCCGGCTTCCCCGGAGCGCGCCCCTGGCCGGACACTCCCGGCCGTGCTCCTCGGGGTGGTGATCGCGGGCATGGCGATCTCCGCATGGCATCCGCACGACGGGACGACCTGGCTGCTGGAGACCGTGTGGGTGCTCGTCGGGCTGCCGGTGGTGGTGCTCACCCGGCGGCGGTTCCCGCTGACGAGCCTGCTGTACTGCCTCCTCGCGGCACACGCGCTGGTGCTCGCGGTGGGCGGCCACTACACCTACGCACAGGTGCCGCCCGGCGACTGGGTGCGCGACACATTCGGGCTCGACCGCAATCCGTACGACCGGTTGGGACACCTCATGCAGGGCTTCGTGCCGGCCGTCCTGGTGCGGGAACTGCTCAGCAGGACGTCACCGCTGCGCGGCAGCAGGTGGCTGGCGCCGCTGACGGTGTGCGCGTGCCTTGCCTTCAGCGCTCTCTTCGAGATGTTCGAGTGGGCGGCCGCCGTGATCGGCGGCCACGGCGCGGACGCCTTCCTCGCGACCCAGGGCGATGTGTGGGACACCCAGTGGGACATGTTCTGCGCCCTGATCGGCGCGAGCGTCTCGGTCCTGGTGCTGAGCCGCGTGCACGACCGGCAACTCGGCGCGCTCGCAGGGGCGCGAGCCGTCCAGTGCAGTCGGCGCCCTTCAGCCGCACCTGGGCCCGGTCACCGGACGTCCCAGCACTGAAGACGTTGCGCGCAGGGTGGCCCCGAAGCTCAGGCACCCTCTTCGTCGTGGAGCGAGGGGGCGTAGGAGATTCCGACGATCAAGCCATCGTCCGTGAGAAGCCGGGTCACCGTCTGTCCCCAAGGCTCGGTACGGGCCGGGTGCAGCAGCTCGAAGCCCGCGCGCTCAAGCTCGCGGCCCGCCGCCGCGACAGCGTCCGCGTCCTCGACCTCGAACTCGATCGACGCCTGGGGGACCACCCGGCCGACGGGCCACGTCGGCGTTCCGAAGCACGCCTCGGCTGCCTGCGAGAGCGGCCAAACGCCGAAGTGCTTGCTGCCCGGGACGCTCCCGCTGGAGTAGTAGCCGTCGCCTTCGCCCTGCAGCGGGAGGCCGAGGGCGTCAATGAACAGTTTGCGGCTCTGCGGCGGGTCAGCGGTGACGACCGCCGTACTCGCCATGAAGAGAACGTTCATGTGGCGCAGCCTAGGGGCCGAGGTTCCCAGGGAGGCGGAGACACCAGCAGCCCGGAGGTCCTGGTCCTCCGAACAGCTCCCCTGCCTCCATTCCGGCCCGCGGCGGTCCCCGATCGTCGGCCGGTCCAAGACGTACCGGCGGCGATGCGCCCCAGGAACCGGACGCGTCCCGCCGCCGGATTCCGCGTCGCCGCTACCAGCGGCTCTCCACCTGCTCCTTGATCCGGCGCTCGTACAGCTCGTCGATGGCGTCCAGCGTCGTGCGTGACAGCTCGGGCAGCTTCGCGGCAGCCGCGTTGGCGCGGGCCTGTTCGGGTGAACGCGCTCCCGGGATCACCGTGGTGACGCCGGGCTGCCCGACGATCCACCGCAGCGCCAGCTGTGCCGGTGTGTACCCCTCGGGGGCGAGGGCGGAGAACTCGGCCGCCGCCTCCACGCCCGTCACGAAGTCGACCCCGGAGAAGGTCTCGCCCTGGTCGAAGGCCTCGCCGTGGCGGTTGTACGTCCGGTGGTCGTCCGCGGCGAAGACGGTGTCCTTGGTGTACTTGCCGGAGAGCAGCCCGGAGGCGAGCGGGACCCGCGCGATGATGCCGACGCCGGCCTCCCGGGCCGCGGGCAGGACCTGCCTCAGGGGCTTCATGCGGAAGGGGTTGAGGATGATCTGGACGCTCGCCACGTTCGGCCGGGCGATGGCGGCCAGTGCCTCGTCGCACGTCTCGACGCTCACGCCGTACGCAGCGATCCGCTCCTCCTCGACCAGGGTGTCGAGGGCGTCGAACACCGCGTCGGAGGAGTACACGGGCGTCGGCGGGCAGTGCAGCTGCACCAGGTCGAGGCGGTCGACGCCGAGGTTGCGGCGGGAACGGTCGTTCCAGGCACGGAAGTTGTCGAGGACGTAGTTCTCCGGGATCTGGTCGACGCGGCGGCCCATCTTGGTGGCGACCATGACGTGCAGGTCCGGCCGTCCGCTCAGGAAGGTCGCGATGGTCTCCTCACTGCGCCCGTCACCGTACACATCGGCGGTGTCGAAGAAGGTCACCCCCGACTCCGCCGCTGTCTCCAGCACGGCCAGGGCGTCCTTCTCACTCACGTCACCCCAGTCGGCACCCAGTTGCCAGGTGCCGAGACCGATGACCGAAGCCTGCTGACCCGACCTGTCGAATACGCGCTCGTCCATGGCGTCAGTCTGACACTTCCCGCCTGCCCGACGGGACGCCCCACCCCGCGCGTCCTCGCGCGCCGGTGCGTCCCTCACCCGTCGGCGGCCCGGAGGCCGCGTCGGCCGACCCGGCGCCAGATGGCGCGCTGACCCCTGAGCGTGAGCGTGCCCATCACGATCAACACGGCGACGTTGATGAGGAGTTGGATGAACGCTCCGCGCGCCTCGGTCCAGCTGCCGAAGGCGGCGGAGACGCTGAAGTCGGCCGCCGCGGGGATGGTGGTGACGGAGATGAAGACGCCCAGCAGCGCGCTCGTCCTGGCCTCGGTCAAGGAGACGATGCCCACGATTCCGGCCAGCATGGCGACCGCGAACGAGAAGAAGTCGGGGGTGTCGATCAGATGGGAGACGGGGCGCACGCCGACGTCGAACGCCTTGGACTCAAGGCCGAATGCGCGGATCAGCAGAGCGAAGAGGTACGTGGCCGCGATGGCCAGCGCGAACCCGGCCGTCAGGGCGGTCAGTCCCTTGCGGATGCGCGGCGCCGAGCGCTGGTCGATCCCCAGCGCGACACTGACGATGGCACCGTACTCGGGCCCGACGACCATGGCCGCGACGATGAGGATCTGGGAGTTGGTGACGATGCCGACGGCGCCGATGAGACCGGCGACCACGAGGTAGAGATAGAAGCTCGGTGCGTAGGTGCCCTGCGCTCGGATGCGGGCCTCCACCTCTTCCCAGACGGGCGTCCGGGAGAGCGCCCCGAGCCGATCGGCACCGGCCTGCGCGGCGCGTCCGGAGAACGCCATGTCGACGGGTTCGATGACGATGGAACCCACCTGGTCGAGGCGCAGCTCACGCAGACCGCGCAGCACGCCGTTCGCCCCTCCGGTCAGCACGTCGCAGGCGAGGGCGTCGCCGTCCGGGTTGCGCGCGACGCCGGGCTGCACGACGAGGTTGAGGACACAGGGGTCGGCCGCGAGAAAGGCGACCGCCTCGTCGGTCAGCCGGGCGGGACTCACCATGCGCACATGGATCATGTCCATGCGGGTACCTCCCGGGACACCGGCGCCACCTCCCGGAACACCGGCGCGCGCCTCGTCGACGTTGAGCGATCCCCTCCAGTAACCCCGGCCGCCCGGTGTCCGGCAATCCAGCCGCGTCCCGCGCGATCCCCCGTCCTTCGCCGGGTGAACAAGCGGACACGTCCGGCATGTCGGATAGTGAAGATGCCTGGATCCTCGAGATTGGATCGCCATGGACCGCTATCCGCCCATCGCCGACCACGGCCTGGTGGGCGATCTCCAGTCCTCCGCTCTGGTCTCCTCCAAGGGCGTCGTGGACTGGTTCGCCGCCCCGCGCTTCGACTCCCCCAGCATCTTCGCCGCGCTGCTCGACCACGACGGCGGGGGCTACTTCCGGCTGGCGCCCTCCCACCCGGAAGGTGCCTGGAAACAGCTCTACTATCCGGACACGGCAGTGCTGGTGACCCGTTTCATGTCACCGGACGGGGTGGGCGAAGTCCTCGACTGGATGCCCCCGGAACGCACCGCCACCCCCTCCGCCCGGCACCGGCTCATCCGGGCCGTGCGGACGGTGCGGGGAACGATGCGGTTCGTCCTGGAGTGCCGCCCGCGCTTCGACTACGGGCGTGCCGGTCACGACCTCGCCCTCGGTCCGGACGGCGCCGTCTTCCGCAGCCCAGGAATCACCGCGTTCCTGCAGAGCACCTTCCCTCTGGAGCGGGACGGACAGGACGTCCGCAGCTCCGTCACCCTGAACGCCGGCGAGATGGCGACGGCCGTGTTCACCGTGGACGGGCCGGACGCCACGGCACCGCCGCCGCCCACCGTGCCGGGGACCGAACAGGGCCTGGCCGAGACCGTCGAGTTCTGGCAGCGCTGGGTACGGACCTCCAGCTACCGGGGCCGCTGGCCCGACATGGTGCACCGCTCCGCGATAACCCTCAAGCTCCTGACCTACGCGCCCACCGGCGCCCCGGTCGCGGCGGCCACCATGGGCCTGCCGGAACAGGTCGGCGGCGAACGCAACTGGGACTACCGCTACACCTGGGTGCGGGACGGATCCCTGTCGCTGCGTGCCCTGCTCGACCTCGGGTTCGTCGAGGAGGCGACGGCGTTCACCCACTGGCTGCGCGAACGGCTGATGGAACGCCTGGACCGGAAGGACGAAGCGCTCCAGATCATGTACCGGGTGGACGGGACCCCCCTGCTGGGCGAGGAGATCCTGGACCACTTCGAGGGCTACCGCGGCTCCTCCCCCGTACGGGTCGGCAACGCCGCCGCGGACCAGCTCCAGCTCGACATCTACGGCGAGGCCCTCTACGGCCTGTCGGAGGGCCGGGAGATCGGTATCCAGGCCGACTACGCGGGCTGGAAGGCCGTCGCCGGCACCCTGGACTGGCTCGCCGACAACTGGGACCGGCCCGACGAGGGCATCTGGGAGACCCGCGGCGGGCGCAAGGACTTCACGTACAGCCGGGTGATGTGCTGGGCCGCATTCAACCGCGGCCTGCGCCTGGCCCACGAATGGAGCCGGCCGGCGAACACCGCGCTCTGGACCCGGGCGCGCGACGCCGTCCTGGAGCAGGTGATGGAGCGCGGCTGGAACGACAAGGAGCGGGCGTACGTCCAGTACTACGACGGCGGCGTACTGGACGCCTCGCTCCTGCTCATCCCCCGGGTCGGCTTCCTGGGCGCGAAGGACCCGACCTGGCTGTCGACCCTCGACGCGATGAGCCGGACGCTGGTCTCCGACAGCCTCGTCTACCGCTACGACCCCGCCGCCTCCCCGGACGGCCTGCGCGGCTCGGAAGGCACCTTCAGCCTGTGCACCTTCCTGTACGTCGACGCGCTGGCCCGCTCCGGCCGGCTGGCCGAGGCGCGCTACACGTTCGAGAAGATGCATACGTACGCCAACCACGTCGGCCTCTTCGCCGAGGAGGTGGGCCCGACCGGCGAGCAACTGGGCAACTTCCCCCAGGCGTTCACCCATCTGTCGCTGATCATGGCGGCCACCACGCTCGATGAGGCACTCGACGGGCTGCGCGGCTGAGACCGCCGGACCACGTCCGACCAAGACCGCCGGGAGCACGCTCATGCCCGATCCCACAGAGTCCGGCAGCGCACCGCGGATGAGTCCCGAGGATTTCCGGGCTCTGTACGAACGTCTCCGGGACCGCGCCGCGGGTTCCGGGCGGGGAGCGCCCCGTGTCACGCCCGAGCAGCTGCGGGCCGCCGCCACCGAGGTCAGGGCCGGACGCAGCGTCACCATGGCCGCGCCCGTCGACACCCGGCCCGGACCCGACAACCCGGAGCCCGCGGTCCACCGGCTCACCGGTCCGCCGGCCGGGGAGGCGGACGCCCCTGGGCTGCACTTCGCCTTCGACCGCGTCGCCATGAACGTGCACGGCGACGCCGACAGCCATCTCGACGCGCTCTGCCACGTCATCTACGACGGCACCCTGCACGGCGGCGTCCCGGTGTCCTCGCTGACGCCCGAGGGGGCGACCGAACTGTCCGTGGACGCGGTCCGCGACGGGCTCGTGGGCCGCGGTGTCCTGCTCGACATCCCGAGACTGCGCGGTGTGCCCTGGCTGGAGCCGGGCGACAGTGTCACCACGGAGGACCTCGTCGCCGCCGAGGCCGCCCAGAACGTACGGGTCGGGGCGGGCGACCTGCTGTTCGTCCGCGTCGGCCACCGCCGTCGGCGCGCGGAGTCCGGGCCGTGGGACGCCGCACGGGCGCGGGCCGGCATTCATCCCGGCGCGGTCGAGTTCCTCGCGGACCGGCGGGTCGCGGCCCTCGGCGGCGACGGCAACAACGACACCGCCCCGAGCCCGGTCGACACCGTCGGCTTCCCGACCCATGTGCTGACGATCCACGCCCTGGGCCTGTACCTGCTCGACTACCTGCAGTTCGAGGACCTGGCGGACGTCTGCGAACAGGAGGGGCGCTGGTCCTTCCTGTGTGTGGTCGCACCCCTGCGGCTTCCGGCCGCCACGGGCTCACCGGTCAATCCGATCGCCCTGCTGTGAGCGGCCGGCTCCGTCGGCTCCGGGAGAGGGCGGCGCCCGTGGCCTGCGGAGAGCCCGGCTCCCGGGATCGTCCGGATCCGGCTAGACCCGCGCCCCGTGCACATGCTTGGGCTCGACCAGCAGTCCGTAGATGACCAGCAGGGACACGAGCATCGTGAACACCGACCAGAACGGGTAGACCGGCAGGAAGATCATCTGCGCGACCAGGGCGAACGCGGCCAGGCAGATACCCGTCAGCCGTGCCCCCCTGGAGCCCACGAACACACCGAGACTCGCCAGCGCCATCACGATGCCGAGGACGACGAAGATCCAGCCCCAGGCCGTGTAGTTGAAGATGAGCAGTCGGTTGCCCTGGGAGTACACGGTCGAGTAGTAGCCGTGGTTGAAGATCGCCACGAAGCCGTTGAGAAGGTTGAACAGGGCGCTGACCATCAGCAGGATCCCGGCGAAGGCCACCCAGTGCGAACGCTCCATCGGCGGCACGAGGTCGTCTGGGTCAGAGGCTTGTTGCTGCATGAGAACCATGAGATCCAGCCGGAGGGCAGACCGCAATCCGTGCTGGCCCGTTGGTGTTCGGACGCGACCGGGGCGGGTGGCCGCACCGGCCGTCGCCTGTCCCCCGTGGCCAGTCCCCGTCGTCTGTCCCTCTCGCCAGTCCCCGTCGTCCGTCCCCGTCGTCAGTCGGCCCGCGCCGCGCCGGGTACCCGGGCCGGACCGAGCAGGATCGCGGTGTCATGGGCCCCCGGCTCCGGGGTGCGGGTCTCGGTGACCGGGTCCAGTCGCCCGTCCGGCCGTACGAGGAACAGCAGCGCGTGTCCGGCCGGGATGCCGTGCTCGACGGAGCGGTGGATGATCCGCGCGCCGTTCTCGTAGCGGCGCGCAATTTCCGGTCGGTTCAGCTCGGCCCCGAACAGGGTGTCGCCGGTCGTGTACGGGGCGACCACGCCGTGACTCAGACCGGGCGGCCCCAGCCGGTGGACGAACCCGTCGACCGTGCCGCGCAGGGTCTCCGACGCCAGCGCGTTGAAGTCGTCCTCCTCGGTGAGCAGCAGTACGCCGGTGATCCCTTCGAGTTCCGCTCCCTCGCCGGTGGCCGCGGCGAGCAGTTCACCCGGTGCGAGGCGCAGTCCGGCGGCCCGGATCAGGTCACGTTGCTCTTCTCGTCCGGCCCACATCAGCACGTCGAGGCCCGCCGAGTGCAGGGCGCGTCCCAGGTCGATCGCCCAGAGGTCGCCGCCCACGAGCAGCGGGCGGGCCCGCGCCGGGCGCAGCACGCCCAGCCGCCGGGCGACGGGGTGCGCGCTCAGCCCGTACAGCGTCACCGTGGTGACGATCACCAGGAAGGTGGCGGGCAGGATCTTCTGGGCGCCGCCGACGTGATCGGAGACGAGAGTGGCGGAGAAGGTCGAGGCGGTGGACGCGGCGACGATTCCGCGGGGTGCCATCCATCCGATGAACGCTCTCTCGCCGCGGAGCACGTCCGTTCCCGCGGTGGACAGCAACGCGACCAGTGGTCTGACCACCAGGACCAGGGTGGCGACGAGACCGAGCGTGGGCAGGATGATGTGCCGCAGGGACGCCGGGGTGACCGTGGCCGAGATGGAGATGAACAGCAGCCCGATGATCAGCGACACGAGGGTCTCGAGGAAGGGGCGGCGCGCCGGGAGGGACACGCCCGGCAGATTGGCGAGGGCCATCCCCATGACGACCGCGGCGATGAGTCCGGTGTCGTCCCGGATCGCGTCGCAGGCGGCCGCCACCCCCACCGCGGCGGCGAGCTGCGCCGTCGTGCCCAGCACCTCGCCCAGGTGCAGGCGGCTGAGAAGGAGCCACAGGACGGCGGCCCCCACCGCGCCCCCGATCAGTCCGACGGCCGAACTCGCCGCGAACTGACCGATTTTGCCGCGCAGGTTGTTGCTGCCGCTCGCGACGACGGCGTGGAAGACGAGAGCCCCGAGAATGCCTCCCACCGGGTCGATCAGCGACCCCTCCCAGATCAGGATGCGCTGCAACCGCTCGGTCGGACGCACGAAGTGGAGCAGGGGTCCGACGACGGTGGGTCCGGAGACGACGAGGATCACGCCGAGCATGACCGCCGAGCTCGTCGACATGTCCAGCAGCGGTACCGCGAGAAGGGCGGTGGCCACCCAGGTGATCCCGACACCGATCCAGATGAGGCGTGCCACGACCCGCCGCATGTGCCCCTGCAGCCTGCTCACGTTCAGGCCGAGTCCGGCCTCGTAGAGGATCACCGCCACGGCGAGCGACACCATCGGGGAGAAGGCGTCCCCGAGCAGTTTGTCGGGGTTGACGATGTCGGTCAGGGCGCCCGCGGTGAAGCCGACCGGCAGCAGGACGAGCAGGGCGGGGATCCGCAGCCGGCTCGCCAGCAGCTGGGAGCCGACGGCCAGGACAACGATCAGTCCGAGGCCTTCGAGGATCTGATTCTCCGTCACGGCTGTCTCCCTGCCGGTGGCTTGGCCGACGGTCGGTTCTCGCGGTCCGTCCTACGGGGGCGGGCCCGACGGTCAGCTCGCGTCGGGGCGGCCCGTGCCGCGCTCGACGTCCGCGTCGGTCTGGGCTTCCAGCAGACCTCGCGTGTCGAGGCGGTAGAGCACCACCAGCGCGGGCCCTACGAGCACGATCGCGATCACCGTGACGATGAGCAGCCAGTGCAACGAGCCTGCCGCTCCCGCCGCCTCCTGGACCGTGAGGGACGTGGGCACGAGGTAGGGCCGCTGGGCGGCGCCCCACGCGGCGATCACCAGGGCCACCGCGCCCACCGAGGTGAACCGGGCCCAGCCCGCGGCCCGTCCGGCGACCAGCCACGTGGTGGCCGCCGCCATCACCGCCGAGAGGATCACCAGCAGCAGCCCCAGACCGTGGGTCAGGCCGTGGTAGACGTACGCGGTGTGATCGCGCGTCTCGGCGAGGCCGATCAGGGCCAGGACACCGACGGCGGCGAGGCTGCACCAGGCGCGCCGCCGGAAGTACACGATCAGGTCCGGGGCGTCGAAACGGTGGGCGTCCGCGGTGAGGAAGACCGCCCCGAGGAACGCGGTGGATGGGCGTGAACACGGCGGACCGGACATCGACGTTCGTGGGCTTGCCCTGGGAGTCCAGGGTGAAGCCCTGCGGCGTGTTCATCCATGCGTTCGCGCCGATGATGCCGAACGCGCCCATCAGCGCGGCGAACGGCAACGGGGTGGCGAGCCAGAAGTGCGGCCACGCCGGGAGGCGGCGCCACCCGTAGAGGTAGATGGCGATCAGGACCGCTTCCAGGAAGAACGCCCAGGCCTCCACCCCGAAACCGAGACCGAAGACATCTCCCCAGGTGCCCATCATCTTCGGCCACAGCAGCCCGAACTCGAACGACAGCACGGTGCCGGTGACGATGCCGACGGCGAACTGCACGGCCATGACGGCCGACCAGCGCCGGGCGAGCAGCAGGGCGACGGGGTCGTTCCTGCGCAGCGCGCGGTGGTGCATGACGAGGGTGATGAACGGCAGGGCCACGCCCACTGGAACGAGGATGATGTGCGAGGCCAGGGTGAAGGCCATCAGCTCGCGCGCGGGCAGCAACTGTCCGGGGGCGCCGGCCAGGAGGCTGAATGCCTTGTTCATGCGGGCCTCATGGGCTGGTGCCGGCAGTGGACGCGGCGGAGAACGTTGGCGGGGAACCCGATGCGAGCGCAGACGCCACCGCCTCAGCCGCCGGTGGCGAAGCCGGGGAAGAGGGTCATCCCGCCGTCGACGAACAGGGTCGTGCCGACGACGTAGTCCATGAGGTCGGAGGCCAGTACCGTCACCGCGGTGGCGATGTCCTCGGGGTCGCCGACCCTGCGGTAGGGGATCAGTTTGAGCAGCTCCGCCTCGGCCTCTGGGGTCTCCCAGGCGCTGCGGTTGATCGGGGTCTTGATGGCGCCCGGCGCGACCGCGTTGACCCGGACCCCACGGGGGCCCAGTTCCTGCGCCAGTGTCTGCATGAGCATGAGGACGCCGCCCTTGGACGCGGCGTAGTTCAGGTGACCGGACCACGGGATGATCTGGTGCACGGAACTCATGCAGACGATCTTTCCGGCGGAGCGGGAGACCTCCGGCACGACACCACGCCGCAGGAACTCCTTGGTGGCCTCCCTGGCGCACAGGAACTGGCCGGTGAGGTTCACGTCGATGACCTTGTGCCATTGCGCGAGGGTCATCTCCGTCACTGGCGCGTCCCGTTGCAGGCCGGCGTTGGCCACCAGGATGTCGATCGTGCCGAACTCCTCCAGCATGCGGGCGAACATCCCGACGACCTGGCCCTCGTCGGACACGTCCGCCTCATGGGCGAAGGCCCGTACGCCGAAGGCCTGGATCTGCCGGACCACGTCCTCGGCCGCTTCCTGCCCGGCGACGTAGTTGACGACCACGTCGGCGCCCGCCCGGCCCAGCGCGATCGCCGTCGCCAGTCCGATGCCGGAGTTCGCCCCGGTCACCAGGGCTTTCTGGCCCCGCAGCAGCGGCAGTGCCGCGAGCTGCCCACTGATGTCCACGCCTGAGGTCACTGCCGTCTCCCATTCGTCGGTGCGCCGTGTGCGGGGACCCGGCCCGCCGTCTACGCCGGCCCAACCCGCGCGGGCCCGCTCGGCACGGCGCCGCTCTCCTTGGGCCGCGCGGAGGTCACGTCCGCCGCGACCACGTCGACTTCCGGTCCGCAGACCCCGCCCCGAGGCAACCACTCCCGCCCGAAGTCGGCGAGGGCGGACGCGGCCCGCTCGGCCGTTGGAAGTAGCCGGGTCCCTCCGTCGGAGCAACCGCCCGGCTCCGGTGCCCCACGGAGTGATATCGCCGCACGACCAGGCCCGCCTCGGCGCCGAATCCACCGCGCGGAGCGACACCGGCCTCCGTCCGCGGCGCACCCATCCGGGTGTATTCCGCCGGACCACGTCGCCGCGCGGGCCCGGCGTCCAGGACCTCCCTCCAGGATTCCGGCGAGGGCACCCACGTCCTGCCGGACCGATCCAGGAGGAGCCGCATGCCATCACCCGGGGCCGGACCGACGATCGTGGTGGTCATGGGCGTCTCGGCGTCCGGCAAGAGCACGATCGGGAAGAAGCTCGCCCAGCGTCTCAACGTGCCCTTCGTGGAGGGCGACGACTTCCACACACCACGGAACATCGCCAGGATGAGCGCGGGCCTGCCGCTGGACGACGCCGACCGCGAACCGTGGCTGCACACGCTCGCCAACTGGATCCGCGACGCGACCCGGTCCCGGCGGAGCGCGGTCGTCTCCTGCTCCGCCCTGAAACTGACCTATCGGGAGCTGCTCCGTGCGGCCGGGCCGGGTGTGTGGTTCGTGCACCTGGACCTGGAGCCGGAGATCGCCCGCCGGCGCATCACGCACCGCACCGGCCACTTCATGTCCGAGGCACTGCTCGCCTCCCAGTACGACGTCCTGCAGCCGCTGCTCGGCGACGAACCGGGGCTGACGGTCGACGCCGCGGGCGACATCGACACGATCTTGGACCGGGTGCAGACCGCCCTTGCCGCGTTCGAGTCCGAACACGGCGGCGCGACCGCCGACTAGCGGCATACGAACCACGGGCCACGGCCACGGCCACGACACCGGGCCCCAGGTCCCAGGCGACAGCGACAGCGACAAGACACGCACGGCGCCCCGGAAGTGCTCCGGGGCGCTGTTCCGCGGCAGCCGCTTCCCTTGCCGCAGGACACGAACCGGCGGTGCCGGTCGGCGCGGTGGCCGGTGGATTCCCGTGTCTCTCCAGACAGGAGTCACCGACCCGGAACCAGAGTGCCCTGAGATGCGGGTGAGGTGGGTGTGGTTCGCCGCCCTGTCACCACCTTGTAAGGAACCACACACCCCGGACGCCGTCCCGGAACCCGCATGTGACCCAGATTCAAGAAGTGAACGGCGATCCACCCGGACGAAGGGCGCACGTCGTCGCAATCCCGTCGCGGCCGCGCGGCCGGTCGGCGGCGCCGCACGCCGGCGGCCGACGCCACACCGAATCGATGAACACCCCTACTATGGGGCCGAGTTCAGAGATGGGCCCACTGCCGGCGGCCGCACGTACTTCTACCAGAACGAGATGCCCTACGACCCGCCCAACCAGGCTGCGTGGATGAACGGTTCGGCCCAGGGCTACGCCGCCTACAAGGTCGCCGCCTCCCTGACGAGCCATCAGGTGTACGGCGGCAGCTACTGCTACTTCAACGTCAACTCCGCGGTCGCCGCCGAGCACGCCATCGAGGCGCCCAGCAACGCGAACGTGCGCTTCAAGGACATGGTGACCGTCTCGCTGGGCGGCACGGGCACCATCCGCCACGCCATCAACGACCGGGGCGGCCCGTCCAACTCCTCGACCCATGTCGCCGACCTCGTCAGCTACCCCTGACACGTACGGGAAGGAGAGTCTGATGCACATCAGCGAATCCGGTCCGGCACGCGGTGTCCTGCGGGTCCTCGTCCTGCTGGCGACCCTGCACCGCCCGCCGCGCACGCGAGCACCACGGCGGCCCCGTTCAAGGTGCTCGCCCTCTAAAACGGCACCTGGGACGCCGCCCACATCAGCTTCGTCCACGAGGCCAACGACTGGTTCCCGAAGCAGGCCGCGGCGAACGGCTTCACCTACACGGCCAGCAACAACTGGGACCTGCTCAGCAACGGAGGCGTGAACGCGAACCAAGTCGTGCTGTTCCTCGACGACCTGCCGCAGACCGCGGCCCAACGCGCCGGTTTCGAGCAGTACATGCGCGGTGGCGGCGGCTGGCTGGGCTTCCATCTCTCCGCCTTCACCACCGACGCGCAGAGCTGGTCCTGGTATCACAACCAGTTCCTCGGCAGGGGCGACTTCAGGTCCAGCACCTGGGGTCCGACGACGGCCGTCCTGAAGGTGGAGGACCGGACACATCCCTCCACCACCAACCTGCCCGCGACCTTCACCTCGTCGGTCAGCGAGTGGTACAGCTGGTCCAACGACCTGCGGCAGAACCCGGACATCAGGATCCTCGCCTCGATCGACCCAAGCAGTTTCCCGCTCGGCACGGACCCCAACCAGACCTGGTACAGCGGCTATTACCCGATTCTTTGACATCCTCCCCCTCTTAAAAGAGGGGGATTCCAACCGAGGTGGGTTGAGGTTCACGGACGCTCGACCGCTGTTTGGGCGGTGTCGTCCCTCCGGCACCGGCTGATCGCCGGGGGCGGGGGATCCCGCCCTGTCCTGCCGCGACGTTGGTTGCTGCGTTGGTGTCCGCGTTGCAGGTGAAGCCGCAGAAGGAGCAGACGAACTCGGCTTGGCTCTTGCGCGAGTTCTTATCGATCCATCCGCAGACACTGCAGCGCAGGCTGGTGTAGGGGGCGGGGACGTCTTCGACCCGGCCGGGGGCCTTGTGTCCGGTGCGTTGGCGCAGCAGGCCCCAGCCCTGCGCGAGGATCGCCCGGTTCAGTCCGGCTTTTTGTCTGACCTGTCTGCCGGGCTGCTCGGTGGTTCCCCTGGCCGAGCGGGTCATGTTCTTGATGTTCAGCTTCTCGAACCGCACCAGGCCATAGGTGCGGGCGAGCATCGTGCTGGTCTTCTCGCACCAGTCCTTGCGCCGGTCGGCCTCACGCGCTTTGAGCCTGGCCACCTTGGCGTATGCGGCGGCCTTCCGCTCGCTTGCCTTCGGGGCGCGTGCGGCACGCCGCTGGTGTTTACGGACCTGCGCGCGTTCCTTCACGGTGAGCTGCGGGCAGTTCAGCTTCCGCCCGTCGGAGAGGGCGGCCGTGATGGTCACGCCCCGGTCGACACCGATGACCTCTCCGGTGCCGGGTGCGGCGACCGGTGCGGGGACGACCGCGAAGGCGATGTGCCACTGGCCGTTGCGGTAGGTGACACGGAAGGTCTTCGCGACGGACAGTTCGGGCCGGGTGAGGCGGAAGCGGACCCAGCCGCAGCCGGGCACCTTGACCCGAGCCCACCGGCGGTTGAGCTGGTGCACCACCACGGACCGGCCCATGACCTGCCTGCCGGTCTTCGCGTTGAGTTTCGGCGAGCCGTCATCGGTCAACTCCGGGACGCGGTCGGTGCCGATGACGCGAAATCCCTCATGCCGGAACTTCTTGCGCCAGGTCGGCTCACCGAACCCGGACGTGAAGCGGGCGTTCTTGGCCGTGGCGAAGTCCTTCAGTGCCTGCTGCTGCACGTCCGCGTTCCCGCTGCCGAGCCACTCGCTCTCGCGCCGGGCTTCGGTGAGCTGCCGGCACTGCCCGGCGAAGCCCGGCGCGGCCTTGCGGCCCGGGTGCCAGTGCGCGTGCTGCTCGACGGCCAGGTTCCACACGTACCGGGCGTGCGCACAGTGCAGCAGCATCTGCTGCTCCTGCTGCGGCGTCGGGTACATCCGGAAACGTGACACGGGACCACTCTAATCTCACAATGGTCTCATGAAGCATGTGAACCTGAGACTCCCCGACGATCTGCATGAGCGGGCCAAAACCGCAGCCGAGGCCGACGACCGCTCCCTGAACTCATGGCTCGTATCGCTCGTTCGCCGCGCTGTCGCGGATGGTGAACGCCGTTCCGCCCAGGAGGCATAACGGCTGCCTCTACCCCGCTACGCCGGAGCGGGCATTCACCCCGGCCCTGAAGGACCGGGCACCCTGCCCGGAACCCCGGTGGACCAACACGAAGTACCGGATGCTGTACGCGAACTTCGGTCACAACGCGATGGACTACGCGACGAACACCACGCTGTCGTCGACGTTCGCCAGCGCGAGCCAGAATCGGTTCCTGCTGGACGGGCTCAAGTGGCTCGGCGGGGCGGACACATCGGTGCCACCGGCGGATCCGATCTCCGAGACCACCTGGTATTCACTGGCCAACTCCGGCAACGGGACCTGCGTGGACGCCCGTTCGGCCGGCACGGCGAACGGGACCGCGATCCAGCAGTACGCGTGCAACGGCACGCAGGCGCAGCAGTTCCAGTTCCGCTCGACGGACAGCGGCTACACGCGGATCACGATCCGCCCGAATCCGCAGCAGGTCGTCGACGTCACCGACCGCTCGACGGCCGACAACGCGCCGTTGCAGCTGTGGAGTTGGCCCAGCGGCCAGAACCAGCAGTGGCAGCCGGTGAAGGAGAGCACCGGGTGCTATCACTTCACCGCCCGGCACAGCGGCAAGTGTCTGAGCGCGGCGGCTTCCGCGACGAACAGCGTGCAGCTCACCCAGCGCACCTGTGACGGCTCGGCCGCGCAGAGCTTCGCACTCACCGCGCAGCCCTGGCCGATCAATGCACGAAAGGGTGCCCTCGTCGCGTGCGTGCGACGGGGGCACCCCTCGTCGTAGGCCAGGTGCGGGGCAACAGGGCCGGCCGGCCCTGTTCCGTCGGCAGGAAGGCCCCGACGCCGATGTTCGCGGCGCGCGTCGAGGCCTCGCCCGGCGCTGCGCGCACACGTCACCGCGCGGGTCCGGTCGGGCGACGCGGCTCGCGAAAAGGTCCGCGAGAAGGGTCGGCCGGGCGTCACACCTTCCGCCACCGCGCCATCGCGAAGGAGAACAGGCCGAACAGGACCAGCCCCGCGGCGACGCAGGCCAGCAGCCACGGACCCACCGGCGTTCCGGCGAAGGACCGCAGCGTGCCGTCCATCCCCTTGGCCTGGTCGGGTTGGTAGTCCACGGCGGCCCGGACCGCGAAGGCCCCCGCCGCGGCGAACACCGCACCCCGCGCGGCCCCGCCGCCCACGCCCGCCGTGTCGACCGCCCTGCGGACCCGTCGCGACATCTCACCGAGCTTCAGGTGCTTGTGATACTTGCGCGTGACGGCCCGTACGGCGATCCAGACGCCCGCCACGACCAGTCCCACGCCGGCGATGCCGACGATCCACTGGCCACCGGGCATACCGAGCGCCTTGGCCGTGACATCACGGGACTGCCGGTCGCCCGAACCGCTGCCGCGCGATCCGGCGGCGAAGGCCAGCACGGAGTAGGCGACGAACCCGTAGAACACGCAGCGCGCGGCCGACATCAGGCGCTTGCCCGCCGCGCCACCGTCCTGCCCGGCCGCACCGAACAGCGCCTCGGACAGCCGCCACAACGCCATGCCGACGAGCCCGGCACCGAGGGCCCACAGCAGGGCCGCACCGAACGGCTTGGAGGCGATCTCCTCCAGGGCCCCGCCCCGGTCCGCCTGCCGCCCGCCGCTGTCGCCGAAGGCGATGCGCAGGGCCAGCACGCCGACCAGGACGTAGATCACCCCTCGCGCGGCCAGTCCCGCTCGGGCCGCGCCTTCCCGCGCCGAGCCGGTCGCCGCGCGGCGGGCGCCCATCTCTCCGCCGCGCGCCGCCGTCCCGGCGTTCACACGGACCGCGTCTCGTGCGCCGTACTCGAATCCAGCCGCATCTTCATCTGAACCTCCTGGTCACCGGCCTCCGTGCCCAGTTCGTGCACGGTGAAGACGGCACCGAGGGCCTCCCGCAGACGCTGCGTCGCGAGGGGACCACCCTGTGCCTCCACAGTCGGCTGCCCCGAAAGTTCCACGACAGGCCCGGCACCTCCGCCGGCTCCTCCGGGTTCACCGGCCGTGTCGAACAGCGCGGTCCACACCGTCGGTCTGCCGCTCGCGGACTCGTGGGGCTCGTCCGCGCTCTCCCGGTCCGCGGTGAAGCGGCCGGACAGGACGGCGAGCACGCTCTTGGCATCAACCGCGGAACAGTCCCCGAGCATCACGTGAACCGTTGACGCGGGCAGTTGTTGCACGCTCATGAAAACCCTCTCCCTCGCGCCGGCGTACAGGCACGCGCGCCCGCGAACGAGCACGTCGTGATGCTCGTGCGAGTACCCCGCGATCCGGCGCGAAACGAGGAACGAACGCATTGCTTGCGCCAATACCGGCCCAGGTCAGAAGGGTCCGTGAGCTATGTTGAGTTCTCGTGGGACATGAAGGAGGCGCACCGGTGCCATCGCCGCAGCAGGCACGCGCCCAGGCATCCGCGATCACCTCGGGAAAGACGGCCCCCGAGGCGGGCGCCGCACCCACGTCCCAGCTCAGGGAACTGTTCGACGGCCCCCGGCTCTCCCCGGGCCAGCGGCGCATCGCCCAGTACCTGATCGAGCACATCACCGAGGCGGCGTTCCTGTCGATCACCGACCTCGCCGAGCGGGTGGGCGTGAGCCAGCCCTCCGTGACCCGCTTCGCGGCTGCGGTGGGGTTCAGCGGTTACCCCGCGCTGCGGGAGAGCCTCCAGGCCATCGCGCTCAGCACCCTCGGCAGCACACCGGGAACCCCGGCCGAGGTCACGAGCAACGAACTCCAGGCCGCGGTGGACGCCGAGATCGAGAACCTGGAGAACCTGCGGCGCGACTTCGCCGATCCCGACCAGATCATCCGCGTCGGCCGGGCCCTGTCGCAGTCGGCGCCGCTGACGGTTCTCGGACTGCGGATCTCCGTCTCGCTGGCCGAGTACTTCGCGTACGCCGCCCGCCGTATCCACCCGGACGTGCGAGTGGTGACGCGCGGCGGCTCGGTCGCCTACGACGCGCTGCTCCAGTCGCGCGAGGCGGGTGGCACCTGGGTCCTGGCCTTCGGGATGCCCCGGCACGCCCAGGAGACGCTCACGGCCATGCGTGTCGCGCGCAGCGCGGGCCTCCAGGTGGCCCTGATCACCGACCTCGGGCTCGGCCCGCTGGCCGACGAGGCCGACGTCACCTTCGCCACCGGTACCGGCTCCCGCCTCGTCTTCGACTCCTATGCGGCGCCCGTGGTGCTGTCGGCGGCGCTGCTCCAGGCCATGACCGACGCCGATCCGGAGCGCACCCAGGCCCGCCTGGAGGAGTACGAGCAGGTCGCCGAGCAGCACCAGTTCTTCCTGAAGGACTGACTCCCCGGCAGCACGCGGAGGGCGGGGTGGCGCGGCGGCGCGGGCCCCTCACCGCACGGGCCGCCCCGCGGCACACCACACGGGCCGCCCCGCGGCACGAGCCGCCTCGCGCACGCGCGCCCACGGCACGAACCGCCTCACGGCACCCGCCGAACCCCTCTCCCGTACCGGCTGTCACCACGGCATCACGGGATCATTCACATCAAAGCACGCATGAATGTTTTCATGTCCTTGCGCATCCGGCGGTATATATAAATACTTCTTTCGGATCGTGCCCCGGATGGTTCCAGGTCACGACCCATGACCACCCGGGGCCGTCCGCTCCTACCCGCATCGGGTCCCGGGTGTTCGAGCGGGTCTCGCGTGCGAGACCCGTGGTGGCGGCCCCGGTACCCCTATGCCGGGGCCGCCCCAGAGTCCCCCGCCGACGTAACCCGGAAGCGATGAACATGGCCCTGACGTATTCACCGATCACCTCGGACTGGCCGTGCCAGGTCAAGACCCCCGGCAGCTTCGACTGGGAGCGATCGGCGGTGAAATGGCTGCGCGAGCTGGTGCCGAGCCGCTACGCGAGCTATCCCGTCCTGCACAAGCACCCCGTCCTGCTCGCCCGCCACGCGCACCTCCAGGTGCAGCAGGAGATACGGGTCGCCCGCACGGCACTGCAGACCGCCCGCTCCGAGCTGCCCGGCCTCGGCCTGCAGGAGGGGGTCATCGAGCACACCATCAAGCTGTACGCCGCCGAGGTCATGCAACTCCAGCACATCGCCCGGAGCATCCGTTCGGTGTCCCAGGCGCTGGTGGACCACGCCCACCCGCGAAACTGAGGTCCCGGGCCCTGCCGTGGCCCGGCAGGACCGAGCCCGAGGAGACAGCGTGGACACTGCTGGACAGCAGACCGACGGCGCCCGTGGAAGCGAAGATCCCGCACCTGCCGCACCTCTCGACGTGCGGTGGATCCACGGCTCGCCCTCGGCCAAGCACAACACGGATCCGGACATCCAGGTCCACGCCTACGACGAGCACACGGTGATCCTTCGCCAGAACATGGCGATCGACTACGAAGCGCCCTTCATGTTCCTGCTGTTCGGGACCGCACGGGCCGTGCTGATCGACACGGGCGCGACGGCCCCGGCCGACCTCTTCCCACTGCGTCGCGTCGTCGACGAGGTGATGGAGTCCTGGCTGGCCGGGCATCCCCGGGACGACTACGGACTGCTGGTGCTGCACACCCACCCGCACGGCGACCACATCGCGGGGGACGGCCAGTTCACGGGCCGTCCCGGCACCGAGGTCGTGGACGCGGCGCTCGACAGCGCCTGGGACTTCTTCGGGTTCCGGGACGATCCCGACGCCGTCGCCCGGGTCGATCTCGGCGGCCGGGTCCTGGAGTGTCTGGCCACACCGGGGCACCACGAGGCCGCGGTGACGTTCTTCGACCCCTGGACCGGGTTCCTGCTCACGGGCGACACGGTCTATCCGGGGCGCCTGTACGTCGAGGACTGGCCCGCCTTCACCCGCACCGTCGACCGCCTGATCGACTTCTGCGGGCGGCGCCCCGTCACCCACGTGCTCGGCTGCCACATCGAGATGACCCGGGAACCGGGGCGTGACTACCCCGTGCGCACCACCTATCAGCCCGACGAGCCGCCGCTGCAGATGACCACGGATCAACTGCTGGACATCCGCCGGGCCATCGAGTCCGTCGGCCCGCGACCCGGCCGGCATGTCTTCGACGACTTCGTCATCTGCCGCAACGACACACCCGGCGAGAGCTAGTCCGTACGCACCGCTGTCCCGGAACGCGGGCACGGATGGCCGTACCCGGGGCGGTAGCCTGGGCGCGAGCGGGCACACGGAAGGGAAGCACACCCCGACGAGATCTCTGGACGGACGCATGGATTCGACCGCATGGACCCTGGTCATCATCGTCGCCGTCCTCGGAGCCGCCGCGCTCACGGGGGCCCTGGTGCTCCTGCTCCGCCTCGTACGCACCCGCCGTGATCTGCAGCGGGCCGGACTGCCGACCGGACCCCGCTGGGTGTTCTGGGGCGCCGTCATCTATCTGGTGCTGCCGACCGACCTGCTGCCCGACCCCATCTACCTGGACGACATCGGCGTCATGCTGCTCCCCCTGCGCTCGCTGCGCGCCGCCGCACCGCCCGTGGCATCGCTCCGGCCGCCGGCCGCCCCCGGCGACCTCCGGGCCATGCCCGGCCCGCGGCCGGCCCCGCGCAGGTCGCGGGAACCCTAGGGCGCGGGTGGTCCGTTGAGCGGTCGACGGCCCGTGCTCCGCGCCCGACAGCGCGGCGGACACGGATCACCACATCGACGGGCGGCGGCATGAGCGAGCTGGTTCCCGGGGGCAACACGCCCCTGCCGGCCGGGGTCCTGACCCTGAGGGTGCCGGGCCCCTTCGACGTGTCCGCGCTGATCACCGACGACGGCGGCAAAGTGCGCGGCGACGGCGACTTCGTGTTCTACAACCAGCCGGCCGCGCCCGGCGCCCGTCTCGACGGCGACCGTCTCACCGTCGATCCGGCGCGGCTGAGGCCGGGGGCGACCCGCGTCACCGTCGTCGTCAGCCCCGCCGACCCCGCGACTCCGCTGGGCCGGCTGCCCTCCCCCACAGTGCAGGTCACAGCGTCGGACGGCCGCGCCCTCGCCCGGTTCACCCCGCCCCGGCCGGAGCGCGAGACCGTGCTGCTCCTCGCCGAGCTGTACCGACGCGGCACGGCCTGGAAACTCCGTGCCCTGGGGCAGGGGTACGCGGACGGACTGGCGGGCGTCGCGCGGGATTTCGGGGTCGATGTCACCGAGGACACCACGCCGTCGGGGGCGAGGCCGGACGCGGCACCGGGCGCGGTGCGGGGAGCGGCACCGGATGGCCGGCCCATGACGAGGCCGGGAGCCGGGCCGGTCGTCACGCCGGGCATGGGGCCCGTCGGCGCTCCGGGCATGAAGCCAGTCGGTGCTCCGGGCGCCGGGCGGGTCGTGGCGGCGAGGGGCGGACCCGTGGGGGCGGCGGGTGGCGGGCCCGACCCCGACGGCTACCTGGGACCGGTGAACTCCGCGCGCGCCGCCGCCGGTTCCCCGCCCGTCCGCCTCGATGCCCGGCTGACGGCCGCGGCACGGAACCACGCCGGCGCCATGGCGGCCCGCGGCCTGCTCAGTTCGGAGAGTCCGGACGGCACCTCCGTCTACCAGCGCGTCATCGCGGCCGGTTACGCGTACCTGACCATCGGCGAGCATCTGGTCTCCGGCCCCCGCACCCCGCGCGAGTTCGTCGAGTACTGCCTCTCCTCCGAGCAGTCCCGGCGCACACTGTGCGATCCCGCGTTCGACCAGGCAGGACTGGCGTGCGTCCCCGACGCCCGCTCGGGCGACCTGTACTGGACGGCGCTGTGGGCCCGGCCGTTCAGCCCGGCGGGCCTGCAGCGGACGGCACGCGAGGTCATCGCGCTCACCAACACCGAGCGTGCCTCGGCCGGCCTGCCGCCCCTCGCCGCCGACACGACACTCACCACCGCGGCCCAGGCCCACAGCGCCGACATGGTGGCCCGTGACTTCTACGCGCACGAATCCCCCGACGGCAGCCGCCCCTGGGACCGGGCCGCAGCGGCGGGCTGCACCCGCCGCTCCATCGGCGAGAACATCGCCTGCGGGCAGCGCTCCCCCGCCGAGGTGGTCCGCGGCTGGATGGACAGTCCCGGCCATCGCGCCAACATCCTGAAGCGCGACTTCACCCACATAGGCATCGGCCTCGCCGGCGGCAGCCGGGCGGGCACGTACTGGACTCAGCTCTTCGGCGGCTGACCCGGCGTCACCTCCTGCCCGCCGTCACCCACAGCCCGTCCGAACAGGCGCCGGTCTGACAGGCGCCCATCCGATGCGGCGCCCGACACGGCGTCTTTCCGCCAATTCGCCGATTCCCCTTCACCGTTTCCGCTTCATCCCCGGGCAATGCAACCCGCGCGCCCCTTCAGCGCGTACAGATGGTGCCGACGCCCGCATCCGCGGCGCGGCTCGAGCCGGGACGTCGAACCGGCAGATGGCACTCGGGAGAAGAATCAGATGGTCTCAGCAAAGGTGGGTACGGGCACGGCGCTGGGCGCGGTCGTGGTGTCCCTGCTGGCGGCCCCGGCGCAGGCCGCGACGCCGACGGGCACGAACCACGCCGGCACCGAACGGTCCGCGGCGGCCGCCGCCGCGGCGCCCGACGACGCGGGTCTGCGCGCGATCCTGCGTACGGCGCGCAGCCAGGGAGCACCTGGCGCGATGGCGAGAATCGACGACAACGGCACGGTGCACCGGCTGGTCGAGGGGGTCGCCGACCGGGCCACCGGACGGACCATCAGCACGAACGACCGGTTCCGCGTCGGCAGCGTCACCAAGTCCTTCTCCTCCGTGGTGCTGCTCCAACTGGTCGACGAGGGCAAGCTGAAGCTCGACAAGTCGGTCAACGGCTATCTGCCGGGCCTGCTCCCCGACAACAGGATCACCGTCCGGCACGTACTGAGCCACCGCAGTGGTCTGTACGACTACACCAACGACATGTTCGCCCGGACGGTCCCCGGCTTCGAGGCCGTCCGCAACAAGGTGTTCACCTACCGCGACCTGGTGAAACTGTCGTTGAAGAAGCCGCGCACCAACGCGCCGGGCGCCGCCTACTCGTACTCGAACACCAACTTCGTCGTCGCCGGCATGCTGATCGAGAAGCTGACCGGGCACGCCGTCGGCACCGAGTACCAAAAGCGCATCTTCACCCCGCTGAACCTCACGAACACCTTCTACGTCCACCCCGGCACCGTGATCCCGGGCCGCCACGCCAACGGCTATCTCAGACCCGACACGGCGGGAGCGGCCCTGGTGGACTCCACGAAGCAGACCGCCTCGTGGGCACAGAGCGCGGGCGCCATCATCTCCACGCCGCACGACCTGGACGCCTTCTTCACCGCGCTGCTGCGCGGCAAGCTCATGTCCGCCGCCCAGCTCACCCAGATGACGAAGTGGACGCGGGTCAACAGCAACACGTCCTACGGCCTCGGACTGCGCCGCCGCGATCTGTCGTGCGGGATCTCGGTGTACGGGCACACCGGCACCGTGCAGGGCTACTACACGTACGCCTTCACCACGAAGGACGGCAAACGCAGCCTGACCGCGCTGGCCAACACCTCGAACAACACCACCGTGCTCAACACCATGTACCGCACCCTGGAGTCCGCGTTCTGCGGCAAGCCCGCGACCAAGGCCGCCGCACGGGCCGCCGCACCCGACGCGGCGCCCATGGAGCGGCACGAGGACATCGCGCCCGCCATCACCCGCGACTGACGCGCCGGCTGCCCCGCGCTGCGTCTCACCCCTGAGAGTTCGGCCGCCGATGCCGCGGCTGATCCGGGGCGGGGCGCAGCCTCGGCGCCGGGATGGGCAGGCTGTGGGGCTTGTCGGCGTCGACGGTGAAGGGTTCGCGGTAATGGTGGATCTCCAGAGGGCCACCGGTCGCGAGCGTGTACGTGGCGACGTCCTGCTCGATCTCCACGCGCAGCCGGCGGCCGAGGACCTCCAGCGAGAAGGCGAGACGGTTGAACCGCTCCGGCAGCCGGGGCGCGAACTCCAGGGTGTCTCCGTGGTGGCGCAGCCCGCCGAAGCCCGCGACCAGGGCCATCCAGGTCCCGGCGAGCGAGGCGATGTGCAGGCCGTCGCGGGTGTTGTGCTCCAGGTCCTCCAGATCCATGAGCGCGGCCTCGACCAAGTAGTCGTAGGCGAGGCCCGGATGACCGGTCTCGGCGGCGATGACGGCCTGGCAGCAGGCCGACAGGGAGGAGTCTCGGACGGTGAGGGGCTCGTAGTAGGCGAAGTTGCGGGCCTTGTGCTCCTCGTCGAAGAAGGGGCTGCACTTGTACATGGCGAGCACCAGGTCGGCCTGCTTGACGACCTGCTTGCGATAGATGTCGAAGTAGGGGAAATGCAGCATCAGCGGGTACTGGTCGGCGCGGGTGGTGGTGAAGTCCCAGCGCTGGTAGCGGGTGAACCCGGCATTCTGTTCGTGGATGCCGAGTTCGTGGTTGTAGGGGATGTGCATGGCGTCGGCGGCGTCGCGCCAGGCCGCGCTCTCCTCCTCGTCGACGCCGAGCTCCGCGGCGCGCCGGGGATGCCGCTCGACGGCGTCCGAGGCGGCCAGCAGGTTCGCGCGGGCCATCAGGTTGGTGTACGTGTTGTCGTCGGCGACGGCGCTGTACTCGTCGGGCCCCGTCACCCCGTCTATGTGGAACCTCCCCTGGTGGTCGTGGTGTCCCAGGGAGCGCCACAGCCGTGCCGTCTCCGTCAGCAGCTCGACGCCGGTGTCGCGTTCGAAGCGCGCGTCGCCCGTGGCGGCGGTGTAGCGGATGACGGCGTCCGCGATGTCGGCGTTCACATGGAACGCGGCGGTTCCGGCCGGCCAGTACGCCGAGCCCTCCGAGCCCGCTATGGTCCGCCACGGGAACGCGGCGCCCCGCAGGCCGAGTTGGACCGCCCGCTCACGTGCGGCCGGAAGGGTGTTCTGGCGCCAGCGCAGCGCCTCGGCGACGGCACCCGGCGAGGTGTAGGTGAGCAGCGGCAGGACGAAGGTCTCGGTGTCCCAGAAGGCGTGACCGTCGTATCCGGAGCCGGTCAGGCCCTTGGCGGGGATGGCGCGCTGCTCGGCGCGGGCGCCGGCCTGGAGCACGTGGAACAGCGCGAAGCGGACGGCCTGCTGGATCTCCTCGTCGCCTCCTATCTCGACATCCGCGCGGGCCCAGAAGTCGTCGAGATAGGTGCGTTGTTCGTCGACGAGCTGCTGCCAGCCGCCGTGCTGGGCGGCGGCGAGCGCCGCGTCGACCTGGTCGCGCAGAGCGGGCAGGGACCGGTTGCCCGACCACCCGTAGGAGACCAGCTTCTCCAGCCGCAGTGTCTGGCCCGGCTCCAGCACGGAGGTCACCGTCAGGCGGGCGACGTCGTCGCTGCTCTCGCTGCTCATGGTGGTCCGGTCGGGTCCGCTGACCGCGTGGTCGGCGGCGGCGGCGACCCGCAGTGCGCTGTTCCGGGTGCGGTGCACGAGCCGCAGCCGGCGGCCCGCCGCGTAGTGCTCCTCCGCCTCCAGCGGCGCGTCCAGGGCGATCGCCGCCCGCGGATCGCGGGTGCGGCCGGGCAGTTGCTCGTTGGCCACCAGCTCCGACTGGACGACGACCCGGGTGCGGCCGTCGACGGGCTCCACCTCGTAGGCGACGGCCGCGATCGCCCGCTGGGTGAAGGAGACGAGCCGGGTGGAGCGCACCCGGACCGTGGAGCCGGCCGGTGAGGTCCACTCGCAGGTGCGGGTGAGCAGCCCGGTGCGCAGATCGAGGACGCGCTCGTGGGAACGCAGCCGTCCGTAGCGCAGGTCGAACGGTTCGTCGTCCACGAGCAGCCGGATGAGTTTGCCGTTGGTGACGTTGATGACCGTCTGCCCGGACTCCGGATAGCCGTAGCCCGCCTCCGCGTAGGGCAGCGGATGCGTTTCGTGGACGCCGCCCAGGTAGGAGCCGGGCAGGCCGTGGGGTTCGCCCTCGTCGAGGTTGCCGCGCCAGCCGACATGGCCGTTGGCGAGGGCGAACACGGACTCGCTCTGCGGCAGCAGCCCGAGGTGCAGCTCGCTCTCGCGCATGGCCCACGGCTCGACTCCGTACGACGAATGGGTGATCACGCGCGCTCCCCCAGTTCGGCCAGATCCCGTACGACGATGTCGGCGCCGTGGGCACGCAGGGCGGGGCCCTGGCCGACGCGGTCCACACCGACGACGTACCCGAAGTGGCCCGAGCGGCCCGCGTCCATGCCGGCGAGCGCGTCCTCGAAGACGGCCGCCTCGGACGGCTCGACCCCGAGGTCCTTCGCCGCGGCCAGGAAGGTGTCGGGGCGCGGCTTGCCCGGCAGCCGCCGTTCGCCGGCGACGACCCCGTCGATGCGTACGTCGAAGAGGGACTCCGCCCCCACCGAGCGCAGGACGTCACGGCAGTTGGCGCTGGAGGAGACGACCGCGGTCCGCAGGCCGTGCGCCCGGACGGCCTCGATATACCGCAGGGTGCCGTCGTAGGCCTCGACTCCGTCCGTGCGGATCATGTGGAGGAGCAGCTCGTTCTTGCGGTTGCCCAGGCCGTGGACGGTCGCGCGGTCCGGTGGGTCGTCGGGTGTTCCCTCGGGGAGTTCGATGCCGCGCGAGGCGAGGAAGGAACGGACGCCGTCGGCGCGTGGCAGTCCGTCGACGTACGCGGCGTAGTCGTCGGCGTCGTCGAAGGGACGGAATCCGTCGCCGTCGCGGCCGCGCAGGAAGTCGTCGAACGTCCGCTTCCAGGCGGCCGCGTGGACCACGGCGGTCTTGGTGATGACCCCGTCGAGGTCGAAGAGGCAGGCCAGGATCTGTTTCGGCAGGCCGAGCTCAGTCATAGGAGCAGTCTTCCCCCGGGAACCGCCTCCAGCGGGTGGCGCGCGCCACATCGCCGGGCGGCGGGACGCAGAGAAGGAGGGGGTCGTCACCGATGTGAAGGGCAGGACCTTTGTCCTCCGCGAGATGGACGCCTGGGCGCGCAACTGGACCGCCGGAGGCAATAGGCGAGGACCCGACAGTCTGCCCTGGGTGCATAAGGCGGATGACTACGTGACGCTGACGCAGCGGAACCCGTTGTCGTTGTCGGACGTGGTGGCGTTGGCATCGTTCATCAGCGAGGGGGCTCGGCCCGGGTGAAGGGCTACGTGTACGCGCTGCCGCGACACCCTTCAGCCGCAGACCGCTCCTTAAGCCGCGGTCGTCGGGTCCGCCGTTCCGGTCTCGCGGCGGTATGCGGCGTTCAGTTGCTGGGCCTCTTCGAGCTGGTCCTCGAGGATGACGATGCGGCACGCGGCCTCGATCGGAGTGCCCCGGTCCACGAGCTCACGGGCGCGGGCCGCGATGCGCAGCTGGTAGCGGGAGTAGCGGCGATGCCCGCCCGCGGAGCGCAGCGGGGTGATCAGGCGGGCTTCGCCGATCGCGCGGAGGAAGCCCTGGGTGGTGCCGAGTATCTCGGCGGCCCGGCCCATCGTGTAGGCGGGGTAGTCGTCGTCGTCGAGCCGGCCGTACGAGTCGTCTGCTGTCATTGCACCTCTCTCGTGGAACGCGTGGAGGGGCCCTGGCACCATGTGTGCCAGGGCCCCGAAGGAACTGCTACACCATCTGCCGGCCCTGATACTGCACCGGCCTTCTGTTTCCGCGGGCCCGACCGGACTGCTGTCGGGGGCGCGGGGATCGCGGTTGCTCGACCGGAGACCACCTCACTATCGATGTCCTGCGGTACCCGGGCTCAGCCATTCCGCCCGGGCGATCCTGAT
>NZ_JBVHQB010000016.1:0-231869 GCF_055567635.1 Streptomyces sp. NPDC026500 | reverse complement strand
CGGCTGGCTGCACACCTACAATCACCACCGCGGACACACCGCGCTCGCAGGCAAACCACCCGCCAGCCGCGTCCCCAACCTCACAGGGCAATACAGCTAGAGCTCGTCGCCGCCCAGGAACGCGCCGCCCAGCGGACTGCCCCCGGGAAGCTTGCTCGCGGGGATCTCGGTGGCTCCCGTCGGCGCGCTGATGTCGCCCGCCTCGGAGAACTTCAGGACGAGGGGCAGCTTTGCGGTCTTCGGGCTGTCGGCGAGGACGGCCAGGTCGACCCTGATCTGCCGGAGGTCACCGTTCTTCAGGGTGAAGTCGACAGCGACCTTCTTGTTCGGCGCGTCCTTGAGGTCCTTGGCCGAGGGGAGTTCCGCACCCGCCGGAAGGTCGCCCTGCAGCGGACGGAGCTTGTCGAAGACGCCGGTGAGAAGGTCGCGGACGTTGCCCGTGGCGACGACGTGATCGACGCCGCCCGTCCCGCTCTTGGTCCGGAAGGTGACCTCGCGGCCGATGACATCTCGTACGGCGTCGAGAACCTTCTTCTGGGTCTTGGCGTCGATGTCACCGGCACCCTTCGCGGCACCCCCGGCGGCCTTCCGCGAACTCTCCAGCTTCTTGGTGTCGACCTTCACCCAGTCGCCTTCGAGGACCTTCTTCATCTCCTTCTCGCCCGGAGGGAGATCGTCGACCGACGGCATGGGAACGCCCATCGCCTCGCCGACGGCCTTCATGTCGGCGCGGTAGTACGTGAAATCGCCGATGATCCGGTACTCGACCAGGACTCCGCCGGTCCCCGTGATCTTCACGCTCGTCCCGATGAGGTCCTTCTGACCCGAATCCGCCAGCGCCTTCCTGGACTTGACGGAGACGTCGACGCGCAGCCCGCTGACGAACTTCGCGAACTGCGGCGGAAGGGGCTCGTCGGAACTGGTCTCGTCCGTCAGCGTGTTGATCGCTTCAGCATCGGCATCCAGGTCCAACTGAAAGGCAAGGGATTTCTGTTCGCCGATCCTTTCGACGGCGTGGTCCACCTTCTGCCCGGCTGTGAGGTTCTGGACCGTACCGCAGGCGGCCGCCGTGGCGAGAAGGACAGCGGTGCAGCCGACCGTGGTGACGGTCTTGCGTATGACGGTGATGATGGTCTCCTCTACGACACCGTACGAACCCGCACGGCGTTCCTTCGTTCGTTCGCTTGCGCACTCGTCTTCACTCGTTCTCGCGGCGATCACCGGTGCATCCACAGTGATCACCCATGTGACTCACGAGTTGTCCACAGGGTTGTGCGGCGAACGCGGTCATCCGGGCGTACGGTCGGAAACATGCGCATTGTCATCGCTGGTGGTCATGGTCAGATCGCGCTCCGGCTGGAGCGACTGCTCTCCGCGCGCGGGGACGAGGTCGCGGGGATCATCCGCCGTGCCGAACAGGGCGACGATCTGCGGGCGGCCGGTGCCGAGCCGGTCCTGTGCGATCTGGAGTCGGCGTCGGTGGAGGAGGTCGCCGCGCATCTGCAGGGCGCGGACGCGGCCGTCTTCGCGGCGGGCGCGGGACCGGGCAGCGGGGCCGACCGCAAGCAGACGGTGGACAAGGGCGCCGCGATCCTGTTCGCGGACGCCGCGGAGCGCGCGGGCGTACGCCGGCACGTGGTCATCTCCTCGATGGGCGCGGACCCGGCCCACACGGGCGACGACATCTTCGACGCGTATCTGCGCGCCAAAGGCGAGGCCGACGAGTACGTACGCGGACGTACGGGCCTGGACTGGACGATCCTGCGTCCCGGCGGCCTGATCGACGACGCCGGGACCGGCCTCGTACGCCTGGAGGCCTCCACCGGCCGCGGCACGATCCCCCGCGACGACGTCGCCGCGGTCCTCGCCGAACTCGTCGACACCCCGGCCACCGCCGGTCTGACCCTGGAAGTGGTCAGCGGCTCGACACCGATCGCGGTGGCGGTGAAGTCGGTGGCGGGGAACTAGGACCTGCTACCCCGTTTGGGGCTGGTTCAGAACAGCGGGCCGGCCGGGGAACTCCGGGACGGCGGGTTCAGAACAGCTGGAGCTGGCCGGGGAAGTCCGGGACGGCGTACCCGTCCAGCGCGGGCTGGGCGGCCCCGAGATGTGCCTGCCGGCGCGAACCGGGGCACGACACCAGTTCCCCGCTCCCCCGCACGCCGGGCGGATCGTGCCGAGCGAACCGTCCCGCGACGACGGCGATCTCCCGACGGCACTCCGGGCAGTTTCTGCGACGCGATGACATGGGATCAGTGTGCCCCGTGGGCGCACCGATCCCACCGGCACGCCCCGGGCCGGCCGTTCCCCGCCGACGACGGCTGCCCGCATGCCCGCACAGCGCGCCTCATAGCTCGCCAAGCGCCCTGTGATCTACGCCACGCCACTGTCTCCACGCGGCTCAGTTCCGGTGTCGCACGACAGGTGGTCGCCGCGCGTGACGGTCACAGCGTGTCCGTCGTCTTCGGCGTCTACGCGAAGTGCCTCGACGGCGCCGCGGCCACGGCGAACGCCCGGTTGAAGCGGCGCCGCGAAACGGCAGGCGGGAAGCCGGAGAGCTGCCCCGCACCTGCCCCACACGGGCTGGTCAGCACGCGAGCCAAGGTGAGACACAGCGGGATAGAGCGGATGAATCGACGCCCGGATACTCCGGAAACGACGAAAGGGTCCGTGATCAGCATTGCTGCTGGTCACAGACCCTTTCGGTCATGTGGCGGCGCGTGGATTCGAACCACGGAAGGCTAAGCCGGCAGATTTACAGTCTGCTCCCTTTGGCCGCTCGGGCACACCGCCAGGTTTTGCTGCCCCTGAGCCCCGCTTTTGTGCGGTGCTCCCTGGCAACGACGTAAACGATACCTGATGACCGGGGATGCTTCGCCACCCAATTGATCGACGCCTGGAGGGAGGGGGGTGGCTAGGCTTATGCGGATGCGGCCGGAGGCCTACGCCGGGCTCGACGGCCGTCCCTACGCACCCGATACAAGGAGCCACAGGACATGGCCGACTCCAGTTTCGACATCGTCTCGAAGGTCGAGCGGCAGGAGGTCGACAACGCCCTCAACCAGGCCGCCAAGGAGATCTCGCAGCGCTACGACTTCAAGAACGTCGGCGCCTCCATCTCCTGGTCCGGCGAGAAGATCCTCATGGAGGCGAACTCCGAGGAGCGGGTGAAGGCCATCCTCGACGTGTTCGAGACCAAGCTGATCAAGCGGGGCATCTCGCTGAAGTCGCTGGACGCCGGCGAGCCTCAGCTCTCCGGCAAGGAGTACAAGATCTTCGCGACGATCGAGGAGGGCATCTCCCAGGACAACGCGAAGAAGGTGGCGAAGATCATCCGCGACGAGGGCCCCAAGGGCGTGAAGGCCCAGGTGCAGGGCGACGAGCTGCGCGTCAGCTCGAAGAGCCGTGACGACCTGCAGGCCGTTCAGGCGCTCCTCAAGGGCAAGGACTTCGACTTCGCTCTGCAGTTCGTGAACTACCGGTAGAACGCCTGGCACGCCCAATACGCCTGGTACGCCGGATACGCGGGGCGCGCAGAGCGCCGAACAGCACCGCGCAGGGTCAGCAGTGCTTCGCCAACCCGCCTCCGCGGGTTGGGCGTTGCAGGCCGGTTCGTTGCCGGGGCAGCGGTCTCCCTACTCGCTTCTTGCACGCGTCCAGGACGTGCCGAAGCGGTGGCCGAAGGTACGAGGAAAGGTGGGCACCCCCGGTGTGCCCGCCCTTCTCGGTCGTCGGCAGCGGTCTCGGGGATACGCGCTCAGCGGCGCGAGTCGCCGAACAGGATGCGGTACAGGATCAGCAGCACGAGCGAGCCGCCGATGGCCGCGGCCCAAGTGGCGCCGTCGTAGAAGTGCTTGGTGATGGGGTGGTCCAGCCAGCGGGCCGATATCCAGCCGCCGATGAACGCGCCCACGACACCGATGACGGTCGTTCCGATGAAGCCTCCCGGGTCGCGCCCCGGGAGCAGGAACTTGGCGATGGCGCCCGCCAGCAGCCCCAGAATGATCCAGCTGATGATGCCCATGTGCTGAGCCTGCCCCTCCGTGCTGTCCCCACGCTGTCCCGGCCCTGTGATTTAGGTCCGGGCGAGCCGTGCCCGCGCTGTCCGTGTCCGGTGCGGGTCAGGCGTGCATTGGTGCCGTGTTGGTGCCCTGCTGATGAACAGGACGCCCTCGCGGCTCCCTACGGTTGCAGTGATCAGTAGGGTGCGGCCATGACTCAGTCCAGTCCCGAATTGCGCCGCACCCTGGGTGTCGGGGACGCCGTGCTCATCGGGCTCGGCTCCATGATCGGTGCCGGGATCTTCGCCGCGCTCGGCCCCGCGGCGCGTGCGGCCGGATCCGGGCTCCTGCTCGGGCTCGCGGTCGCCGCCGTCGTCGCCTACTGCAACGCGATGTCCTCGGCCCGGCTCGCCGCCCTGTACCCCGCTTCCGGCGGTACGTACGTCTACGGACGTGAGCGGCTCGGTGCCTTCTGGGGGTATCTGGCGGGCTGGTCGTTCGTCGTCGGCAAGACAGCCTCCTGCGCGGCGATGGCGCTCACCGTGGGCGCGTACGCCTGGCCGGCGCACACCCACGCGGTGGCGGTCGCGGCCGTGGTCGCACTGACCGCCGTGAACTACGGCGGCATGCAGAAGTCGGCCTGGCTGACGCGGGCGATCGTGGCAGTAGTCCTGGCGGTCCTCGCTTCCGTGGTGGTCGGGTGCCTCGGCTCGGACGTCTCCGATGCCGGGCGGCTGGGCATCGGGCTGTCGTCCGGCGCGGGCGGGGTGCTTGAGGCGGCCGGTCTGTTGTTCTTCGCGTTCGCCGGGTACGCGCGGATCGCGACGCTCGGTGAGGAGGTGCGGGATCCTGCGCGCACCATCCCGCGCGCGATCCCGTTGGCTCTGGGCATCGCGCTCGTGGTGTACACGGCGGTCGCTGTCGCTGTCCTTTCGGTGCTCGGATCGGCCGGTCTGGGGCTCGCCCCGGCGCCGCTGGTCGCCGCTGTACGAGCAGCCGGGCTGCCAGGGCTCGTGCCGGTGGTACGGGTGGGGGCCGCCGTGGCCGCGCTCGGCTCACTGCTCGCCCTGATCCTGGGTGTCTCACGGACCACGCTGGCCATGGCCCGTGACCGTCATCTGCCGGGCGCCCTGGCCGCCGTGCATCCGCGCTTCCGGGTCCCGCACCGGGCGGAACTGGCCGTGGGCGTGGTGGTCGCCACGCTGGCCGCGACCGTGGATGTGCGCGGCGCGATCGGCTTCTCCTCCTTCGGTGTACTGGCGTACTACGCGGTCGCCAACGCCTCGGCCTGGACATTGAGTTCGGCTCCGTCGTCGCGGGTCATGCCGGCGCTGGGGCTGCTCGGATGCGTGACGCTGGCGTTCGCCCTGCCGGGGGTTTCGGTGGTCGTGGGCGCGGCCGTCCTGGCGGTGGGCGCAGCGGCCTACGGCGTACGGCTCTGGGCGGCTTCGCGTTAGCGGGTCAGGAAGCCTGCGTCACCGTCGTACGTATCTGGAAGTCGGGCCACAGAGGAAGGTCCGCGCCGTCGTGGGACTCCTCGTACCAGCCTGTTCCCTCGAGCCAGGCGAGCAGCCAGGTCGCGAGGCTTGGCGCGTCCACGTACCAGGCGTGGTCGGCCTCGTCGGCGTTCGGCTCGTAGAACAGGACCGTGCCGTCGGGGCTTTGGCAGTCCACGCACGCATACATTCCGCAGCCCCAGTGGGATATCGGCAGGACGCCCTCGGGCCATGGCCACTCGGGGTCCTTGCGGCCGCTCTCGCGGCTGGCCAGATACTGCGGAACGACCGCGGGCTCGCCCGAGGGCGGGCCGTCGAGCAGGGGCAACAGACCGTATTCCGGACCGAATCCGCCGTCCCCTATCCGCAGGTACAGCGAGGCGAGCAGCGCGGGCAGCGGGAATCCCAGGACGGCCTCGGCGCGGGCGACCTCAGCCGGGCCCACGGGCGCGGGGAGCGAAGGCCAGCCCCACGGGCGGGTGTTACGGGCCTCCGTGGCGACCCGTGCCAGCAACTGCTCGATTTCGGTCATGGGTTCATCATGCAGCGCGCCACTGACAATCGGGGAGCCTGTGGACAACCCTCACGCGAGACGGACGTCGACTCCGTTTTTCGGCGAAGAGGACGAGGCGGCCGGGGAGGCCTTCGAAGGTCTGCGGTGGTCAGCGAGTACGCGTAGGTCCGCCAGGGGCCACCGGCCGTGTCCGGCGGGCCCGTACGGCTAGCGCGACGCGAACGGCTGGTCCGTGCGCACGATTTCGCGTCCCAGCGGGAACAGCGAGACCGGGATGAGCTTGAAGTTGGCGATACCGAACGGGATGCCGATGATCGTCAGGCACATGGCGATGCCCGTGACGATGTGGGCCAGGGCGAGCCACCAGCCCGCGAGAACCAGCCACAGGATGTTGCCGATGAGGGACGGCGCGCCCGCGTCATGGCGCTCCACCGTCGTATAGCCGAACGGCCACAGCGCGTAGATGCCGATACGGAAGGCGGCGATGCCGAACGGGATTGTCCGCCAAGGTTCCCGATCACGCCACAAGGGCGCTGCGGTTCCGCCTGAGGGCATGACCGGCTGATACTGGTGGTAGCAGGCACGCCGGCGGACCGACCTCGAGAGGTACCGATCATGAAGCTGTTCCACCTGCTGTTGAACATCATCTGGCTGGTCTTCTGTGGCCTCTGGATGGCCATCGGCTACACGATTGCCGCGCTGATCTGCTTCATCTTGATCATCACCATCCCGTTCGGCATCGCTTCGCTGCGCATCGCCGGCTTCGTCCTCTGGCCGTTCGGCCGCACCACCGTGGATCGGCCGGACGCCGGGGCAGGTTCATTCATCGGGAACGTGATCTGGGTGATCTTCGCAGGGTGGTGGCTGGCTCTGGCCCACCTGGTCACAAGCATCCCGCTGTTCCTGTCGATCATTGGCATCCCGTTCGGGTGGGCCAACCTGAAGCTCATCCCCATTTCACTGATGCCGCTTGGACGCGAAGTGGTTCCGACGGACCAGGCGTTCGGCGCGCGCTAGGCAGGCGCGGGTTGAAGCCTCGACAGATCACTCGTTTCCCACCGCCGCGCCGGTTCACTCTCTTCGGGTCGGCGACGTCCCTCAGCCGTCGCCCCGGTCATCTTCAGGATGTGGCCGAGGCCTCCCCATCCTGGGCCGTCGACCACTTGAGCTCGATCTCCAGTTCCATCTTCCCGTCCCCGACCTCCACTTCGATTTCGCTCTGCAATTCGTGGGGGATCTGCAGGCTCAGCTTGCCTGGGCCTAGCTGAAGCTCGGCACGGCCACCATCCTTGAGCGCGACTGCGAGTGCCGCGAGCTGATCAGCAGCCTCAAGGCGTGACAAGGAACTCTTGTGCTCGAATTCGAGGTCCTTCACGGATATCTCCAATCCAGCAGAAAAGGGTAGGCCTCAGTCATTGTCGTGCCGTGCGTCGCAGGAGGCATCCCCACGGCGGAATGGAGGATGCTCGGTGAATGGCCGGTCTGCCGGATGCCGGGGCGCCGCGAGCGCGCCGCCCAGCTCGCCGGCAGGGTCCCCTGCCGGGTCTCGGACCGCCCCGGGCATCCGTTCCCAGGTTCTCCGTTGCTACAGCCGGCGACCTCTGTCGACGTCACCCAGGTGCCGCGCGTGGCTTGCTATTACGGCGGGCCGGGACAGCCGACGCTGAACGGAGAATTGCCGTCGAGCCGGGAGAAGCCATGGGACGCCAGGTCGGTCATTTTGCTGCTGCTTGGATGGCCGTCGTGCTCGGCTGCGCCGGACTGGTCGGCTGCTCGTCGGACGAGTCTTCAACTTCCCCCGCGTCCTCGGCGGCCTCTGCGGCGAGGTCGGCGGCGTCCTCCGTCGCCTCCGGGGCGAGCAGTGCGGCAGCATCGGCGGCGTCCTCCCTTGCCTCTGGGGCGAGCAGTGCGGCAGCGTCGGCGGTGTCTTCCGCGGCAGCGTCCGCCGAGTCGGCAGCGTCGTCCGCGCTGGCGACCGTGAAGGGCGGATTGGATGCCAAGGGAGACGTCGCCCTCGGCAACGTCTCCACCGGCTCCAACGGTCGGCCGGAGGTCCCGGTGAACGTGACCAACCACGACTCGAAACCCAGGCAATACACCATCGTGGTCAGTTTCAAGGACCAGTCGGGCACCTTGCTCGACGTGGTCGTCCTCGACGTCCCCCAGGTCGCCGCGGGCGGCACGGCTCACGCCACCGCCCAGAGCAACCGGGAGCTGACCGGCACGGTGACCGCCGAGGTCCGCAACGCGTTGCGGTACTGATGCCACGCACCGCAGCCGCAGTCGGCCAGGAGCCTTGAGCACGGTGTATCCGGGGCGCCGACCGCACTGTCGACGGCGTGCCCCGGGATCATGTCGTGCCGGGATTCATCGCCTGTGGCTTTCGCCGTAGGCCGATCGGACGTGGAGGAGTGCGCCTGACGTGGGTTACGAGCGCCAATCCATCAGGCGTGCGACTTCCTGAACGACACCATCGAGTTCGCCCGGGACGGGTAGCGGAGGTGCCTCGCCCATCTGCGGGCCCCGGCTTCCTGGCCTGCGGGGCCGCGATAGCCGCCCTGGGTTCCGGAGCCGTCAGGTCAGCTGACTTCGGTCGTCGCTTCCCGGACGCTCTTGTCGATGTCCTTCGGGTCCACATCGAGTTCCTTGGCGACGCGCCTTTCGGCTTTCAGATCGGCCTTTTCCACAGCCTGGGCCAGCGTGCTTTCGCCGACGATGACCAGGGCGGCCTGGCCCTCGTCGATGATTTCCCCGAACTCCTTGACGTCCATCCGGGACATGCCCTTCCACAGGTGGCCGCCCACGGCGCCCACGGCCGCGCCGACGGCAGCACCGCCGATGATCGCGGGTGGGAACAGCAGCCCGACGAGCGCGCCGACGCCGGCGCCACCCCAGGCCCCGCGCCGCGTGCTTGTCTCGTCCTTGTTGACATGCACTTTGCCTGCGTTGGCCTTGCCCTCGTTGCGAAACACCTTGGCGCCGTCCACGGAGTCCTGTGCGAGCCTGAACGGCTTACCCACGGACATGCGGGCCGCGACCGTCACAACGGTCGCGTTGGCAGCAGCGTCCCGCGAGGCCTGCCACGGTTCCTCGGAGGTATCCGGCTCCCCCACCGACCCGCCGCGCCTCCCCGTATCGGCGGGGGCGCCGCGCGCAGGCAGCTCCTCCGCCGGGCCGTCCCTTACGCTCTGCATTTCACCTGCGCCTACGTCTGAATCATGGTCGGAATACGAAAGACCATGCGGCGCTGTTGCTGCACTCTACGGCTGCACCATCGCTCGATACGTGTTGGTATGGAGCGGTAGGACCGCACCGAGCAGGCATGGTCGCGCTCGGTAGTCAGGTCTTGATTCGCTCACTCATCCGCGGAGGAGACGCCCATGATCTCCGACCCCGACTCGGTCGCGGAATCTGGGCAGGAATCGGTGGTCATCGCCAGCTTCGATGGACACCGTGACGCCGAACGCATGCTGGCATCGCTCGGGCGGGGTTTTCGCAGGAAGGCCCGCAAGGGCGGAGCGACTGCTGTCGTCATCAGAGGCAACACCGACGGGTCGCTGAAGCTGACACAGTCCCGAGTGATGACAGCCAATGACCTCACTTACACCTTGATGTCCGTCTCGCTCGCATGGACGGTCGGACTCATGGGACTCCGGTCGATGTTCAAAGGGGCCAAGGACGAGGCCCACGCCGCGCACGTGCGTCAAGGACACCTGCGGGCGGATGCACACCAAGCCCACGAGATCCTCGCCGAAGCCGGCCAAGACGCGGCAATCACGCTGGTCCGTTGCGAAGACCGAGACACGCGGCAAATGGTCGTCGCAGCCGCCGCCGACCGTGCAAGACGAAGCTGGGACGGCTCGCTCACAGATTTCCTCGCCGCCCTCGATCCCGGAAGCACCCACGACTGGGTACGCGCCGCCCTCGGCGAGCCGACCAGCCCGAATCGCTAAGGCCACACGGAGCCCATGAGTTGGACCTGATCTAGACACACGCGGCAGAGCCAGGCTCCGGAATTCTCGGACTCATCCTGCGTGCTCAACGCGCGAGACATCGTCGTCACCCGGCCCCTCTTCCTCATCCGTGAGTGGGCAGAGAACAGTTGGGACTGCGTCCCCGGCGAAGATCGAGCGGGGAACAGCGGGGAAGCACGGTGAAAGGCAGCGGTCCGAGGAAGACATGGTTCGGCCGTCTGCCCAGGTCAAGGCCCGACCGACTCCAGAAGCTCTCAGCTTCCCAAGCTGAGAGTGCGAGCTCGATTCTCGCCACCCGCACCATTCGAGACCTCCAACTCGCACCCTGCCTCGGGGCATCCCGGCGCCAGGGTGCCGGACCGCTTAGCCGCGTGATCAACGTACGCGCGGCTGTGACAGCGGAGCTCTCCCGACATCCGCCAGGGAGTCCGCACCCCTCTGACGGACGATCGCCGTGAATGGTCAGAAGGGAAGTTCCGGTGTCGTTGCGCCTCGTGTGATGGTCAAGACGCGCTCGTGGAAGTCGCGCGAGGCGGTCTCGCGGGGGTAGCGAGAACGGAGTTCCCTGTCCAGTTCGTTGGCGACCAAAAGCAGGGACGGAAGTGACTTGCGATCGGATGCAAGGGCCGTGGTGCCGAGGCCGACGGCTTCCTCTATGTCCCCGGTGCGGGCGGCGGCGACTCCGAGAGTGAGGCGGGCCTCTGCAGCGCGCATGGGGGAGATCTCGGTTCCGTCGGGTCCGGTGCTTATACGGATCACGGACCGGGCGTGCACAGCGGCGCGTTCATCGTCTCCGAGTAGACGGTAGGCGTCCATCTCGTAGAAGTCCCACTTGTCCGGGTCGATGATGAAGTGGTGTTCGGGGTGGTCCGGGCGGGGCAGTCGATCCAGCCTCGCGCGTCCGGCGTCCAGGGAGTTACGGACAAGCCGGGCGTCTCCCATACGGGCGGCGGCGCGCGCTTTGTGTGCGTAGAGCTGTACGCCGACGGAATGTGACTGGTCCGCGGAGTGGCCGGCTTCTACGGCGTCAAGCATGTCGGTCCAGCGGCTTTGGGTGAGAGCGAACCAGGCCTCGATCTCCCATGCCCATGCCTTTATCTCGCCGTGTCCGGCTTCGTCGGCGATTCGGAGAGCTGCCGCCTTGCTGAGGTTGGCTGCCTCCCGCTGTCCGCGGTCGTACTGAACGCATGCGTTCAGCGGAACTGTACCTGTCCGACGGACGGCGCGAGAGCAAGGCGGAAGCCGAACAGTGCTCCACCCTCCTGCTCCGCCTGGCCCAGCTCGGGGCCGCGCTCGGCATGCACCTACTGACCTTTTCGGGTTGCCTTCGGGTGGTGACGTTGGGTGATCCCTGCGGTATGCCGGTGGTATGCGGTACGCGGAGGGTGGGGGTCTGACCGCTGAGCGGCGGGCTGCGCGTGAAGGGGTCCGGCTGGGGGCCGGGGTGAGGTTCGCACGGGGTGACAGGACTTCGGACATCGCCAAGGACCTGCGGGTGAGCGAGCGTTCGGTGGAGCAATGGCGCCGCAACTGGCGTGAGGGCGGCATGCAGGGTCTGAAGTCGAAGGGGCCTGCGAAACTGCCGAAGCTGTCGGACGAACGGTTCGCCGTGCTGGAAAAGGAACTGGCCAAAGGTCCGGCCGCGCATGGCTGGGAAGACCAGCGGTGGACCCTGGAACGCGTCAGAACGCTGATCGGCCGCCGGTTCAAGGTCAGTTGCTCGATCGCGGGAGTGTGGCGGCTGATGCACCGCCACGGCTGGTCGTGGCAGAGCCCGGCCCGTCGGGCGCTGGAACGCGACGAGCATGCGATCGAACTGTGGAAGAAGGACGTGTGGCCGCAGGTGGAAGGACCGCGGCGGCGCTCGGGGCCTTCATCGTCTTCGAGGACGAGGCCGGGTTCGCGATGACGCCGCCACGCGCCCGCACCTGGGGCCGGCGAGGGCAGACTCCTGTGGTCAGAGTGCGGGGACGGTCCCGGCGACGGATCTCGGTCGCCGCACTGTGCTGCTACCGGCCCGGCGAACGGTCCCGGCTGATCTACCGGCCCCGCTTCCACCCGCTCCTCAAAGGCGCACGCAAGAGTTTTGCCTGGCAGGACTACCGCGACCTCCTGGTCCGCGCGCACCTGCAGCTCGGCGCCCCGATCGTGGTCGTCTGGGACAATCTCAACACCCATCGTGCCGCCGGGATGAGGAAGTACGCGGCCGACCACGAATGGCTCACCGTCATCCAGCTGCCCTCCTACAGCCCGGACCTGAATCCCGTGGAAGGCATCTGGTCCCTGCTGCGACGCGGGCCGATGGCCAACACCGCATTCACCGACCCCGACCACCTCATTCGCACCCTCCGCCGAGGACTCGCCCACATCCAGCGCCATCCCGAACTCATCGACGGCTGCCTCACCGAGACCGGACTGACCCTCGCTTCAGACGCCCCGAAGCCAATCCGAAAAGGTCAGTAATCGTCGCCGGCCAACGCGTCGGCTCCGACCTCGGCCCCGGCGTCACCGCCCTACGGGCCCAACTCGGCGGCCGGATCTGCCACCGCGTCAACGACCCCGGCACGGCAGAGATGACCCTCGGCGATCTCAACAAGGACGCCGTCATCGTGGCCCAGTCCATCACCCCTGACGAGCAGGGTGTCGCCGTCTGCACGGGTTCCGAGGGCGGCTGGAGTCGCGCCCGCTCGCACCTCACCTCGACCGAAGAGGCCGCAGCAACCTCCAAGAAGCACAGCGCCATGACCCCCGAACTGCCCGCCGTGGAACGTGCCCTCGCCGCACTCGAAGGAGGCTCGGAGTGATCAGCGCAGGTACCGCCGTGTCCCTCGTGGTGGTCTTCGGGATCATCACCTTCCTCCTCGTGCGCTCCCGCGACGTCCGCGCCTGGGAAGCGGTCTGCATCGCCCTCTTCGGCATGTACCTCGGCCAGACCCCCGTCAGCCTCACCATCAACGGCTTCATGACCTGGGTCCTGAGCGGCTTCTCCCACTTCTAGCCCGGCAGAAAGGAGCAACGCCATGCCCATGCCTCGTGTGAGGTGCCCTGTCTGCAAGGGCGACGGAGCCCGCAGGACCTGGACCGGACGGCTTCACCGCTGCCGCATCTGCCGCGGCGCCGGAACCATCCGCTGACCCAGCTATCCCAGCCCGACCACGCAAGGGAGCGATCCCCATGACCGACTGCGCGCCACCAACCACCACCCGTGCCGCTCCGGCGGCCCACCCCGGAAGGTCACCACCATCACACCCGAGTTCACCCCGGCTGACAGGCGCGCCGCCCTCGACCGCGCGGCGCGCCTGCGTCAGCTCCCCGAAACAGACCGAGACGCCATACGCATCGCCCAAGATCCGCAGTTCGCCCGCTGGTTGGGACAGATCGCAGCTACGGGCGGCTGTGCGCACCCCGTGCACCTGTCGGGCTCGACTACCACCCTGGACGGTGCAACCGGCGAGATCCTGCACCACTACGACACCCGCAACGAACCCGGCGAACGGCTCCTCATCCGCTGCCGCAACCGACGCGCCACCGTCTGCGCACCCTGCTCCCGGCTCCACGCAGGCGACACCTACCACCTCGTCCGCGCCGGCCTCCTCGGCGGCAAGAACGTCCCGGCAACGGTCCGCGACCGACCCCGGCTCTTCATCACCCTGACAGCCCCGTCCTTCGGGCCCGTGCATCGCGCCGGAGAGATCTGCCACCCTCGTCGCGACCGCGGACGATGCGAGCACGGTCACCCGGCTGGCTGCGGCGCCGTCCACGACACGAACGATGCCCGCGTCGGCCAACCCCTCTGCGCCGACTGCTACGACTACCCGGCCCACGTCCTCTGGCACGCATACGCGGGAAAGCTCTGGGACCGCTTCATCATCGACGTCCGGCGCCGACTCGCCACGGCAGTCGGCATCACACAATCGCGCTTCTCCTCGCACGCCCGACTCTCCTTCGCCCGAGTTGCGGAGTACCAGAAACGGGCGGCCGTTCACGTGCACGCGGTCGTACGCCTCGACGGCCCGAACGGACCCGACGGCGAACCCCCGTCCTGGGGCAGTACAGACCGGCTCACCGATGCCGTGCACGCCTCCGCCCGGCGGGTCCTGGTGCGCACCTCGTACAGTCCCGCTGTCGGCGAACTGGCCTTGGGCTGGGGTGTCCAGATCGACGCTCGCCCCCTTCACGCCGACGGAGTCGGACCGGACGACGACGCCGTAGCCGCGTACGTCGCGAAGTACGTCACCAAGGGTGCGAGCGAGACAGTCGCCGGCACCGACTACCGGCTCACCACCTCGGACGACATCGGCGCGGCTCGCGTCACCGACCACGTGCGGGCGCTCATGGGCACCTGCTGGCGCCTTGGCGGCCTGCCCGAATACACAACGCTGCATCTGCGCACCTGGGCCCACTCTCTCGGTTACCGCGGTCACATCCTCACCAAATCCCGCGCCTACTCGACGACGTACGCCGCGCTGCGGGCCGACCGAGCGGAGCACGCGGGACAGGTAGCCGTTCCCGACGCGGTCACCGATGCCCGCTGGCGATACGTCGGCTCCGGCCACACTCCGGGCGCGGCCCTGCTTGCCTCTGGGATCGCCGAAGATCTGGCGATCAACCGGGAGTTCGCGCGAGAGGCAGCAACTGACCGAGGTGGGCGCAGTGCCTGACACCAAGGTCATTTGGGCCCCGGACAAGACGCTGTCACCGGCCGAACGGGTGCGACTGGTGCGGATTCTTTTCGGATCACTCGCAAAACGAAGCAATGTCAAGAAGTCCGACGATGTGTCATATCTCGGAGATAGCACCAGAGTTGACAGAGACGCCCCGGCAGCGGCTGGAACCGCCCCGGGGCTGGCCGACTAAATGGGAGTCGACATGTCCAATGAAAGCACACCCCTGTCCTCAGTTTTCGAGACTGACCCTCGGGTGACTGGCAAGCGCACACTGCGCGCCGTCGACTATCTGCGGGTCTCCACCGAGGAACAGAAGAAGGGCTACGGCGTTGCCAGGCAGAGTCGGAAGACCCTCCGCCACATCGCGCTCAAGCAGTGGGCGCACATCGCGACGTACAAGGATGAGGGAGTCTCTGGCTCCTTGGAAGCGGCGGACCGTGGTGACCTGAAGCGTCTGATGGAGGACGCACGGCAGACCCCTCGCCCCTTCGACATCGTGGTCGTGCCGGACGGCCGCGTGATCGGCCGTAAGGGCCGTGCCTTCTGGCGGTGGGTCTGGGCCCTCGAAGACATCGGGGTGTACGTCGCCGTCGTCGCCGACGAATACGACAACACCACTATGGAGGGGCGCAAGAAAATGCGCCGTGACGCCGATTACGCCGAGACCGAGTGGGAGACGATCCGCGACCGCACTCAGGGCGGCTTGCAGGAGAAGGCCGAACTGACGCCCGCCGCGCACATCAGCGGACGCCCTCCCTATGGCTACCGCATCGCCAACAAGGGCACCCCTGGTGCATACTTGGTGCTCGACAAACCCGAGGCCAAGGTGATCTTGTACGTCTATGAGCTGGCCGTGAGTGAGGGGCTCAACCTCCGCAAGATCACCATTCGCCTCAACGCCGAAGGGATCAAGACGCGTTCGGGCAAGGAATGGACCCGCGACAACCTGCGGGACCGGGTTATGTCGACCGCTGTCCTCGACGGCGTGACCGTCTTCCGCGGAAAGCACGCCAACACCGACGAAAGCGGCAATCCCATCTGGGGCGAGTCCATCGTGATTCAGGTACCTCGGATCCTGACCACCGAGCAAAGCGCAGAACTTCGACGCAAGGTGTCGGAGACAGCAAAACAGAGCAGCGGCCAACACGAGTTCTACCCTCTCAGCGGCCGAGTCAGCAGCGTATGCGGAAAGACATACACCGGGATCAGTCGTGCTTCGGAACGGGAGAATGCCCGCCACTACCGATGCACGGGAAACATGCCCCGCGTGCCTACCGAGAAGTCATGCGGTTGCTCGTACATCGACGCCGACGCACTTGAATCACACGTCTGGCGGAACGTCACGGAGATCGCGGGCGACAGCGAAAAGCTTCAAGAGCTGGCTGCCGAATGGATCGGGATGACCGCGGGAGACACCTCGGCCCTCGTCGATCGCATCACGGACCTTGATCAACAGATCGAGGGAATGAACGCGCCGATGGCGGCCGTGATCGTGGCTGCGGCCAAGAACAGCAAGTCGGCAGACGCCATCGAGGCGGCGACAGCGACTCTGAACGAAGAAATCCAGCAGCTTCAGAACCTCCGCGACGAGGCTGCCGAATGGCTGGCCGATATGGAGGAGTCGGAGCGTCGGGCCCGGGATCTGCAAGCCCTCGCCCGCATGGCGAAGGACTCTTTTCCCGACATGGAGCCTCTTCAGCAGGCGGCCATTCTGTCCATGCTGGAACTGAAGGTCACAGTCGCGGGCCCCGTCCCGGATGAGCGTCGGGGTGGGGTCCCGTGCACGGTGAGGGCCTGGTACGCCGCTTCGGGCCTGGACGTCCCAGCTGCCGCGCTCTCAGAGGCCGAGTGGGCCAAGATCGCGCCCCTGCTCCCGACGGGACGTAAGGGCACCGTGCGGCGCTCAGTGGACGCCATCTTCTTCAAGGCGCGTACGGGCAAATCATGGCCAGCGGTGATCAAGGAAACCGGAGCCACGCTTCAGGCCTCGGTGCACTTCAACACCTGGAAGTCCGACGGCACCTGGGAGCGCGTGAACGCGGCGTTGGCAGAGGTGGAACGGGTGGCACTCCCGGAGCCTGCGCTACTGCCTCCGATGGTCATCGAAGGGCGGGTCGACCCGACCGCGATGCTTCACGCAGAAGAACGATCCCGAACGGGATGCCGATGATGGTGATGCAGAGGATGACGCCTGCGGCCAGGTACCCGAGGAACAGCCAGAAGCCGCTCAGGATGAGCCAAATGATGTTCAGAATTGTCTTCACTGCTGACGACCTGCCATCTGCTCGAGCCGGGCGATGCGCTCCGCCATCGGCGGATGCGTAGAGAACATCTTGGACATTCCCTGTCCCGGGCGGAAGGGGTTCGCGATCATCATGTGGCTCGCGGTCTCGATGCGCGGCTCGGGAGGCAGCGGCAGCTGCTTCGTGCCGGCGTCGAGCTTGCGCAGCGCGCTCGCGAGTGCGAGGGGGTCGCCGGTGAGCTGGGCACCGGACGCGTCCGCCTCGTACTCCCTGGAGCGGCTGATGGCGAGCTGAATGAGGGAAGCGGCGAGCGGGCCCAGGATCATGACCAGGAGCATCCCGAGGATGCCGGGACCGTCGTCGTCGTTGGACCGGCCGACCGGGATCAGCCAGGCGAAATTGACCAGGAACATGATCACGGACGCGAGCGCTCCGGCCACGGACGAGATCAGGATGTCGCGGTTGTAGACGTGACTGAGCTCGTGGCCGATGACACCGCGCAACTCGCGCTCGTCCAGGATGCGCAGGATCCCCTCGGTGCAGCACACGGCCGCGTTGCGGGGGTTGCGGCCCGTCGCGAACGCGTTCGGCGCCTCCGTCGGTGAGATGTACAGGCGCGGCATGGGCTGGCGGGCCTGGGTCGAGAGATCGCGGACCATGCGATAGAGAGCCGGGGCCTCGAACTCACTCACCGGGCGGGCGCGCATCGCGCGTAGAGCCAGTTTGTCGCTGTTCCAGTACGCGTACGCGTTCGTCCCGATCGCGATGAACAGCGCGACGATCAGGCCTGTACGCCCGAAGAGGCTGCCGATGACGATGATGAGTGCGGACAGTCCCCCGAGGAGTACGGCTGTCCTCAGCCCATTGTGCCGGCGGTGCACGGTACGCCCTCCAAGTCGTGCGGCAGGGGAACCCTTTGCCTGCTGGTGCTCTGCTTCCACTCTTCAGTGGACCCTCCCGTACTGGTCAACGCCAGACGGAGAGCACTAGTTCCCTTGTGCGCACTGCCTGGCGGGTGGGCCGTCCGGGTGATTCGAACGGCGGTCCACACACGCGCGCGTGCCACTTGGACGGGGCGGCGAAGCCGGTTGGACCGGGCGGCGAAACAGGTTGGGATCGGGTCGCACGACCGGTCGCCGGTTCAGAAGAGACGCCTCGGAGAAGACGCTTCAGAAGAGAACGGTCTCCGAGAAGCGCAGGATCAGCTGCGGCGCCCCGGACAGGACGACACCCAGGACGGCCGTCAGGGCGATGGCCGCGGTGAGCGGAACCGGTGCTCGGCGTGTACCCGGCTCGCCTTCGGGGGCGCGGAAGAGCAGCGTCGTCCACTGGAGGTAGTAGAAGAGCGCGATCACCACGTTGACGGCCATGACGACGGCCAGCCAGCCGAGCCCGGCGTCGACGGCCGCGGAGAAGACGGTCACCTTGGCGAAGAGGCCGATGATGCCCGGCGGCAGACCGGCGAGGCAGAGCAGGAAGAAGCCGAGGACCAGCGCGGAGAGGGGGCTCTCGGCGTACAGGCCCCGGTAGTCGCTGATGCGGTTGAGGGGGCTTCGGCGGGCCACCAGGGCGGCCACGGCGAAGGCGCCGAGGTTCACGGCGGCGTACATGAGGGCGTACGCGACGGTGGAGCCGATCGCCTTCTCGGCGTTCTTGGAGTAGGCGGCGGCCGCGATCGGGACCAGGAGGTAGCCGGCCTGGCCGACGGAGGACCAGGCGAGCAGCCGTACCGCGCTGTACGCGCGCGTGGACCGCTGTCGCAGGGCGCCGACGTTCCCGACCGTCATGGTGAGGGCTGCCAGCGCCGCCAGCGCCGGGCCCCAGACGTCCGCGTACGACGGGAAGGCGACGACGGTGACGAGGATCAGTCCGGAGAAGCCGACAGCCTTGCCGACGACCGACAGGTAGGCGGCGATCGGCAGGGGCGCCCCTACGTAGGTGTCGGGAACCCAGAAGTGGAAGGGCACGGCGGCCGTCTTGAAGGCGAAGCCCACGAGGGTGAGGACGACGCCCGTCTGGGCGAGGGTGTTGAACTGGCCGTCGACGTGCTGGATCCGGTCCGCGATCTGCGTGAGGTAGAGGGTGCCGGTCGTCGCGTAGACGAAACTGACGCCCATCAGGCTCACCGCGGTCGCGGTGACGGAGGACAGGAAGAACTTCAGGGCCGCTTCCGAGGACTTCTTGTCGCCGCGCTTGATGCCGACGAGCGCGAAGGCGGGCAGCGAGGCGACTTCCAGGGCGACGATGAGGGTCGCGAGGTCGCGGGAGGCGGGCAGCAGGGCGGCGCCGGCGGCCGAGGAGAGCAGCAGGAACCAGTACTCCCCTTCAGGGAGTTCCCTGTCGGCGTCCTTCAGGGCGGTGACCGACAGCAGGGCGACGAGGAGCGCGCCGCCGAGAACCAGGAGCTGGATGACCAGGGTGAAGCGGTCCGCCACGTAACTGCAGGTGTCGGCGTCGCCCGTCAGGCAGAACGTGGCCCGGTCGCCGTCCCGCAGGGGCAGCAGCAACAGCGCGGACGCGGCGAGGCCCGCCACGGACGTCCAGCCGAGCACGGCCTTCCTCGCGTCGCCGATGAAGAGATCGGTGACGAGCACGACGAGTCCGACGACCGCCGCGAGGGTGGGCGGCGCGATGGCGAGCCAGTCGACGGACTGGACCAGGGAACTCATCGGGTGCCTCCTGCGAGGAGCTGCTGTACGGCCGGGTCGGTCAGACCGAGCAGGGCCCGGGGCCACAACCCGGCGACGACGGTGAGGGCGACGAGTGGCGTCCAGGCGGCGAACTCGTAGTTCTGGACGTCGGCGAGTTTCGGCGACTCCTGCGGCGTCGCGCCCATGCAGACGCGGCGTACCACGATGAGCATGTACGCGGCGGTGAGCAGTGTGCCGAACGCCGCGATCGTCATGAACGTCAGATAAGCGGGACGGCTGAGGCCGGCGGCGGGCTCGAACGCGCCGAACAGCGCCAGCATCTCGCCCCAGAACCCGGCGAGGCCGGGCAGCCCGAGCGAGGCGACCGCGGCGAAGGCCAGCAGGCCACCGAGGCGTGGGGCCTTGCCGTACAGCGCGGCGCCCGTCTCCTCGGCGAGGGTGTCGAGGCCGGTGGTGCCCGTGCGGTCCTTCAGCGCTCCGACGAGGAAGAAGAGGAGGCCGGTGATGAGGCCGTGGGCGATGTTGGCGAACAGCGCGCCGTTCACGCCGGTCGGGGTCATCGTCGAGATGCCGAGCAGGACGAAGCCCATGTGGCCGACGGAGGAGTAGGCGATGAGCCGCTTGAGGTCGCCCTTCGCGCCCTGTTTGGCGAGGGCCAGGCAGGCCAGGGAGCCGTAGATGATCCCGACCACGGCGAAGGCGGCGAGGTAGGGGGCGAAGGTCCGGAAGCCGTCCGGTGCGATGGGCAGCAGGATCCGTACGAACCCGTACGTGCCCATCTTCAGCATGACGCCGGCCAGCAGGACCGAGCCGACGGTCGGGGCGGCGGTGTGGGCGTCCGGCAGCCAGCTGTGCAGCGGCCACATCGGCGTCTTGACCGCGAGCCCGATTCCGATCGCCAGAACGGCGGTGACCTGCACGGATGTGCTCAGCGACCGGCCGTTGTCAGTGGCGAGTGCCACCATGTCGAATGTGCCTGCCTTGATTCCGATCAGGAGCAGGCCGAGCAGCATGACGACCGAACCGAGCAGGGTGTAGAGGATGAACTTCCAGGCCGCGGCCTGGCGCTGGGCACCGCCCCAGCGGGCGATGAGGAAATACATCGGGACGAGGACCGTCTCGAACGCGAGGAAGAACAGCAGCAGATCGAGGACGGCGAAGGTCGCCAGCGTGCCGGACTCCAGGACGAGCAGCAGTGCGACGAATGCCTTCGGGGTCGGGCCCGCGGGCATCTTGAAGTAGGAGTACAGCGCGCAGAGGAAGGTCAGCAGCGCGGTCAGGACCAGAAGGGGGAGGGAAATGCCGTCGACGCCGAAATGGATCCGCACGTCGAGTGCGGGGATCCAGCTGATGTCCGTCGTGGCCTGCATCTTCGACGGATGGTCGTGGTCGAAGCCGAGTGCGAGGACGATCGCGGCGATGAGCACCACGCCCGTGACGATCACGCCGTGCCGCAGCACCGCCTGCTCGGGCGACTTCCCCTTCAGCCCGGGCGGTGCCGGCAGAAGGGCGGCGGCGGCCCCGATGAGCGGGCCGACAACGATCAACGCGAGAAGAATCTGCATCACGGATTCACTGATATCGATCACGCCTGCTCACGCTCCCGTGGCGACGAGGAGGGCGGCGACCACCAGGACGACGGTGCCGGCGAGCAGCGCGCTCACATAGGTCTGCACATTGCCGGTCTGCGCACGCCGTACGGCCGCGCCGAGCCAGCGGGGTAGGGCGCCCGCGCCGCGTACATAGGTGTCGACGACCTCTCGGTCGAGAAACCGGACGAGCGAGGCTCCGGCCTGGACCGGACGGACGAACAGCACGGTGTACACGGCGTCGAGGTGGAAGCCGACTGCCGCGTGGCGGTGCAGCGGGCCGAGCAGCAGTCGGCCCGGGTCCGCCGGGTCGGGGGCGTAGGCCACGTCTCCGAAGGCGGGTGCGTGGCCGGCGATGGCCTCGGCCTCGACCTGTCCGGCATCGGCGCCGGGGTGGGCCGCGACCGCGCCCATCGGGACGCCGGCGGCGAGGGCCGTGGTGTGCCGCCAGGCTCCATAGGTGACGATCCCGCCGACCAGGGCGAGTCCCGTGCCGAGCACCGAGGTGGTGAGGACCGGCGTCAGATCGCGGCCGTCGAACCAGTCGGGCAGCGGGCCGAAGGCCAGACCGAACGCGAGCGAGGGGATGGCGAGCACCCACAGCACGGCCGTCATGGTGATCGGTTGCCTGCCGTGGTCGGGGGCCTCGGTTCCGCGGCCGCGGAAGGCCAGCAGCCACAGCCGGGTCGCGTACGCGGCGGTGAGGACGGCGGTGACCAGGCCGGTGACCAGGACGATCCAGCCGGAAGCGCCGGGGGCCTGCTCGGTGTGACCGGTGGCGACGTGCTCGGCGGCGCCGAGGACGGCTTCCTTGGAGAAGAAGCCGCTGAAGGGAGGGATCGCGGCGAGAGCGAGCAGCGCCACGGTCATCGTCCAGTAGGCGTCGGGGACGCGGTTGCGCAGGTCCTTCATCCGGGACATGACGGCCAGCGAGTTGGTGCCGGAGGCGTGGATGATCACGCCGGCGGCGAGGAACAGCAGCGCCTTGAAGGCGCCGTGCGCGAGGAGGTGGAAGACGGCGGCACCGCGGTCGCCGACGGCGAGGGCTCCGGCCATGTAGCCGAGCTGACCGATCGTCGAGTAGGCGAGGACCCGCTTGATGTCGTCCTGGGCGAGCGCCGCCAGTCCCGAACCGACCATCGTGACACCGGCCATGACGGCGAGGACGACCATCGCGGCCGCGGAGGCCTGGAAGACGGGGAGGAGCCGGGCGACGAAGTAGATACCGGCGGCGACCATCGTCGCGGCGTGGATCAGCGCGGAGACGGGTGTGGGGCCCGCCATCGCGTCGGGCAGCCAGGTGTGCAGCGGGAACAGCGCGGACTTGCCCGCCACGCCCGCGAGGAGCAGCAGGGCGACCACGGTCGGGTGGTGCAGCCCGCCGCTCGCCACGGTGCCGAGAACCGTCGTGATCTGGAAGGAGCCGGCGTCGGTGGCCAGCGCGAACAGGCCGATGAGGAAGGGGACGTCGCCGAGTTTGGTGACCAGGAAGGCCTTGAGGGAGGCGGCCCGGGCCTCGGGTGTCTCCCAGTAGTGGCCGACCAGGAAGTACGAGCAGATACCCATGACTTCCCAGCCGACCAGAAGCACCATCAGGTCGCCGGAGTAGACGACGAGCAGCATCGCGGAGGTGAACAGGGAGACGAGAGCGGCGTACGAGGGGTAGCGCGGGTCGTCGTGCAGGTATCCCGTCGAGTAGATCTGCACACAGGTGGCGACGACGCCGACGAGTACGGCGACGAGGGCCGCGAAGCCGTCGATGTGCAGGCCCAGCTCGATCGGGACCGAGCCGGTCGGGGTGAGTTCGGTGTGCGTGTTGATGGCCTGGCCGCCGCCCTGGTGCACCGCGACCAGCACGGCGAGGACGAGCGACGCGAGGGTCGGCAGGACGGCGAGCGGGCGGACGAAGCCCGGGGCCGTGCGGCCGAGGAGGAGTCCGGCGACGGCGCCGAGGAACGGAAGGAGGGGGACGAGGACGGCGAGGGTGGTCGTGGTCACGCGGTGGCCTCAGCCTTCTGGGCCGCGGGGGCGTCGCTGTCGGGGTCGTCGGGGCCGTGGCCCTCGGCGGTGTCGCGGAGCTTGTCGATGGCCGACGTGCCGCCGTTGCGGTACACGGCGAGAACGATCGCCAGGCCGATGCCGATCTCGGCGGCGGCGATGGCGATGGTGAACAGGGTCAGTGCCTGGCCGGAGTGCAGCGTGTCGCGAGCGGCCTTGGAGAGCCAGACGTCGAAGGCGACGAGGTTCAGGTTGACGGCGTTGAGCATCAGCTCGACCGACATCAGGACCAGGATCGCGTTGCGGCGGGCGAGGACTCCGTACAGGCCCGTGCAGAACAGGAGGGCGGCGAGCACGGCTGGATAGGCGAGGTGCATCAGCGGACACCTTCCTTGTCCTGCTTGCCGTCGCGGCTTCCGGGGACGTGCGGGGTGGTGGTCGTCGTGGTCGTCGCGGCGGCGTCCGCCTTCGCCTTGCGGGAGAGGACGATCGCGCCGACCAGGGCGGCGAGGAGGAGGACGGAGAGCGCTTCGAAGGGGAGGACCCAGTTCTGGAAGAGGCTCGCTCCGGTCACTTCGGTGGAACCGGCGGCGGCGCCGTTCAGGTCGACCCAGGTCGTGCGGAAGGCGTCGACGACGACCCAGACCAGGGCGCCGGCCGAGGCGACGGCCACGGTCAGGGCGGCCCAGCGGTTGCCGGAGTCGGCGTCCGGGGAGCGGCCGATCGGGGCCCTGGTGAGCATCAGACCGAACAGGAGGAGGACTACGACGGAACCGACGTAGATGAGGACCTGCACCCAGGCGATGAATTCGGCTGTCAGCAGCAGGTATTCGACGGCGAGGCCGCCGAGGGTGACCACCAGCCACAGTGCGGCGTGCACCAGCTGCTTGGTGGTGACGGTGACGATCGCGGCGCCGAAGGTGAGCAGGCCGACGAGGAGGAAGGCGATCTCGACGCCGGTCGGGGAGAGGAAGCCGTGGTGTTCGGCGGCGACGGTGGTGGTCGCGTGGGCCGCCGTGGCCGTGGCTGCTGCGAGGGTCACGACTGTTCCTCCTGCGGACCGGAGGGGGGTGTGGCCGGGGGCTCGGCCGGAGCGGAGGCCGAGGGGTCGGCCTGCGCCTCCGGTGTCGCCTGCCCGGTCCGCCCCGCCTGCTCGGCCCGAGCTGCCTGCGCGGCATCGGCATGCGTGGCCTGCTCTGTCTGAGCTGCCTGCTCGGCCTGTGCTGCGGTGGCGAGTTTGTCGGCGGTCTTGCGGGCGGCGGCGATCTCCTTGGGTTCTTCGGCGCCGGGGTCGAGGGCGGGCGGAGCCGGGACGGTCCACATCCACTCGCGGAGCTTGTCGCGTTCGTGGGTGAGTTCGTGGATGTCCGTCTCCGCGTACTCGAATTCAGGGGTCCAGAACAGCGCGTCGAAAGGACAGACCTCGATGCAGATACCGCAGTACATGCACAGGGAGAAGTCGATGGCGAAACGGTCGAGGACGTTGCGGCTGCGCTCGCGGCCACCCGGGGCGGCGGGCGGGACCGTCTCCTTGTGGGAGTCGATGTAGATGCACCAGTCCGGGCACTCGCGGGCGCACAGCATGCAGACCGTGCAGTTCTCTTCGAAGAGGGCGATGACGCCGCGGGTGCGGGGCGGGAGTTCGGGCTGGGCGTCCGGGTACTGCGCGGTGACGGTCTTCTTCGTCATCGTGCGGAGGGTGACGGCCAAGCCCTTGGCGAGGCCGGAGCCAGGAATGGGAGCCATGGTTACGCGATCACCACCTTGACGATGCCGGTGAGGGCGATCTGGGCGAGGGACAGGGGAACGAGGAGGGTCCAGGAGAGTTTCTGGAGCTGGTCCTCGCGCAGGCGGGGGTAGGTGACGCGGAGCCAGATGACGACGAAGGCGAGGATCGCGGCCTTCAGGAGGGTCCAGACCCAGCCGAGGCCGTCGGCGCCCCAGGGGCCGTGCCAGCCGCCCAGGAAGAGGACGGTGGTCAGGCCGCACAGGACGACGATTCCGGCGTACTCGGCGAGCAGGAACAGGGCGAAACGCAGGCCCGTGTACTCGGTGTACGCGCCGAAGATGATCTCGGAGTCGGCGACGGGCATGTCGAAGGGGGGCCGTTGGAGCTCGGCGAGACCGGCGACGAAGAACACGATCGCGCCGACGATCTGCCAGGGCAGCCACCACCACTGGAAGGCGTCCACGATGCCCGGGAGCGAGACCGTGCCGGCCGCCATCGCGACCGAGGCCGCGGTCAGGAGCATCGGGAGCTCGTACGCGAGGAGTTGGGCGGCGGTGCGGAGGCCTCCGAGGAGGGAGAACTTGTTGGCCGACGCCCAGCCCGCCATGAGCGAGCCGAGGACGCCCACGCCCATGACGGCGAGGACGAAGAAGATGCCCGCGTCGACGACCTCGCCGACCGCGCCCTCGCCCGGGCCGATCGGGATGACGACGAGGACCAGGAGGTACGGGAGAAGAGCCACGGCGGGGGCGAGTTGGAAGATACGCCGGTCCGCGCCCGCGGGGACGATGTCTTCCTTCTGCGCGAACTTCACGCCGTCCGCGACAAGTTGGGCCCAGCCGTGGAAGCCGCCCGCGTACATCGGGCCGAGGCGGCCCTGCATGTGGGCCATCACCTTGTGCTCGGTCTGGCCGACGATCAGGGGGAACGTCAGGAACACGACGAAGACTACGAGGAGGCGTAGGGCGACGTCGGGAGCGTCGTTCACTGCGTACCTCCGGAGGGGTCGTCGGGGGTGGGGGCGGGGTTCGAGTCGGGAGCGGGGGTCGACTCCGAGTCGGGGGATTTCGAGTCGAGGGATTTCGGATCGGCGGATTTCGGATCGGGGCCGGGCTTCGCCTTCGGCTCCTGACCGGGTTCCGGCTCAGACCCCGGCTCAGACCCCGACTCGGGCGTCGTCTCCGGCTCTCGACCCGGCCCCGGCTCAGGTTCCGGCTCGGGCGTCGCTGCCTCCGGCCGGGGCTCGGGCGCACGCCCGGAATCCGGCTCGGGCGCGCGCTCGGGCTCGGGCTCGGGCTTCGCCTCAGGGGTCGGGGCGGGATCCGCCTCGGGCTTCGCCTCGGAGGTCGGGGCAGGCCCTGCCTCGGGCTTCGGTTCCGGCCTCGCCTCGCGACCCGGTCCCCGTTCCGCCTTCGGTTCCGAGTCGTCGAACGCGGGCTTCGCCTGGTGCCACGGAGCATCGGAGCTGCGCGGCGCGGCAGGCCTTCTGACGGGCGTCGGCGCCGAGTCGGACCCGGCTGCCCGAGAGGCACTCTCCGAGGCGGCCGGTTCGGAGGGAGGCATCGGCGTGGAGGAAGCCGTCGGCGTGGAGGAAGCCGTCGGATCCGAGGGAGCCGTGGATTCCGAGGGAGGCGTCAGGTCCGAAGGGGTCGTCTGTTGTGCCCGTTGGGTCGCGGAGCCCTGGCTTGCGCTGCGGGCTCGGCGTGCGGGCCGCGCGGCTTCCGCGCCGGCGGCGGATTCCGTGCCGGCGGGAACCGCACCTGCGCCCGTGGCGCCCGCGGTCGCGCCTGCGTCGGCGGGTGCGGCAGGTGCCTGACCGGCCGAACCCTCCCCCGCCGTGCGGGCCCTGCGTACCGGGCGGTCGCCGGCGGGGCGGGCCGCGCCACGGGCCGGGCGGGACGGAGCCGGGGGGAGTTGGCCCTTGAGGGGGCCCCACTCGTTGGGGTCGGGGACGCCGGGCGGCAGCATCTGGCGGCGCTTCGGGCCACCGTGCTCGGACTCGCCGGGTTCCTTCGCGCCGGGCCAGGCCTTGGCGACACGGGCGGCCAGGACGAAGTCCTTGCGGAGGGGGTGGCCTTCGAAGCCCTCCGGCAGGAGCAGCGGGTCGAGGCCGGGGTGGCCCTCGAAAGTCACCCCGAACATCTCGTGGGTCTCGCGCTCGTGCCAGGCGGCGCCCGCGTACACGGAGACCGCCGACGGGAGGGCCGGGGCGGCGTGCGGGACGGTCGTACGGACCAGGAGGCGGCGTACCGGGGACAGTGCCACCACGTGGGCCGAGACGCGGAAGCCCGTGCCGGGTTCGTCGACGGCGCTCAGCCAGTCGAAGTACGTGCAGCCCAGGGCGTCGCGGGCCGTCTCCAGGGCTGCGATCCAGGACGCCGGCGGTACGTCGACCGTCAGGACCTCGTACGACTCCTCGGCCGTGGCGTCCGGGCCGAAGAGTTCCTCGGCGGGGCCGGGGAGCCAGCCGACGGTCATCGGTCCTCCTCGCCGGGGGCGGTCGAATCCACACCAGGAGCGGTCGAAGCCGCCCCGGGAGCAGTCGGATCTGCCCCAGGAGCAGCCGGATCTGCCTCAGGAGCGGTCGAAGCCGCCCTGGACGCAGTCGGATCTGTCTCAGGAGCGGTCGCATCCACCTGAGACGTGGTCGATCTGCTCCCCGTGGCGGCCGGACCGTCTTCGGGTGCGGCCGGACCCTGCTCGGATGCGGCCGGACCCTCCTGTGACGCGGCCGGCTTCTCCGTGGGCGATGCCGGTGGCTTCACCAGGCCGCTCTGGAGTGCCGCGGCCGACGGACGCGGCGCATCGGACGCGTACCGCTCCCCCAGCGATTCCCGGGCGATCTTCTCCTGGAGTTTGAGGATGCCCTGGAGCAGGGCCTCGGGGCGTGGCGGGCACCCGGGGACGTAGACGTCGACGGGAATGATCTGGTCGACGCCCTTGGTGACGGAGTAGGAGTCCCAGTACGGGCCGCCGCAGTTGGAGCAGGCGCCGAAGGAGATGACGTACTTCGGTTCGGGCATCTGCTCGTACAGGCGCTTGACGGCGGGCGCCATCTTGTCCGTGACCGTGCCCGACACCACCATCAGGTCGGCCTGGCGGGGGCCCGGCGCGAACGGGATCACGCCGAGGCGGATGAAGTCGTGGCGGGCCATCGACGCGGCGATGAACTCGATCGCGCAGCAGGCGAGGCCGAAGTTGAAGACCCAGAGCGAGTAGCGGCGGCCCCAGTTCAGGACCACCTTCATGGGCTCGGGTGCGAGACGGGCGAGCGCGCCGAGCCGCTTCGGCTCGGGCAGCAGCACCGGCTGTTCCGGTGCGGAGGGGGTCACGTCCATGTCAGGACGCCCTTCTTGTATGCGTACAGCAGGCCCACGGCCAGGAAGCCGAGGAAGATGAACATCTCGACGAGCGTCGCGGCGCCGTAGCCGGGAGCGGCGAAGACCGTGGCCCAGGGGAAGAGGAAGATCGAGTCGACGGCGAAGATGACATAGAGGAAGGCGTACACGTAGTAGCGGACCTGGGTGTGGGCCCAGCCCTCGCCGACGGGGTCGACGCCGCACTCGTACGTCAGGAGTTTTTCGGGGGTCGGGACCACGGGCCGCAGCAGGCGGCCGGCCCCGAAGGCGACGGCGACGAACAGCACGCCCACGACGACGAGCAGCCCGACGACCGAGTAGGACTGGAAGTAGTCCGCCGCGACGACGGCCCCGGTCGCCGCGAGAACGGTCGGTTCCGGCACGTCAGCCCCTCACTCCCTGACCTCGTTGCGCCCCGTCGTGCGCCGTCGCGCACTCTGTGATGCGCCATGTTCGACGATCTGTACGGACGGGAGTCTAGGGCCTGCTAAAGAGAGCGTAAGCAGCCCGTCACGCCTCGACCATCCCTCGACCACCGGGGACGCGTTCACGTCTCACGGTGTGAACGCGTCCCGGCGGCACCTCGTCGTCACATCGTGTGCCGGACCGTCGTCTTATCCGGGTGCCACATCGCCGTCGCATCCCGTTCCGGACCGTCGTCGCATCCTGCTCCGGACCGTCGTCACATCCCGGACCGGGCCGTCGTCACATCCCGGTCCAGGCCGTCGTCACATCCCGGTCCGGGCCGTCGTCGCATCCGGGTGCCACCTGGTCGTCACATCCTGTTCCGGACCGTCGTCGTATCCGGGTACCGGTCGCCGTCACGTCCGGCGGCACCCTGTCGTCCCTTTCCCTGCCGCTCGTCGTGATGTCCGGCGTCACCCTTGGGGGTGGGGTTATCCCCAGTGCATCGCGGCGGCCCACCTCATGGCGCGGCGGCGCGCCGCCGGGCAGGCTAGCGGATATGATCGAACGCATCGCGCCCACCAGTCCGCCGGACGATCCGTCCGACGGTGACCGGCTCCCCGCCGCGAGACTCGCCCTCGACCGGCAGACCTGGCTGGAGATCGCCCACCTCCTGGCGAACCTGCCCGCCTCGATCATCGGATTCGTGTACGTGGTGACGATGCTCGCCACGGGCGCGGGGCTCGCGGTGACGGTCGTCGGACTGCCGCTGCTGGCGGCCGGTCTGCGGGGTTCGCGGCAGCTGGGCAAGGTGGAGCGGGCGCGGGCGCGGGGGCTGTTGGGGCTGCGGATCGACGAGCCGAGCCCGTTGCCGGTACGCCGGACCAGCTTCTTCGGCTGGCTGTGGTCGAGCCTGAAGGACCCGGTGGGCTGGCGGGCGGTGCTGTACGACTTGATACGGCTGCCCTGGGGCATCGTCACCTTCACGGTGACGCTCGTGTCGCTGTTCTTGCTGTGGCCGGTGCTGCCGTTCATCGCGCGGGGGCTGACCAACGTGGACCGGGCGATGGTGCGCGGGCTGCTGTCGCCCTCCGACGAGTTGGAGCGGCGCATCGCCGAACTGGAGTCGGACCGCGGCGTCGTGGTCGACACGGCCGCCGCCGATCTGCGCCGTATCGAGCGCGATCTGCACGACGGGGCGCAGGCCCGGCTCGTCAATCTCGCGATGGGGCTCGGCCTGGCGAAGGAGAAGCTCCTGGAGGACCCCGACGCCGCGGCGTCGATGGTCGACGAGGCGCACGGCGAGGTGAAGCTCGCCCTTCAGGAACTGCGCGATCTGGCCCGCGGCATCCATCCGGCGGTCCTCACCGACCGGGGTCTGGACGCCGCCCTCTCCTCGATCGCCTCGCGGTGCACCGTGCCCGTGAAGGTGACCGCCGAACTGGAGACACGGCCGGCCGCCGCCATCGAGGGCATCGCGTACTTCACCGTCTCCGAGCTGCTCCAGAACGTCAGCAAGCACAGCGGGGCGAGGTCCGCGTCCGTCGACGTCTGGCGGACGGACGAGCGCCTGCTCATCCAGGTCCGGGACGACGGCCGCGGTGGGGCCGGTCTCGACGGCGGTACGGGTATGGCGGGGCTCGCGGACCGGCTCGGCGCGGTGGACGGAGTGTTCGTCGTCGATTCACCGGTGGGCGGCCCGACGGTCATCACGGCCGAACTGCCGTGGCGGGAACGCCAGAACGAGCCCGCACAGTAGCCGCCAGAACGAGCCCGCGCAGTAACCGTCTGAACGAGCCCGCGCGGTAAACGGGCCCCATGAGGACGGAGGGCCGGAGAAGACTGAGAGCGCCCGGTTCACTCGATGGAGACCTCCGGCTGGAAGTGTCCAGCTGGACGCACCTCCGGCAGGGCACCTCCCGCAGGACACCTTCCTATACGGCTGAAGGATCGCGTCCGGCGGAAGGATCGCGTCCGGCTGAACGATCACGCGCGGAGGACCCTGGAGGAAGGGCCCGGAGTGGAGGCCCGGCCGCCCGGGTTCACGGAGGTGCCGCCCGGGTTCACGGAGGTAGGGAAAACCCCCCGTTCAAGACGCCGATCCGCTCCATGTCCGGCGGGCGTCCCGGGCGGCAGGGTTGAGGGAGAAGCCGACGCGCGGAACGAGTCGAGTCGAGGCGCAGGACGAGACGAGAGAACGGACGAACCGATGGCCACGGAGTACGGACACGGATACGGGCACCGGAGCGGTCCCGGATTCGACGAGGCGGGTGCCGGCAAGCGGCGGCACCGTCTTCCGGCCCCGCTGCGGGCGCCGATCGAGGCCCGCAGCTGGCGCGAGTTCGGCTATGTGCTGCTGGGCCTGCCGCTCGGGATCATCATGTTCACGTTCGCCGTCACGATGGTCTCGCTCGGCGCGGGCCTGCTGATCACTTTCCTGGGAGTCCCGGTGCTCGCCGCCGCGCTGGCCGGCTGCCGCGGCTTCGGTTCGCTGGAGCGGGACCGGGCGCGCGGGTTGCTCGGTGTCGAGGTGGCCGAGCCCGAGCCGCTGAGGATGAAGAAGCACGGGGCGATGGGGTGGATGGGCGCCGTGCTCAAGAGCGGCGCGTCCTGGCGGCACCTGCTGTACGCGGTGGTCCAGTTCCCGTGGTCGGTGTTCTCCTTCGTCGTGGCCCTGACCTTCTGGACGTACGGGTGGGCGCTGCTGACGTATCCGCTGTGGTTCTGGGTCTTCCCGATGTACGGCGGGCAGGGCGGACTCCAGCTGTACGGCGACGGGTCGCACTCCGTGTATCTGGACAACCCGTTCGAGATCACGGTGACCGCGCTGGTGGGACTGCTCTTCACGATGGCGACCCCGTGGATCGTGCGGGCGCTGACGAGCGTGGACCGGCTGATGGTGCACGGCCTGCTCGGCCCCTCGCGGCTGGCCACGCGTGTGGTGGAGCTGGAGTCCGACCGGGGGGTCGTGGTCGACACGGCCGCCGCCGATCTGCGCCGTATCGAGCGCGATCTGCACGACGGGGCGCAGGCCCGGCTCGTCGCCCTGGCGATGGATCTGGGGCTCGCCAAGGAGAAGCTGGCCGAGGACCCCGAGGCCGCGGCGCGGATGGTGGACGAGGCGCACGGCGAGGTCAAGACGGCGCTGCAGGAGCTGCGGGACCTCGCACGCGGTATCCATCCGGCGGTGCTGACCGACCGCGGGCTCGACGCCGCTCTGTCGGCGGTGGCCTCGCGGTGCACGGTGCCGGTCCAGGTGGAGGTGGATCTCCCGGCGCGGCCCGCGCCCGCGATCGAGGGGATCGCCTACTTCACCGTCTCCGAGCTGCTGCAGAACGTCAGCAAGCACTCCCGTGCGACGCGGGCGACCGTGGATGTGTGGCGGGTCGAGAACCGGCTGATGATCCAGGTCGGCGACAACGGGGTCGGCGGGGCCGATGTCTCCGAGGGGTCGGGCCTGGCGGGGCTCGCGGAGCGGCTCGACGCGGTGGACGGAATCCTGGTGGTGGACTCGCCGGTGAACGGTCCCACCCGGATCACGGCGGAGCTGCCCTGGCGGGGCTGAGTCACCCCGGCGCCGCGGGTACCCCGGTGCACCCCACCGGGGTACCCGTGCGCGGCGGGACGCCCGCGGCACGTACCCCAGTGGGGTAGAGACCCAGCCGGACGCAGCGCAGCACTTACCCCGGTGGGATGGCGAGGCCCAACCGGGCGCCGCGCAGCGCTCACCCCGGTGGGATGGCGAGGCCCAGCCGGACGCAGCGCAGCACTTACCCCGCCGGGGTAGCGAGGCCCAACGGGCACGGCGCAGCACTTACCCCGCCGGGGTAGCGAGGCCCCACCCGCGGGCACCACGTCCGGCGGCGGGCGCCGGAGAGCGGCCGGGCATCCAGGACCGAAAGATCAACCCTTCGAGCAGGACCCCTCCAGGCCCACCCCCAGGCCCTCTTCAGGCCCACTCCAGGACCCCTATTCACGTCGCTCGGGCGCGCCCCGGTCCGAATGCTGGAATGCTGGGGTCTGTCGTACGAGCGGGAACGAACCCGGCGGAGCCGGGGGCGTCCCGGGGTGGGCTCTGGGGGGCCGAGGAATCGTGGAGGACAGAGTGCGGGTCGTCATCGCCGAGGATTCAGTGCTGCTCAGGGAGGGCCTGACCCGGTTGCTGACCGACCGCGGGCACGACGTCGTGGCGGGGGTCGGGGACGGCGAGGCGTTGATCAAGACCATCACCGAGTTCGCCGCGCAGGACGCGCTGCCGGACGTCGTGGTCGCGGACGTACGCATGCCGCCGACGCACACCGACGAAGGCGTGCGGGCGGCCGTACAGCTGCGCAAGGCCCATCCGGGACTCGGCGTGCTCGTGCTGTCGCAGTACGTGGAGGAGCGCTACGCCACCGAACTGCTGGCCGGTTCGAGTCACGGCGTCGGCTATCTGCTCAAGGACCGGGTCGCCGAGGTGCGCGAGTTCGTGGACGCGGTGGTGCGGGTGGCCCAGGGGGGTACCGCGCTCGACCCGGAGGTCGTGGCGCAGCTGCTCGGCCGCAGCCGCAAGCAGGACGTGCTGGCCGGGCTGACGCCGAGGGAGCGGGAGGTTCTCGGGCTCATGGCCGAGGGCCGGACGAACTCCGCCATCGCCCGTCAGCTGGTGGTCAGCGACGGTGCCGTCGAGAAGCACGTCAGCAACATCTTCCAGAAACTCGGCTTGTCACAAAGTGACGGGGATCACCGGCGTGTTCTGGCCGTCCTCACGTACCTGAACTCATGACGAGCTGACAGTCTGTCAGTTGTCGAGCAGAACCAAAGGGTGAGCGAGGAGCGTCATTCACAGAAAGGACCGGGGGCGGGAAAAATCGTGACAAGTCAGGGTGTCAGGGCGTCTCAAAACTGCGTCCATCATGTGAATGGCCTAAGGAAGGCGACCCTTACCGACGTAGGGTTGAAAAAGGAAGGGTCTGCGGGAAGGCACTCCCGGACAGCCGCCTCAAAGGAGGTCCAGTTCAGTGACGAGCAAGGTCAGCAGCCCAACGGAACAGGCCGACGAAGCCGTCGTAGGAGAACAGCGCAAACCGCCGGGGGCGAAGGACGTCCGTCGGCTCGACCGGGTCATCATCCGGTTCGCGGGGGACTCCGGTGACGGTATGCAACTCACCGGCGACCGCTTCACATCGGAAACTGCCTCCTTCGGCAACGACCTCTCGACCCTGCCGAACTTCCCTGCCGAGATCCGCGCGCCCGCCGGCACCCTGCCGGGCGTTTCGTCCTTCCAACTGCACTTCGCCGACCACGACATCCTCACACCGGGCGACGCGCCCAACGTCCTCGTGGCCATGAACCCGGCGGCCCTGAAGGCGAACATGGCCGATGTGCCGCGCGGGGCCGAGATCATCGTCAACACGGACGAGTTCACCAAACGGGCGATGCAGAAGGTCGGCTACGCGACCAACCCGCTGGAGGACGGCTCGCTGGACGGCTACAACGTCCATCCCGTCCCGCTCACGACGATGACCGTCGAGGCGCTCAAGGAGTTCGAGCTCTCCCGTAAGGAGGCCGAGCGCTCTAAGAACATGTTCGCGCTGGGTCTGTTGTCCTGGATGTACCACCGGCCGACCGAGGGCACCGAGAAGTTCCTGCGGACCAAGTTCGCCAAGAAGCCCGACATCGCGGCCGCCAACCTCGCCGCGTTCCGGGCCGGTTGGAACTTCGGTGAGACGACCGAGGACTTCGCCGTCTCCTACGAGGTCGCGCCGGCCTCGAAGACCTTCCCGACCGGCACGTACCGGAACATCTCCGGGAACCTCGCCCTGTCGTACGGCCTGATCGCCGCCTCCCAGCAGGCCGATCTGCCGCTCTACCTGGGCTCCTACCCCATCACCCCGGCCTCCGACATCCTGCATGAGCTGAGCAAGCACAAGAACTTCGGAGTGCGCACCTTCCAGGCCGAGGACGAGATCGCCGGCATCGGCGCCGCACTGGGCGCGGCCTTCGGCGGCTCGCTCGCGGTGACGACGACCTCCGGCCCCGGTGTGGCGCTGAAGTCGGAGACGATCGGGCTCGCCGTCTCCCTCGAACTGCCCCTGCTCGTCATCGACATCCAGCGCGGTGGGCCGTCGACGGGCCTGCCGACGAAGACCGAGCAGGCCGACCTGCTCCAGGCGATGTACGGGCGCAACGGCGAGGCCCCGGTGCCGGTGGTCGCGCCGAGGACTCCGGCCGACTGTTTCGACGCGGCGATCGAGGCGGCCCGGATCGCGCTGACGTACCGGACGCCCGTACTGCTGCTCTCCGACGGTTACCTGGCCAACGGCTCCGAGCCGTGGCGCGTCCCGGAGACCGATGAACTGCCGGATCTGCGCGTGCAGTTCGCCCAGGGTCCCAATCACACCCTGGACGACGGCACCGAGGTCTTCTGGCCGTACAAGCGCGACCCGCAGACTCTTGCCCGCCCGTGGGCCATCCCCGGCACACCCGGCCTGGAGCACCGGATCGGCGGCATCGAGAAGCAGGACGGCAGCGGCAACATCTCCTACGACCCCGCCAACCACGACTTCATGGTCCGCACCCGCCAGGCCAAGATCGACGGTATCGACGTTCCCGACCTCGACGTGGACGACCCCACCGCGGGCACCGAGACGGCGGCCAACACCCTTGTCCTGGGCTGGGGTTCGACCTACGGGCCGATCACCGCGGCGGTCCGCAGGCTGCGCACCGCCGGGGAACACATCGCGCAGGCCCATCTGCGTCACCTCAACCCCTTCCCGCGGAATCTGGACGCGGTGCTGAAGCGTTACGACAAGGTGGTGATCCCCGAGATGAACCTCGGTCAGCTCGCCACCCTCGTCCGGGCGAAGTATCTGGTGGACGCGCACTCGTACAACCAGGTCAACGGCATGCCGTTCAAGGCTGAGCAGCTCGCCGCGGCTCTCAAGGAGGCCATCGATGGCTGACACGTCAACGGAAGGCTCGGGCACGATCGAGGCGCTTTCTCTCGTCCCCAAGGCCGAGGCCAGGCAGTCCATGAAGGACTTCAAGTCCGATCAGGAAGTGCGCTGGTGCCCCGGCTGCGGTGACTACGCGATCCTCGCCGCCGTCCAGGGCTTCATGCCCGAACTCGGCCTGGCGAAGGAGAACGTCGTCTTCGTCTCGGGCATCGGCTGCTCGTCCCGATTCCCGTACTACATGAACACCTACGGGATGCACTCCATCCACGGCCGCGCCCCCGCCATCGCGACCGGACTCGCCTCCTCGCGCCGCGACCTGTCCGTGTGGGTCGTCACCGGTGACGGCGACGCCCTGTCCATCGGCGGCAACCACCTGATCCACGCCCTGCGCCGCAATGTGAACCTGAAGATCCTGCTCTTCAACAACCGCATCTACGGCCTGACCAAGGGCCAGTACTCCCCGACGTCCGAGGTCGGCAAGATCACCAAGTCGACGCCGATGGGCTCGCTGGACGCGCCCTTCAACCCGGTGTCGCTGGCGATCGGCGCGGAGGCGTCCTTCGTGGCCCGGACCGTGGACTCGGACCGCAAACACCTCACCGACGTGCTGCGGCAGGCGGCCGCCCACCCCGGAACCGCCCTGGTGGAGATCTACCAGAACTGCAACATCTTCAACGACGGCGCCTTCGAAGTCCTCAAGGACAGGCAGCAGGCCGAGGAAGCCGTGATCCGCCTCGAACACGGGCAGCCCATCCGCTTCGGCACCGACGGCGCCCGTGGTGTGGTCCGCGACCAGCACACCGGTGACCTCAAGGTCGTCACCGTGACCCCCGACAACGCCTCGCAGGTCCTCGTCCACGACGCGCACACCGCGTCCCCGACCACCGCGTTCGCGCTGTCCCGGCTCGCCGACCCCGACACCCTGCACCACACGCCCATCGGGGTGTTCCGCTCGGTGGACCGACCGGTCTACGACACGCAGATGGCCGACCAGCTCGACGCGGCCATCGAACAGAACGGCAAGGGCGACCTCGCCGCACTCCTCGCGGGCAGCGACACCTGGACGGTCGTCGGCTGAGCCTGTCCGCAGGCGGGTTCCGTCGGCAGGCGGATTCCGTCGAGTCCGTCCGCAGGCGGTTTCTACGAGGCCCGGGCCCTGAGTGCCCGGGCCTCGTCGTACGCGCCGCGGGCACGCTCGACGTCAGCCATGCGCTCATTGGTCCACAGCGCCAGCGACCGCACCTGCTCGGCGGCCTCGCGGCCCAGGTCGGTGAGGGAGTAGTCGACGCGCGGCGGGATGACCGGCTTGGCGTCGCGATGGACGAGTCCATCGCGCTCCAGTGTCTGCAGGGTTTGGGTGAGCATCTTCTCGCTGACCCCTCGCCCGACCCTGCCGATCGCCCGGCGCAGCTCGCTGAAGCGGTACGAACGCTCCAGGAGCTCGATCAGGACGAGTACGCCCCAGCGGCTGGTGACATGTTCCAGGACCAGACGGTAGGGGCACATCGCCTCGCCGGCGTCGTACCCGTCCGCTGCCTTGTTACTTACGGCCATACCAGTACCTTACTTCAAGGTGGGTACTTTCCAACAGTTAGTGCAGCTCCTAGGGTGAGTGACATCCGCACCCCACAAGGAGATGTACGCCATGAGCATCGTCGTCACCGGAGCCACCGGACACCTCGGCCGTCACGTGGTCGAGCAGCTGCTGGAGAAGGTCCCGGCCGAGCAGATCACCGCCGTCGTGCGGGACGAGTCCAAGGCCGCCGACCTCGCGGCCCGCGGCGTACGCCTCGCGGTCGCCGACTACAACACGCCGGAGACCTTCGACGGCCTGTTCGCGGCCGGTGACAAGGTGCTGCTGATCTCGGGCAACGAGTTCGACAAGGGCCGCGTCCAGCAGCACCAGGTCGTCATCGACGCGGCCAAGGCGGCCGGGGTCTCCCTGCTCGCCTACACCAGCGCCCCCGGCAGCCTGACGGCCGCGCTGGCCGACGACCACCGCGCCACCGAGGAGGTCCTGCTCACCTCCGGACTGCCCTACACGCTGCTGCGCAACGGCTGGTACCACGAGAACTACACCGAGAACCTCGCCCCCGTGCTGGCGCACAACGCCGTCGTCCAGGCCGCCGGCGAGGGCCGGATCGCGTCCGCCTCGCGCGCCGACTACGCGGCCGCCGCGGTCGCGGTGCTGACCGGCGAGGGGCACGAGAACAAGACGTACGAGCTGAGCGGCGACGAGGCGTGGGGCTTCGCCGAGTACGCCGCCGAGCTGAGCCGGCAGACCGGCAAGGAGATCGTCTACAACCCCGTCTCCCCCGAGGCCTTCGCCGGGATCCTGACCGGTGCCGGGCTGCCCGAGGTCTTCGCCGGGATCCTCGCGGGCGTCGACACCTCCATCGAGAAGGGCGAGCTGGCCGTCACCACCGGCGACCTGTCCCGCCTGGCGGGCCGTCCGACCACGCCGATCGCCGAGTCCGTCGCGGCGGCGCTGAAGAACTGACGTCCCCGCGGACGCCGGGTGCCGGTCCGACGCACCCCGCCTGTCATGACCGTATGGCGATACGGGCATGACAGGCGGGGGTGTGCAGCGCTACCTTCTTTCATGCTGCACGGAAGTTCCCCGACCGCACGGGAGCTCCGGAGCGCGGGGGGCGCGACAGGCGTCCGCGATCGTGGAAGAAGGAGACGCCGGTGGCCGGGAAGTCGAAGGGCGAGCAGCGCATAGGTCTGCTGAACGGCTTCGCCGCCTACGGGATGTGGGGGCTCGTCCCCCTTTTCTGGCCGCTGCTGAAGCCCGCCGGAGCGGTCGAGATCCTCGCCCACCGGATGGTGTGGTCGCTGGCGGTGGTCGGGGTCGCGCTGCTGGTGATGCGGCGCTGGGCCTGGGCGGGCGAACTGCTGCGGCAGCCGCGCAAGCTGGCTCTGATCACGATCGCGGCGGCGGTCATCACCGTCAACTGGGGCGTCTACATCTGGGCGGTGAACTCCGAGCACGTGGTCGAGGCCTCGCTCGGCTACTTCATCAATCCCCTGGTCACCATCGCGATGGGCGTGCTGCTCCTCAAGGAGCGGCTGCGGCCGGTGCAGTGGGCCGCAGTGGGCGTCGGCCTCACGGCCGTCCTCGTCCTGACGATCGGCTCCGGCCGCCCGCCGTGGATCTCCCTCTGCCTCGCCTTCTCCTTCGCCACGTACGGCCTGGTGAAGAAGAAGGTCAACCTCGGCGGCGTCGAGTCGCTCGCGGCCGAGACCGCGATCCAGTTCCTGCCGGCGCTGGCGTATCTGCTGTGGCTGGGCTCGCACGGCGACGCGACGTTCGCCGCGCAGGGGCCGGGGCATTCCGCGCTGCTCGCGGCGACCGGCGTGGTGACGGCGATCCCCCTGGTCTGCTTCGGCGCCGCGGCGATCCGCGTGCCGCTGTCCACCCTGGGCCTGCTCCAGTACATGGCCCCGGTGTTCCAGTTCCTCCTCGGGATCTTCTACTTCCACGAGGCCATGCCGGCCGAGCGGTGGGCCGGGTTCGCGCTGGTGTGGCTCGCGCTGTCGCTCCTGACGTTCGACGCGCTGCGCGCCGCGCGGCGGGGCGCGCGTGCCCTGCGGGAGTCGGCCCGCGCGACCGGATCCACGACCGCCGCCGATGCCGTGGGTACGGCTGCCGATGGCGTGGGCACGACTGCCGGTGCCGTGGGTACCGCCACCGAGGTCGCGGGAGTCGCCGCCCTCGCCGCGGGTCCCGCCGGGTCGGACGCGGCGGCCGGTTCGACCGGTTTGGCCGGCACTTCTTAGCGAGCGGGCGAACTCGCCGGGGGCGAAGCGGCAGGCCTGCCCTCGTACGACAGGCAGGGCCTGCCTGTCGTACGACGTGAGGGTCGGCCCCGGCGATTCCGTTGCCCGCCCGGTGGTGGAACCACTATGAGTGGCTCCATGACGCCGAATCCCGTGCCCGCAGCCGCGCCCGTCCCCGTCCCCATCCACTGGAAACTCGTCATCGATTCCGCCGATCCGCACGCGCAGGCCGACTTCTGGTCCGCCGCACTCGGTTACGCGGTCGAGGACAACAGCGCCTTCATCGAGCAGCTGCTGGGCCTCGGCGCCCTCCCTGCCGAGGCCACCGTCGACTTCCACGGCCGCCCGGCCTTCCGGGACCTGATCGCCGTACGGCATCCCGACGACCCGTACGACAAGGAACGCGGCACCGGTCTCGGGCGGCGCCTACTCTTCCAGCGGGTTCCCGAGCCCAAGACCGGCAAGAACCGGCTCCACCTCGACCTGCACCCCGGCGACGGGCGGCGCGCCGAGGAGGTCGGGCGTCTGACGTCGCTGGGGGCGAGCGTGCTGCGGGAGGTGAAGGAGCCGGCGGGCGAGTGGGTCGTGATGGCGGACCCCGAGGGAAACGAGTTCTGCGTCCACTGACGCAGGGGCCGCCGCTCGCCGCCACCGGCCCTGTTCGCTCCCGTTCCGCTCGTCACTCTCCGTGGGAGTGGTGCGTCCAGGTGTAAGGGTTGTCCACCACGACATGGGCGCGTTCGGCGAGGCGGCCCATGCGGGTACGGGCCGATTCGAGTTGTTCGAGGTCGTCGGCGGCGGGACCGTCGTCGGCCGTGAGCTCGGTCCACACGCCGATCAGATCGCGCCCGAGGTGCAGGCCCTGTAGGGGATCGCGGACGGCACGCCACGCGGCGGCCGCACTCTGGACGTTGCCGTAGGCGGCCCGCGTGTCCCGGTGGCGTCGGCGGACCCTCGCGAGATCCAGTGACAGGTGGAACGACCTGAGGGCGTCACCGGCCAAGTAGGCGATGTACGCGGTCAGTTCGCGCAGTTTCAGAACCTCGGGGTGTTCCTGGCCCAGCGACTGCGCCGCCTCCGCGACGACGCGCTCGGCCATCCCCGAGGCCGACTCGATACGCCCCATCTTCACGGCCTCGTTGATCCGGGCGATGGGCTCCGCGAGAAACGCCGACGCGGGGTCCCGTTCCGGGCCCGGCTCCTGCGGACTCGGCGCGAGCACCGCCTCGGCGACGGCGTCGAAGCCGCGCACGGGAGCGGGCTTCGGCTCCGGTTCCGGCTCCGGAGCCAGCAGCGACAGGGCCTCCATCGCGGAAGCGGGCTTGCGCTCGGGGGAGGCTGCCCTCGGCTCGGGCGCAGGCAGCCGCTCCGCAGCGGCCGCCTGCGATTCGTGGGCGGCCATCCAGCCGGGGGCGGGCTTCGACTCCGGGGCGGAGCCGATCAGCGGGGCCGGACCGAACTCCCCCGTCGGGGTGTGGGTCGGGGTGTGCGTCGGGGCGGACGTCGTGGCCGCCGACTCCGGCACCGCCCGCAGCACATGCGTCGACGCGGCCCCGGGCAACGGCTTCGGTTCCGGTACGGCTCTCAGCGCGAAGGTGGACGGCGTGGCAGTACGGGGCACGGCGGGCCCAGCCGCGGGCACCGGATCCGGGCCGGAGGCAGGAGCGACGGCACCGGTCGCCGGACCAGCCCCCGCACCGGCGACCCGGCCGGAGTCCGCCTCCACGACCGGCTCGGACATCGCCCCGAGGGCGATCGCGGGCGGAGACTCCGGGGGTACCGGAGGCGCGGGCTGCGGCTGCGGCACGAACTCTGAGGTCACGACGGACTCGGGCCCGCGCGCCGGCGCCGACTGCGGCACGAACTCTGAGGTCACGACGGACTCGGGCCCGCGCGCCGGCGCGGGCTGCGGCGCGGGAGCGAACTCCGGGCGGGCCGGCGGCTCGGGCGCGACCTGCGGCACGAACTCCGCCGACTCGGGCCTGCGCGCAGGCGCCGACTGCGGCTCCGGAGCGAACTCCGGGCGGGCCGGCCGCTCGGACTCGGGTGGCGCTGTGGGCGGGAACGCCGGTGCGGGCGCGGACGCCGTCTCGGGCCTCGTCGCCGGGGCCGAAGGTGTCCCGCTCTCCGGTCCCGGAATCGGCCGGGCATTCGGTTCCGGTACCGACCGCAGGGTGTACGTCGCCTTGTCCCGGCCCGGGGCAGCCGGTGTCTCCGGAGCCTGCGCCGATCCCTCGGCGGACACCGGGGCGGGTGGAAGCGGCGGAGCCGACGGCTCCGGACGCCGCTGAGCCGGAGGCTGCGGGACGTCCCCGGCCGGAGGCTGGGGGCGCTCCTGAACCGGGAAGTACGGGCGCTCCTCAACCCCGGAGCGCGCGTGGTCCTGAGCCGACGGACTCGGGTCTTCCCCGCCCGGGGACTGCGGGCGCTCCTGCGCCGAAGGCCGCGGGTGGTCGCCCTGCGCCGAAGGCCGCAGGTGGTCGTCCTGAGCCGGGGGCTCGGAGAAGTTGCGGGCCGGGGGCTGGGAGTGGCCCTCGGCCGGGGAGTGCCGGTGTTCCTGGGTCGGAAAATGCGGGCGCCCGTCGGACCGCTGCACGGGTGGCGAGGGGGGCGCGGGGGGCGCCACTCGTACCGGCTCCCCCGTGTAGCGGCTGGAGCCGTCGACGTGCACCTGGAGCGGTACGACAAAGCCGATGCGTTCGTCGTGGATGGTGGCGAGAACCGGGTGACCGGTGGCGAGGGCGAGGCGGTGGAGGTGGTTCAGGATCGCGCCCTGGACCGTCTCACCGGGCGCGGGCACGACCGGTACCCCGCTGATCGTTGCACCGCTCGGGGCCCCCGCGGCACCACGGACCGCGGGACCCGCCGCGTCCGCCGACGCCGGTACGTGGACCTCGATCGGCGTCATCCCGGTGGCCGGCTGCCCCCCGGTACCGCCCGCCGAGCGTTGCCGCTTGAGTTCCCGCTTCTGTTCGCGGCTGAGTCGAGACATCGGTTCCCTCACGAAGGGGTGGTCGAGGATGAGGACGAAGAGGGGGACGGGGACGGGGTCGAAGACATCATCGAAGCCGAAGTCGAGGGCGAGGGCGAAGTCGAGGGCGCGGAGGATGCCGACAGGGCCGGCGGGGCCGCCGCCTGCAGCGTCGTCACCTCGGAGAGGTGCCACGATCGGCCGCCACCCGCCCGGGTGAGTTCGAGGTGGACGTTCGCGCGCGGGGCCGTGCCCGTCCCGCTGTCGCGGCCGTGGGCCGTGCCCTCCACGGACAGGGCGCGGCAGGCCGAAAGGGCCGTGTCGGCGGGGCCGTCGGCGTCGTCGTCCGCGGTCACGTCGACCGTGCACCACGCGCGGTGGCCGACCCAGCTGTTCCCCTCGTCGCCCGCCCCGCTCGCGGGGTGGTACGACCGCTCGGCCGCGGCCTCTGCCGCGGTGAACCAGCGGGCCGAGCGCAGCACCCCATCGTGGGAACCGTAGCCGTACTTCGTGTCATGTCCGTACGCCACCTCCGCCCACGCCTCCGATACTTCCGTCCAGTCCTTCGCGTGCTTCGCGTCCGTCGTGTCGACGAACGACGGGCTCGGCACGTGTGCGTCCGCGTCCAGCGGCCCTGCCTGATGGAAGGGGTACCTTCGGTGCCACGGACGGCACGGCGCCAGGCGACGAACCCTGCGCGCCCACCGCATCACGATGGTCCCGCAAGCCACAGCCCGTCAACGCCAGTACCCCGGTCACGGACACGACCACCGGCGCGGCGACCCTCCTGTCGCGCATCCCCGCGCGGCCTCCCGTGCGCATGCCCGAACAGATGCTCGTACGGGGCCCCGCACGAGCCTCCGGACCTGTTCAGGTACGCGCGCGCCTCCGTGCCCGTATCCGTACCCGTACACGTACCCGTACGTGTCGTCCTCATCCTCCCCTCCCTCCTCACGTCAGTCCCGGCCAGGGTGCCGGATCCGCGTACTTGACCAGCGGCGTCACATTCCGGTCGTGTACACCCAGTTGAGTCTCTCGGCTCCCACCCGATCCCCGCGTCACCGCGGCGTCACAGACTCGTCCCAGGAACCCACGTCCCGTTACCGACTCGTCCGGGCGGCAGGAGGATCGGCGAACCGACGAGGGAAGAGAGCACCCATGCGGGGGATCGAGGGGGCGCCGATGCGGGCGAGCGAAGGAGTGGCCGTACCCGGGAACCGGGGCGAAGGAGCGCCGACGCACGGGCATGACGGCGCGGTGCCCCACGGCGGCGAGCCACGGGGGCCGGGCGGGCCCGAGATATGGATTCGCGGGCCGGTCGACGCACCGGAACAGCCGCGACAGCCGTACGAGGAGGACCGGCAACTCGTCGTGAGCGCACGGACGTTCTCCTGGGTCGCCACCCATGGCGGAGCCGGCGCCTCCACGCTCGCCACCGTCTTCGGCGGCCATGACGCGGGCCGCAATTGGCCCCGGCCCGACTGCGGCGAGCCGGCCTCGGTGCTGCTCGTCGGGCGTACGCACGCGACGGGTCTGGATGCCGTCCTGCACACCCTCGACATCTTCCGGCGCGGCGACGCGCCGCCGGGACTCGATCTCGACGCCATCGTCCTGGTCGCGGACGCGCCCGGCCGCCTGCCGCGTCAACTCGCCCAGCGCGTCAAGGTGATCGACTCGGTCATAGACGTCTACCGGGTGCCGTGGATGCCCGCATGGCGCACCGGCGACCTCATCGGACCGCTGCCGCGCGAGACCTCGTCACTGGCCCGGTTGACCGGGAGGACCGCACCCTGACCGCCCCGCGCACGATCGCCGCCGCAACGTCGGCCTGGACTATTACATGCATGCGCATATATTGTTCACGCATGTAATCACGCCGTTCGTGGCGCGCACCCCTGGGGGAACCATGACCCGCCAATTCCTGTTCGTGCTCGGCAGCAGTCGCACCGGGGGCAACACCGAGTCGCTGGCCCGCAAGGCCGCCGAGCAGTTGCCCGCCGATGTCGAGCAGCGCTGGCTGTCCCTTGCCGAGCATCCGCTCCCCGACTTCGTGGACCTGCGGCGGGACAGCGACCACGTGCGTCCTCCTGCCGCGGGCACCCCGGCGATGCTGCTCGACGCCACGCTCTCGGCCACCGACATCGTGATCGCCTCGCCGCTGTACTGGTACTCGGTGTCCGGACTGACCAAGCGCTACCTGGACTACTGGTCGGGCTGGCTGCGCACGCCCGGCGTCGACTTCAAGGCCACCCTGGCCGGCCGCACGCTCTGGGGCGTCACCGCACTCGCGCACGAGGAGCCGGAGGTCGCCGACCCGCTGATCGGCACGCTGAACCACACAGCGGCGTACATGAAGATGCGCTTCGGCGGAGTCCTGCTCGGCAACGGCAGCAGGCGCGGCGACGTGCTGAACGACGCCGAGGCACTGGCGCGCGCGAAGACCTTCTTCGCGCAGGAACCGCCCCTCGCCCGCTTCCCGTACGAGGCGTGAGGCGCCCGTCGTACGGGCGGTGATCGCCCGTCGTAGGGGCGGTGACGTCCCCGCCTAAGCCGTGATGTCCTTCGCCGTGAAACGCGCCCACGCCGCCGAGCCGAACACGGCGGCGTACAGCCCCTGGAGGCCGAGGTTGCGGACCAGGTCGTCCCAGTAGACGGGGTCGCGCATGAGGTCGGCGAAGGACAGCCAGTAGTGGGAGAAGAAGTACGGCTGGAACGCGTGCAGCTGGGGGATCTGGCCGAGGATCTGGACGGTGATGACGAGGCCGACCGTCGTCGCCATGGCCGCGATGCCGCTGTTGGTGAGGGTGGAGACGAACAGGCCGAGCGCGGCGACGCCGGTCAGTGACCCGGCGACGACGAGGGCGATGAGCAGCGCGCGGCCGAGCCCCTCGGCGAGACCGATGCGGGTCCCGGAGATGGTGGTCAGCTCACCCAGCGGGAACAGCAGGGCACCCACCGCGAACGCCGAGACCGCCACCACCAGAGTCGCCACCAGGCAGAACGTCATCGTCGTCGCATATTTCGTGAGCAGCAGCCGGGTGCGGCCGGCGGGCGCGACGAGGAGGTAGCGCAGGGTACCGGCATTGGCCTCGCCGGCGATCGCGTCGCCCGCGATGACACCGATCGCCATCGGCAGGAAGAAGGGGAGTGTCACGGCCAGCGCGGTGAACACCAGGAACAGGCCGTTGTTCGTGATCTGCGCGATGAACGCGGGTCCCTCACCGCCGTCTCCGCCCGCGGTCGAGCCGCCTCTCGTCTCGACCTTGATGGCGACGCCGATGAGGATCGGCACGGCCGCGAGCACTCCGAGCAGCGCGATCGTCCGCCAGCGCCGGAACGTGGTGACGAGTTCGTTGCGGAAGAGTCCGAGTGTCCACAGCGGGCTCGGCGTCCGTCCGGCCCTCGGCTCCGCCGTCACGCCGGCCCGCCTCGCCGTCCGGCTCGATCCTCGGCCTCCCGATCCCGCCGCCGGTTTCGCGTTTGCCCCTGTCCCTGCCTCTGTCGTTGACGCTCCCCCTGTCTCTCCCTCCGCCCCCGTCTCTGCCCCTGTCTCCGACTTCGGCAGACTCTCAGCCCGCGACATCGAAACCCTCCCCGGTCAGCGCGACGAACGCGTCCTCCAGCGAGGCCCGTTCGACCCCGAAGCCGCGGACCCGGACGCCTGCCGTGACCAACGCGGCGTTCAGTTCGGCGAGTTCGCGGTCGGGAGGCTCCGCGGTCACTCCCGTCTCGGTCACGACGAGATCGGCGACGCCCTGCTCCTTGAGGATCCGCGCCGCGTCCCCCGCGTCCGGGGTGGTCACCACGAGTCGGCCTCGCGCACCCGCCGCCAGGTCGGCCACCGGGCCCTGGGTGATGAGCCGCCCCTGGGCCATCACGGCCGCGTGTGTGCAGACCTGCTCGATCTCGTCGAGGAGGTGCGAGGAGAGGAACACGGTCGTGCCGTCTGAGGCCAACTCCCTCACCAGCGAGCGGATTTCGCGCATGCCCTGGGGATCGAGACCGTTGGTCGGCTCGTCCAGGACGAGCAGTCGGCGGGGCTGGAGCAGCGCGGCCGCGAGTCCGAGCCGCTGCTTCATGCCCAGGGAGTACGCCTTCGCCTTCTTTCCCGCCGCGGCGGTCAGTCCGACCCGGTCGAGAGCGGTCGCGACGCGTGTCCGCCGGGTACGGGGGTCGGCGGCCGGGTCGGCGGCGTCGTACCGGATGAGGTTGTCCCGCCCGGAGAGGAAGCCGTACAGAGCGGGCCCCTCGATGAGCGCCCCGACGTGCGGGAGCACGGCCCGCGTGGACCGGGGCATGGGCTGCCCCAGCACGCGTGCCGTGCCCGAGGTCGGCTCGATCAGGCCCATCAGCATGCGGATGGTGGTGGTCTTGCCCGAGCCGTTCGGCCCGAGGAAGCCGAAGACACTGCCCGCCGGGACGGTCAGGTCCAGGCCGTCGACGGCGAGCTGTCCGCCGCGGTACCGCTTGCTCAGCGCGCGGGTGGCGATCACCGCGTCCTCGGCGGACACGGCACCCACGTCTCCCGCTCCGTGCGCGGACACGGCACCGACGCCTCCCGCTCCGTGCGCGGACACGGCGCCACTGCCTCCCGCTCCCCGCACGGGCACGGCGCCGCTGCCTGCCGCTCCCCGCACGGCACCGGTACTTCCCGGCTCCCGGGCCGGCATCGTGCAGGCGCTCCCCGCCTGTTCGGCGGGGACGGCAGCGCCCGCGGCCGGCGCCGCCGGATCATCGGGCTCGACGGCGGACAGCTCCTCCATGGGCTCCCTCGGTTCGACTCGCCTGGGACCTACTGGGCCGCGTTGGCCGCCTTCACCAGCGCGGCCTTGGTGACGGCACCGGCGTACACCTTGCCGTCGTCGGTGATCAGCGCGTTGACCAGGCGGGTCGAGAAGACCGTGCCCGAGCCGAACTTGCCGGTGACGTGGTCGCCGAGGGAGTTCAGGAACCCGTCGACGTTGCTGTTGCCTGTCTTGCCGGACGCGCCGGACGGCATGCCCTTGCCACCGGTGCTGAACACGGCGATGGAGTTCCAGCCCTTGCCGATGGTCTTCAGACCGTCGGGGCCCTTGGCCGTTCCCTCGTGGCCCTTCGGCAGCGCCTTCTCCATGCGCTTCGGCTCGTCGCCCTTCGCGCCCTTCGACTCGCCGCCCTTCGCGCCCTTCAGTCCGTCGCCCTCGGTGACCTTCGCGCCCTTCGGCGGGGTGAAGGCGAACGTCGACGCCGCCGGCCGCGAGAAGTCGACCTGGGTGAAGCCCGCGTCCACGACGGCCGCGCCACCGCTCGCCGGTGTCAGCGTGAACTTCAGCGGCAGCCCCGTCTTCGCGTCCACCGCGATGCTGATCGCGCCGACCGTGGAGCCGGACTGCCTGGGCTTGATGACCAGCTTGTAGGCGTCACGGCCCGCGACGTGCGCGGTGCCGTCGACGGTCACGGAGGTCGTGTCGTCCACGGACTTGAGAGCCTCGTCGGCGAAGTCCTTGGGAGTGGCGGGGACATCCCGCGGCGCCTTCGCCTTGGTGCCCTCGTCGGCGCGCCCGGACTGGGCGGACGTCGCGTGGTAGACCTCGTTCGACTTGCTGTCGTACCCCCACACGTCCTTGCCGTTGTGGATGAGGCTGTACTCGGCGGCGTTGTCCAGCAGCGAGACCTTGCCCTTGTCCGGGCCGTCGGCGGCGACGCGCAGCGTGTGCGTGCCCGAGGCCAGTTCGAGGATCTTGGACTGCGGGTCGGCGGAGGAGCCGCCGTGGCCCCCGGCCGCGCCGGACATGAGGCCGCTCTCCAGGCCACCCAGGTTGGGCAGTCCGAGATCGGTGCTGATCTTGACCGTGCCGGACAGCTGCTGGACGTCCGACTTGGCGATCTTCTCGATGAGTTGCTGCGCGGTGACCTTCGGCAGGTTGGGGTCCCCGGAGTCGGCGAGTGCCGGGACGAGCCCGATCGTCGCCGCCGCCACCCCCACCACCGCGACCGGAACGACGTACCGCGCGGCCTTGCGTCGCCCGGCGCGCAGGTCGTCGGCGTCCTCGGCCCCTGCGGCCCTCGCGCTGTCGTCGGATTCGTACGGTGCCATGTGTGCCTTACCTCCGTCGTCGGCGGCGGCCCTGCCCTCGTTTCGTGCTCCACCCCTAAGCCGCCATTCTCACCCGAACCGGTGAGGAGTGGTGTTCTCCATCTGACCAAATACACCGGATGGAAGCGTCAACCCCCGGGCTCAACTCCGCGTAGTCCTGCGGTATGACGTGAGAGGGCGGCGCCTCCCCCGACCCGTAGGGGTCGTGCCGGGAGGGCACCGCCCTGGCCGCGCACCCGGCCGGATTACTGCCGCACCGGGCGCTCGTCTCAGCGCTGCACGAACACGTAGTCCGCCCGGTAGGGGACGCCCACGATCGTGCCCGGCGTGCAGGAACCGGCCGGGGCCACGCCGCCCACGGTGTTCAGGCGCAGGATCTCCTGCGTGCCGGCGAGCAGGCCGTGATGCCTGCCGGACTGCGTGGCCCTGAGGTCGAGCTCGGGAATGTTCGTTGCGCCGTTCGGGGTCTTCGCGATCAGCGTGCCGGTGACGGCGCTGCGGTCAGGCGCGATCCACTGCGGGGTACCGGAGTTGGGCTTCACGAACGAGTGGGCGATGTGACCGCCGAGCAGGGCCGCGACATCGCGCTGGGCGAAGGCGTAGCCACCGCCGTCGGCCGGCTTGCACTCGTAGATCTGCTCGCCCTTGACCACGGACGCCTGGAAGTTGTGCGGCGCGTTCCGGAAGTCGAACGTGCCGGTGACCTTGTGGAGCTGGCCGCGGACGGCCCCGCCCGGGAACTCGGTGGTGTGCAGGTTGGCGTAGAACGAACCGGGGTCGGTCTTCAGCGTGTCGAGCAGAGCCGAGTCCTCGACCTTGACGGTCCCGACGACGCTGTGGCCCTTGATCCCGTCGAGCAGCTTGCTGAAGTCGATCTTGACGCCGCCGTTGGTGCCCCTGGCGCCCTGGTGGATGTGCAGCATGGTGGGCCTGCCGGTACCGCGCCAGGTCACGGCGACGGACACCTTCTCACCCTTGACCTTGATGAACTCCAGTGCCGCGCCGTCCTTGTCGCCCACGGCGGGGCCGCCCTGGACCGGCACTTCATTGGCGCCGCGCAGGCTCGCGGCGAGGACGGTGCCACCGCTGCCGCCCATGACTCCGTGCTGCGTGACGACGGTCCGGTCGTCGTGCCCGGAGTGGCTCATGCCGTGGCTCATGCCGCTGCTCTCGCTGTGGCTCACGCCGGCACTCCTGCCGTGACCGCCGTGGTCGGCGGCGACCGCCGGGATGACGGCGGCGGCGACCCCGGCCGCGGCGGCCACCGCGACACCGGTCAGGATCAGGCTCTTGCGACGCGTCGTGAACGTGGCGTTCGATCCCATGATTCTGTTTTCTCCCCGTAACTCGGCCGACGCCCCCTGCGTCAGCTTCTGTGCAGGAGTACGGACCCGATCCGATCCTGGACTCATTCCAAGTATGTGATGCCAGTCACATCGCCCTCTATTACCAGAACCCATCAAATCCGGCGCCGATTCGAGTGAAAACTGGCGCGAATCCGTACTAACGGTTGGCAGCGAAAGGGATCACCCAGCACTCCAAGGATCAAGGATCGAGGGATCACCATGCTCGCCATCAAGCACGTCACGGGATACGCCGCCACGGGCGCCGCCGTCCTGGCGCTCACGCTCGCCGGATGCGGAGGGGGAGGCGGCAAGAGCAGTTCCACGCCGAGCAGCAGCTCCGCGCAGAGCAGCAGCTCCACGGGATCCGCGACGCTGAATACCGCCAATATCGCGAAACTGGGCACGGTCGTGACCGACAGCAAGGGATACGTCCTGTACCGCTTCGACGCGGACTCGGCGAACCCGACCAGGATCAGCTGTTACAACACCTGCGCCACGCTCTGGCCGGCTGCCACGACCAAGGGCGGCGTGACCACGAACGGCGTCGACAAGAGCCTGGTCTCCACGGCGAAACGTACCGACGGCAGCACTCAGATCACCCTCGCCGGCTGGCCCCTCTACCGCTACTCCAAGGACACCGAGCCGAAGGAGGCCTACGGCCAGGGAGTGGACGGAACATGGTTCGCCGTGACGCCCAGCGGAGCGAAGATCACCACACCCGCATCGGCAAGTCCGGCGCCGACATCGACCTCCCCGAGCACGGGGGGAGGCGGAGGCTACTGACAGCCGCACCGGTGCACCACCCGGCCGGTCTCAGCCGACCCGGCGCACCACTCAGCCGTCCCAGCAGGCCGCCTCGGGCGACCCATGGCACACCCGGCCGCCCCAGCCGGCCCGGTGCACCACCCGGCCGTCTCGGCCGCACCGGTGCACCACCCGGCCGGTCTCAGCCGGCCCGGTGCACCACGGCGTCCACGAGCTCGACCAGCGCGGCCTTCGCGTCGCACTCGCGCAGCGGGGCCAGCGCGGCGCGCGCCTCCTCGGCGTAGCGCACGGTGTCCCGGCGCGCCTGCTCCAGCGCGGGGTGCTCCCGCAGCCGGGCCAGCGCCTCCGCGTGCCGCGCGTCGTCCGTCAGGTCGGATTCGAGCAGCTCGCACAGCGCGATGTCCTCGGCGAGGCCCAGCCGCTCGGCGCGCTCGCGCAGCCGCAGCACCGGCAGCGTGGCGATGCCCTCGCGCAGGTCCGTCCCCGGCGTCTTGCCGGACTCGTGCGAGTCGGACGCGATGTCGAGGACGTCGTCCGCGAGCTGGAAGGCGACGCCCAGCCGCTCGCCGTACTGCGTGAGCACGTCCACGACGGTCTCGTCGGCGCCCGACATCATCGCGCCGAACCGGCACGCGACGGCGACCAGCGACCCGGTCTTGCCGCCGAGCACGTCGAGGTAGTGGTCGACCGGATCGCGGCCGTCGCGCGGCCCCGCGGTCTCCAGGATCTGTCCGGTCACGAGCCGCTCGAACGCCTCGGCCTGGATCCGGACGGCCTCGGGCCCGAGGTCGGCCAGGATGTACGAGGCGCGGGCGAAGAGGAAGTCACCCGTGAGGACGGCCAGCGAGTTGCCCCAGCGCACATTGGCACTGTCCACCCCGCGCCGGACCTCGGCCTCGTCCATCACGTCGTCGTGGTACAGCGTGGCGAGGTGGGTCAGCTCGACGACCACGGCCGAGGGCACGACACCCGGCGCGTAGGGGTCACCGAACTGCGCGGCGAGCATCACGAGCAGCGGCCTGAACCGCTTCCCGCCGGCCCGCACGAGGTGCTGGGCGGCTTCCGTGATGAAGGGGACCTCGCTCTTGGTGGCTTCGAGCAAACCCTCCTCGACAGCCGCCAATCCGGCCTGGACATCGGCTTCGAGAGCCTGGTCCCGCACGCTCAGCCCGAACGGCCCGACGACGGTCACGAGAGGTTCTCCTGTCTGCTGACGATCACATGGCGAACTCGGTCGATCATTCGGTCGATGACACGGTTTGTCGATGTGTCGCTGCCATCACTCAAGTCAGCGTATCCGGTCACGTTTCGATCACCACGAGCGCCCACCGTCCCCCGGCCGACTTCGCTCCGCCAGCAGGTATGCGGGAGTACACCCGGAAGGCACACGGGAAGCACCTGCGTGCCCCAACGGCGGGTACCCCGACTCGCGGGCGCCACCCGATCACCGACGGTATGTTCATGATCAGGTGATGTGAACCGACATGCGACGACATGCGGCGAAGCACCCGGAAGGGGTGACTGTGCCCCATCGTTCCGCTCGACCCCCGTCCGCCCCGGACGTGACGCTCCCCGCCTCCCGGGCGCGCCGCACGACGCACACCGTCCACCGAGGTGACGCTCATGCACATCCGTACGTCCTTCCCCTACGAAACCACTCATGAGGACGTCCTCGTCCCTCTCTCGGACGGCACCCGTCTGTACGCCCGGATCTGGCGTCCGCTGACCGAGGAGCCCGTACCGGCGCTCCTGGAGTACCTCCCGTACCGCCTGACCGACTGGACGGCCCCGCGGGACTGGCAGCGGCATCCCTGGTACGCCGGCCACGGCTACGCCTCGGTCCGTGTGGACGTGCGCGGCCACGGCAACTCGGAGGGCGCGCCGAGGGACGAGCACTCCGGGACCGAGCCGGACGACGGCGTGGAGGTGGTCTCCTGGCTGGCCGCCCAGCCCTGGTGCACAGGCCGGGTCGGCATGTTCGGGATCTCCTGGGGCGGCTTCATCTCCCTCCGTGTCGCGGCCCGCGCGCCCGAGCCGCTCAAGGCGATCGTCACGGTCTGCTCGACCGACGACCGCTATGACAACGACGTGCACTACGCGGGAGGTTCCGTCCTCGCCGTCGGCATGCACGCCTGGGCGGCCACCACGCTCGCCTTCGCCGCCCGCCCGCCGGACCCGGCGCATGTCGGCGAGGTGATGTGGCGCGACATGTGGGTGAAGCGGCTGGAGGCGCTCGACCCCTCTGTACACACCTGGCTGGCGCACCAGAGCCGGGACGCGTACTGGCGCCACGGCAGCGTCCGCGAGGACTACGGCACCATCAGTGCGGCGGTCCTCGCGGTCGGCGGCTGGCACGACCCGTACCGCGACACGGTGCTGCGCCTGGTGGAGAACCTGCCACCGGATCGCGTACGCGGTCTCATCGGACCCTGGTCGCACCAGTACCCGGACCGGGGCCTGCCGCCCGGACCGGCAATCGGCTTCCTCCAGGAGACGCTGCGCTGGTGGGACCACTGGCTCCGGGACGAAGAGACGGACGCGCTCTCCATCCCCGTGCTGCGCTCGTACGTGATGGACGCGCACCCTCCGGCGACCGTGTACGGAGAGCTCCCCGGCCGCTGGGTCGGCGACCCGGCCTGGCCTTCACCCTCGGTGACCCCGGTCGCGTACGCGCTCCAGGGCGCCCCGGTACCGGTGCGCTCCCCGCAGCACACGGGGGTCGACGCGGGCCGCTTCTTCCCCTTCGGCAACGAGGCCGACCTGCCGCCGGACCAGCGGGAGGAGGACGCCCGGTCGGCCTGCTTCGAGTTCGAGGTGGCGGAGGAGACCTGGGTGCTGGGCCGCCCACGGGTCAATCTGCGGCTGACGTCCGGGTCGCCCAGGGGCCAGGTGATCGCCCGGCTGTGCGACGTCGCCCCGGACGGAGCGTCCACGCTCGTCACCCGGGGCGCCCTGAACCTGTCAGCGCGCCAAGGCCGCGACCAGGCCGTTCCGTGGAAACCGGGTACTACGGAGAACGTGGTGTTCGACCTGAACGGCATCGGCTACGCGTTCCCGGCGGGCCACCGCATCCGCCTGGGCGTCTCCTCCGCGTACTGGCCGTGGATCTGGCCCCAGCCTGGCTCGGAGGCGGGCTTCACCCTGGACCCGATCGGCAGCACCCTGGAACTCCCCGTACGGGCAAGGGAGTCGGACCCCTCGATCACCTTCGGGGAACCGGAGGAGTCCGAACCCCTCGGCGTGACCGTCTCCGCGACCCTGGACGAGCCCCGCCCGGAACGCCTGGTCCTGCGTGACGTGGCCGCGGGCACCTGGCGCCTGGAGGTGGACCCGGGCCACGGCGGCACCCGCGTGTACCCCGACGGCCTCGAATGCACGGAGGACGCGCGGGAGACGTACACGATCGACGAGTCGGACCCGCTGTCCGCCCGCGCCCGCTCGACCTGGTCGATCCGGCTGCACCGCCCGGACCTGCCGTGGGACGCCCGCGTCGAGACGGTCTCCGCCATCACCTGCGACGCACGGGACTTCATCACGACCGACGAGGTCGTCTGCAAGGACGGCGACGAGGTCGTCTTCCACCGAACCTGGGAGAAGCGAATCCCGCGCACAGCCGGCTGAAAGGGCCCGACCGACAGGGCTTACGGGGGCGGGAGTTCACCCCCGTAAGCCCTGTCGGCCGGGCCCCCGCACACCGCGCGCCCCGGCGCCGGTCCGCGCGGCGTCCCGACACCGACATGCCGCCCGGACGCCGAACACCGGTGCCACGGACCGCACTTCGCCCTGTGCTCACCAAGACGCGATCCGCGACCACCCGGCTCGGCCCGCGCTCGCTGCAGCCCGCTCCGAATCGCCGGGCTCGGCCCCGCGTCCGCCCGGCTCGGCCGCCGTCCTACCCCCGCTCCGGCCCCGGACCTGCCGCGCTCCCCTACGTGTCCCGCGCCGCGAATCTCGCTGCGGGAGGGGCCGCTCGGCGTCCTGCGGAGGCTTGTCACCCCCCTGCCGCCGCAAGCGCAATGCCCGAATTGCCTTGCATGCCGCCTTGATGACCCTTGGTCTCGTGAATTGGGTCACCAGCGAGCCGGTACGCCACCTCGCGCCACCTCTCGACCAACCCCTTTGCCAAAGGCAAGTTGAGGATCCAATTCCGGCGCAATCGGACTTTTTCCCCGTGCCCTAACCAGGCGAAAGCGATCTTCGCAGCCAAATCTGGTCTTGTTCCGGACATGTGCTCTCGCATACGTTCTCGTCGATCCCGGGCGGATCGCCGAATCCTGCCGCCGCCCGGAAACCCACCCACCCACGCACGGCAGGAGCGGGGGAACCACAGGTAAGCCGCCGATCCGGACACACCGGACCGGCTAGGGGTGAAGCCGCGCCCAAAACGCGGCCGGGCATCTCCCGCCCGAACCCGACAGCTCACCTCGCAGGCGTCGGAGAGGACAGTCGTCATGCCCGTACGAGGCAAGCACCGCCGCACGAAGACCAACGTCATCACCCGGGGCATGATCGCCGCCGGAACTGGCGGCATCGCCCTTGCCCTCCCGCTCGTGAGCGCGACCGGCGCCCACGCCGCGACCCCGGCGCAGGCCCCCCAGCTCACGAAGGCCGCCCACACCGCGGTCATCCCCAACGTGCAGCTCATCACCTACAAGGTGGTCGCGGGCGACACCCTCTCCAAGGTGGCACAGAAGCACCCCGAGAGCGGTGGCTGGAAGAAGCTGTACACGGCGAACCGCGCGGTCATCGGCGACAACCCCGCCCTGATCCGTCCGGGTCTGAAGCTGACCGTGGGCACGAAGAAGCTGAAGTCGACGGTCGTGCGCACGACGGCGAAGGCGACCCCGGCTGTCGCCAAGTCCAAGGTGGCCACCGCCACCCAGGCCTCCGTCAAGACCTACGCCAACAACCTCGACGGCTGGATCAAGCAGTCCCTTGACGTCATGGCCAAGGCGGGCATACCGGGCAGCTACGACGGCATCTACCGCAACGTGATGCGCGAGTCCTCCGGCAACCCCAACGCCATCAACAACTGGGACTCCAACGCCGCCGCGGGCATCCCCTCCAAGGGCCTGCTCCAGGTCATCGACCCCACGTTCCAGGCCTTCCACGTCGCCGGAACGTCGATGAACATCTACGACCCGGTCGCGAACATCACCGCGGCCTGCAACTACGCGGCCAAGACCTACGGCTCCATCGACAACGTCAACGGCGCCTACTGATCGCACCCTCGGCTTCACCCTCACCCGCCGGCGGCACCTTCTCGGTGCCGCCGGCGGGTGCGTTGCCACTGCTAGAAGCCGAAGAGGCGCTCCAGGACCACCGCGATTCCGTCGTCCTCGTTCGACAGGGTGACCTCGTCGGCCACCGCCTTCAGTTCCGGGTGGGCGTTGGCCATCGCCACACCGCGGGCGGCCCAGTCGAACATCGGGATGTCGTTGGGCATGTCACCGAAGGCGAGCGTCGCGGCTGGGGTGAGACCGAGGTGCGCGGCCGCGAGAGCGAGTCCCGTCGCCTTGGTCACCCCGCATGGCTGGAGTTCGACGGTGCCGGGCCCGGACATGGTGACCGTCGCGAGTGAACCGACCACTCCCCGCGCCGCCGACGCCAACTCGTCGTCCGACAGCGACGGGTGACGGAGCAACACCTTGCTGATCGGCTCCGTCCAGAGGTCGTCCCGACGCGGCACCCGCACCGCCGGCAGGGTCGGATGCGGCATCACATACCCCGGCTCGATGAGCGTCAGACCGTCCACGCCGTCCTGGTCGACCGCCGCGTACAGCAGCCCGACCTCCGCCTCGATCTTGCCGAGTGCCGTCTCCGCCAGTTCCCTGTCCAGGGTCACCGACCACAGCATGCGGTCCGCCCCGGCGTCGTACAGCTGCGCCCCCTGCCCGCACACCGCCAGTCCCTCACCGCCGAGTTCATCGAGGAGCGGTCGCACGCGCGGTGCGGGGCGGCCCGTCACCACGAGATGCTGGGCACCCGCCTGGGTCACCTTCGCCAACGCGGCCCGGGACCGGTCGGAGAGAGTGTCGTCGCCGCGCAGCAGCGTTCCGTCCAGGTCAGTGGCGATGAGTGAATATGCAGTCGGAGCGGCCATGATCCGAAGAATACGGATCGAACGACTCATCGGCCCGGCGTGAACCGGACGACGTCCGGTATCCCGTCAGCAACGCCGTTCACCGTACGGTGGTAAGCGCGTTGCGACCGCTTCGGATCACGCAAGGTCCGCTTCCGCCCACACCGACTTTCCCCCACACGACCGACCACAACACCCCAACACCGCCCCGCCACAGGCCGACTCGGCGCCAGGCCGACTCGGTGACGGCGCGCACCGCGGCGGACATCGGCGACGAGCACCGACAAGTCCGAGGAGAGACATGCCTGTTGAGCCCGCTGCGTGGCTTCCTGGCCCATCGCGCACGGTGACCCCGTTCCGGCAACACCTGCGCACCGCTGCCGAAGCCGTCATCCGGCGCTTCCCGGACCCTCTGCGGTCCGAGATCTACGTCCTCTCCTTTCGGATCTGGCGGATCGACGGCGACGAGCGCCACCCGTACGTGGCCATCGGCTACAACACCGAGACCCAGTACGGGCTGGAGACCTATCCGGAGGACCCCGGCGAGGCCCGCTGGAACTACGCCCTGTGGCTGCTGGACGGTTTCGAGATGCTGGGCAACATCCCCGAAGACCCTGCCGGAAGCCCGCTGTACGTGGAGGAGGTCAAGGGGCTGGGGATCTGGTTCGACGGTGACTACGACTTCCTCACGATGGATCTGCCGGAGGAAGAGGAGGACGAACTGGACGCCAAGTCCGACCTTCTCCGGCTCCACTTCTACGACGCCGTGATCGACCTCGCCCGCCGCCTCCACACCGATGGCCTCCTCACGGAGATCTTCGGCCGCGCCCTCCCCGTCGTCGTCTTCGACATGGACAGCCCCGGGTGGGAGATCGAGGCCACCGAAGCCGCCAACCCACCCCATTCGATTGCGGACTTCATGGCCTGGCAACGGAGCGCCGGTTCATGAGAGCGCGCCGAGGACCAAGGAGTTCCTTCACGGAGGAGCCCTGACGACCGGGGCGACTGGGCCGACCGGCCCCGCAGCCGGACGGCCCGCCCCGGCCGAGCCCGCCCTGGCAATCAGGCCTCGATCTCGACGCGCCGAAGGCAGCAGGCTCCAAGCCCCAACGGACGGCGGCAACTCCGAGCCCGTCGGGGCGAGGGCGTGGCCAAAGCGCCGGGGTGCAAGGGGCCGGCGGCCGAGGAGCCGACAGCCGGAGGGGCCGGCCCGCGAGCGCGGAGCCTCGGCCACAGCCCCCCGGCCGCACGCACCGTCGGCCGTACCTCACCTCACCCCGTGCGCGGCCACCAGATGCCCGGCCAGCCGCGGGGAGGCGAACTCCGTCCCGCACACGAACCGCATCACCGGCCCGTACGAGGCCGCCGCCGGCAGACCCGTGAAGTACAACCCGGGAACCGAGGACCGGTACCCGGCACCCAGCTTCGGAGTACCGCGGCTCACCGCCAGCTCCGCGCGGAGCTCGTGCCCGAGGAAGTCCATCGCGGCGATGTCGACGCGGTAGCCCGTCGCGGCGATCACGTGATCGGCGGAGAGCTCGTCCACCCGCCCGCCATGGGTCTGCACCGTCAGGACGGGGCTGCCGTCGGGCGCCGCGACGCCGACGATCCGCTGGACCTCACGGACCGCGACCTTGCCCTCGAAACGGTCACGGAGCCACCAGGCGCCGAGGGGACCGAGCACCCGGCGGACCAGGTAGTGCCGGGCCTGAGCAGGCAGATACCGGTAGGGCTGTGGGTAGTAGCTCAGCGCCCACAGGGACCAGGCGCGCCCGAACGGCGACTCGGGACGCATTTTGGGCTGCTTCCACGGGGGCGCGCCGAAGTCGACGGCGCCCTTGCCCCGGGACACCACCAGCACCTGCGCACCTGCCTCCGCCGCGAGCGCCGCCGTCTCCAGAGCGGACTGCCCCGCGCCGACGACTATCAGCTCCTTGCCGGAGAAGCGGCTCAGGTCGTGCTGCTGCGAGCTGTGCGACACCGGGCCGGTCCGTGTGGGGCCGTCGGCCGCCGCGCCCGCGAGCTCGGGAGGCAGATGAGCCAGCCCGGACAGTCCGGTGGCCACCACGACCGCCCGTGCGGTGAACAACTCCCCCGAGTCCAGCTTGATTTCGAACCCAGCGGACCGGTCCGCCCCCTCCCGGCCGCTCGTCCGGTCGATCGACACGACCCGCACGCGCTCCAGGTCGGGCACCAGCTTCTGCTGGAACCACTCCCCGTACCCGATGAACGTGTCGACCGGGATGATGTCCTCGTCCGTGACCAGGCGCGGTATCCCCGCCGCGGCGCAGTAGTCGCCGAGCGTGTGCCCCTGCTGCGGAGCGTCGATGCTGGAGGCGGCCGGAGTCGACTTGAGGAGCATTCCCTCAGGCATGTGGTCGCGCCAGCTGACCATGGGCTCGCCGAAGACCCGCACCGGGACACCACGCGCCCGCAGATGGGCGGCGGTGGACAGGCCGAACGGCCCCGCACCGATGACTGCTACCGGATGAATCACGAAGTCCCTCCCCAGGACGTACTACGCCTACTTCGCGGTGGAACTGCTGCTGCCGCGGCGGTTGGTCCGCCACAGTTGATACAGATGCTTCGCGCCCGGCCGCACGAAGCGCGCCAGCATCGTGAAGAAAGGCCGCAGGTCGTCACCCGCGAGCCAGGCCAGTTCCGTACCGCTCGCGCGGTCCGGCGCGTGCGGGGTCGTATAGCCGCTGCGCCGGTAGGCAAGCAGGGCCGGAAGGTCGATGTTCTCCACGATGTACCGGTGACCGGCCCGCTGTTCCCCTTCGGGAACGGCACGCCCGGTCAGGTCTAAGTGCATGGCACGGACGACGTCTATCCCCGACTCGTTCTCGAAGAGCCGGAACTGCGCGCCCATGCGCGGGTTGAAGTCGAGAAGCTTGTACTGACCGTCGCGGCGGTCGAACCGCAGGTCGAGGTCGATGATTCCGCTGAAGCCGATCTGTTTGATGAAACGCGCGGCGAGGTCCGCGAGTTCCGGATTGTCCACGACGTACGCGTTCGCCGTCATGCCCGCGTGCGGCGGCCAGGAGCGGACCTTCACACCCGTGAACATCGCGAGCGGCGCCGAGTCCGCGTCGAAGTACGCGTGCACGATCCAGTCCTCCGCCTCCTCCCTCGGCAGGTACTCCTGGAGGATCACGCCGGGCTGCGCACCCCACTCCCGGGCGAGGGTGAGCAGTCCCTCGCGGGTCGCGATCCTCGTCGTGCCGTTCACCGCGGGCCGGCTGCGGCGTACGAACGCCTCCCGGTTCTTGGCGACGACGGGGAAGCGGGCCTTCTCGGCGAACGCCTCGATGTCGTCGTACGACTGCGGAAAGGCCGCCTCGGGGCTGGGGATGCCGTGCTCCACGCACAGTTCGTGCAGCCCCTGTTTGCTGGCCAGCCGACGTGGCAGCTTGGCGTCCACACGCGGGAAGAGAAAGCGGTCGGCCAGTTCCTCCTGGTGCTCGGCGATCAGTACGGCGGCCTCTTCGTCCGTCGGGACGAGGACGGTGGGGCGGTCTATGCGGCGGCCGATGCGCAGCAGCCCCTCGACGAGCTGCTCCGGTTCCTCCGTCCCCGTGGTCGGCCAGACGAAAGCGCGCCGCAGATAGCGCGAACTCGCGGCCGGTGTGTAACGGTCCTCCGTGATCGCATACATCGGAATGCCGAGTCGGCCCAGACTCCGTATGGCGCCCACACCGCCGTGGTGCAGCGGGTAGTCGCCGAATTTCACGATGAGGCCCGGAACTTCCCGGTCGACGTCGACCGGCACACTCCTGGAGCTCCTGGCCACGGGTCCCCCCACATGTCCCCCCTACGGACCGGACCCACCCCGTCCGTGTCCCCCAAAGGACGCTAAGCCGGAATTGCCGCGTCCGACAAGACCAATTCGGACATTGCAAACTCTTTAGGCACTGCCACAGCATGGTCACTCCCCCGTAACGTGTGCCCCGACCACATGAAACGCGTGGAACGCATGGATCACATGGCGAGTACGAATCCGAAAGCGAGGCAGCAACCGATGCCCCCCTTCGATGTCCCCGAGGGCGATCCCTTCGGCCCGCACAACCTGCCGTACGGCGTGTTCTCCCTGGCCGGAACGGCCGCCACCCCCGAGCGGCGCGTCGGCGTACGGCTCGGCGACCACGTGCTCGACGCCGGCGCCGCGGCCCAGGCGCTCGGCTCCCCGTACGCCGGGCTGCTCGCTCAGCCGACCCTCGACCCGCTGCTCGCCGCGGGCCGCACCGCCTGGTCCGATGTCCGGCGCGCTCTGACGGCCTGGGTGACCGTCCCGGCCCACCGGGAGACCCTCACTCCCCATTTCCACCCGCTCTCCGACGTGACGCTGCACCTCCCGTTCACCGTCGCGGACTACGTCGACTTCTACGCCTCCGAGAACCACGCCCGGAACGTCGGCCAGATCTTCCGCCCCGACGCCGCCGACTCGCTCACGCCCAACTGGAAGCACCTGCCGATCGGCTATCACGGGCGCTCCGGCACGGTCGTCGTCTCCGGCACGGATGTCGTACGCCCGTCGGGCCAGCGCAAGGCCCCCGCGGACGCGGCCCCCGTCTTCGGCCCCTCGATCCGCCTGGACATCGAGGCGGAGGTCGGCTTCGTGGTCGGCGCCCCCTCGGAACAGGGCCGGCCGGTACGGCTGGGTGACTACCGCGACCACGTCTTCGGCCTCTGTCTCCTCAACGACTGGTCGGCGCGAGACATCCAGGCCTGGGAGTACGTCCCCCTCGGTCCCTTCCTCGGCAAGTCGTTCGCCACGTCCGTGTCGGCGTGGATCACCCCGCTCGACGCCCTGGACGAGGCCCGCGTGGCGCCTCCCGCCCGCACGCACCCCCTTCTCCCCTATCTCGACGACGCCTCCGAGGACCCGGGCGGCTACGACTTCCGGATCTCCGTGGCCATCAACGGCCACGTCGTCTCCGAACCCCCCTTCTCCACCATGTACTGGACTGCCGCCCAGCAGCTGGCCCACATGACGGTCAACGGCGCCTCCCTGCGCACCGGTGACCTCTACGGCTCCGGAACCGTCAGCGGCCCCTCCGCGGGCGAGCGCGGCTCCCTGCTCGAACTCACCTGGAACGGGCGCGACGCCCTCGAACTCCCCGACGGCAAGCGCACATTCCTGGAGGACGGCGACGAGGTCACCCTGACAGCCTGGGCCCCCGGGCCGGGCGGAACCCGGGTGGGCCTCGGCGAGGTCCGGGGCCGCATCACGCAGGCCGTCCCCCAGTAGGGCCACCCGGGGGACGAGGTCCGTGTCACGGTGGCCAGGATCCTGGCCACCGTGCCCCCGGTGAAGCAGGCCGGGAAGACCGGCGGATCGGTCGTCCGGCGCCTTTGCCCGAACGGATCGGCCGCCCGCCGTCCCACCCAGGACCAATCGGTCGCCCGGTGTCCCGCCCGATGCCGACCGGCCGCCCGCCGTCCCGCCCGCACAAATCAGTCGCCCGTGTCCCGCCCGATGCCGATCGGCCGCCCGCCGTCCTGCCCGGTACCGCTACATCCAGTCCTCGGGCTCCGGCTCCTGGTCCAGCTCGGGCCAGTCCGGGTCCGGTGCCGCAGCGGCCGCCGGAACCGACGCGGCCGCGGGTCTGCCGGCGGCCGACGGCCCTGCGGGTCTGCCGTCGGCCGGCGGGTTCGCGGGCGTGGCGCCGCCCAGCGAGGCGAGCACCCCGATGACGCCCTCCCCGTAGGTCGCCAGCTTCTTCTCGCCCACGCCGCTGATGCCGCCCAGGTCGTTCACGGAGGTGGGCCACACCGTGGCGATCTCCCGCAGCGTGGCGTCGTGGAAGATGACGTACGCAGGGACGCCCTGCTCGCGCGCCTGCTCGCCGCGCCAGGAACGCAGCGCCTCGAACGCGGGGACGAGGTCGGCGGGCAGCTCGGCCGCCGCCGCCTTGGCCTTGCGTTCACCCTTCGGTGCCGACGACCGGGACCCGGCCGGCTTCGGAGCCTCCTTGCGCAGCGGCACATCGCGCTCGCGCCGCAGCACGGTCCCGCTGGCATCGGTCAGCACCAGCGTGCCGTACTCGCCCTCGACCGCGATCAGCCCCTGGGCCAGCATCTGCCGTACGACACCCCGCCATTCGGCCTCCGCCAGCTCCTCGCCGATACCGAAGACGGACAACTGGTCATGGTCGAACTGGATCACCTTGGCGGTCTTGCGCCCCAGCAGGATGTCGACGATCTGGCCCGCGCCGAACTTCTGCCCCCGCTCGCGCTGGAGGCGTACCACCGTGGACAGCAGCTTCTGCGCCGCGACCGTGCCGTCCCAGGTCTCGGGGGGCGTCAGACAGGTGTCGCAGTTGCCGCAGGCCGGGGTGTTCGGGTCCTGGCCGAAGTAGGCCAGGAGCTGCGAGCGCCGGCACTGGGCCGTCTCGCACAGGGCGAGCATCGAGTCCAGATGGGCGGCGGCCCGGCGTCTGAACGCCTCGTCGCCCTCCGAGCCCTGGATCATCTTGCGCTGCTGGACCACGTCCTGAAGGCCGTACGCCATCCAGGCCGTGGACGGGAGTCCGTCGCGGCCGGCGCGGCCCGTCTCCTGGTAGTAGCCCTCGACCGACTTCGGCAGGTCGAGGTGGGCGACGAACCGCACGTCCGGCTTGTCGATGCCCATGCCGAAGGCGATCGTGGCGACCACCACCAGGCCCTCCTCCCGCAGGAAGCGGGACTGGTGCGCGGCACGGGTGCCCGAGTCCAGGCCCGCGTGGTACGGCACCGCCTCGATGCCGTTGCGGGAGAGGAACTCGGCCGTCTTCTCCACGGAGTTGCGCGAGAGGCAGTACACGATGCCCGCGTCGCCCGCGTGCTCCTCGCGCAGGAAGGACAGCAACTGCTTCTTGGGGTCGGCCTTCGGAACGATCCGGTACTGGATGTTGGGGCGGTCGAAGCTCGCCTCGAAGTGGCGGGCCGTGGGCATGCCCAGGCGCTGGGTGATCTCCTTGTGCGTCGCACGCGTGGCCGTGGCCGTCAGCGCGATGCGCGGGACGTCCGGCCAGCGCTCGCCGAGCAACGAGAGCGCCAGATAGTCGGGACGGAAGTCGTGGCCCCACTGGGCCACGCAGTGCGCCTCGTCGATCGCGAAGACGGAGATCTTCGCGCGGGACAGCAGGTCCAGCGTGTTGTCCAGACGAAGCCGCTCCGGCGCCAGATACAGCAGATCGAGCTCCCCGGCCAGGAACTCCGCCTCGACCACGCGCCGCTCGTCGAAGTCCTGCGTGGAGTTCATGAACCCGGCGCGCACGCCCAGCGCCCGCAGCGCGTCCACCTGGTCCTGCATCAGCGCGATGAGCGGGGACACCACAATGCCCGTACCGGGTCTGACCAGGGAGGGAATCTGGTAGCACAGGGACTTTCCGCCACCGGTCGGCATCAGGACGACGGCGTCGCCGCCCGCCACCACATGCTCGATGACCGCTTCCTGCTCGCCGCGGAAGGCGTCGTACCCGAAGACCCGGTGGAGGGTTGCCCGTGCCTCGCTCTCACCCAGCGTCCCCGTCGCGTCCGCTTCGGTCATCACACCCGTCCCGCCCATCGTCCTGTCCCCCGTACGTCGCGCCTCGACCACTGCGTCCACGATAGGGGTCCGCACCGACAGTCCGAGAGTTGTCCACAGGCTGCGAGGGGCCGGCTTCCCTACGTACCGGCGCGCGGCGCCCCTCTCACTCCCCTGCACGGCGCGTCCCGCCCGGGTTCAACCCGTTGGCCCCGCTTGCATGGCGTCGCCTCGTTGCCGAGGGCCATGCTGCTCGGGCGGGAGGAGGGGGCCCGCAGCAGACGGACCCGTGCAGTCCGTACGCCTCTCTCGCGTCTCAAGGAGTCTTCGCATGTCCCAGCGTCCCCTCAGGACCGTCATCACCCTCGTGACAGCCGCTGCCGCGTCACTCGCCCTGTCCGCCGTTCCGGCCCCGGCCTCGGACGGCCCGGCCAACGCGAAGGAGATTCGGGACCTGATCACGGCGTACACGGCCAGCGTCAAGTACCTCGACGAGAAGGTCGCCCTCGCCGACGGATACGTCCCCCATCAGTGCTCCACGGATCCCGCGGGGCACGGGAGCATGGGCTACCACTACTTCAACGAGTCCCGCTACGGCTCGCTCGACCCGGCGAAGCCCGCGGCCCTCCTCTTCGAGGACGGGAAGGACGGAAGGCGCCGGCTCGCCGGGGTGGAGTGGATCGTGCTGGACGCCGACCAGAACATGAAGACCACCGGAGACCGGCCTTCGATGTTCGGCGGCCAGAAGTTCGATGGCCCGATGCCGGGTCACTACCCCGGTATGCCGATCCACTACGACATGCACGTCTGGCTCTGGAAGCACAACCCCAGCGGGCTGTTCAACCGCTGGAACCCCAGGGTGAAGTGCCCGGCCGCCCCGACCCATTCCGGATCGTCGGGCAAGGCCCCGTCCGGCGCGTCGGGCAAGGCCCCCTCCGGATCGTCGGCCACCGCCCACTCCGCCCACTGAGAACGGCTCGGGCCCCGCTCCCCCTGGAGGGAGCGGGGCCCGAGCCGCGCAAGGTCGCGCTCAGCGCACGAAGACCCCGGCCTGGCTCGCCAGGTTCAGGAAGTACTGCGGTGCCACACCCAGTACCAGCGTGACCGCCACACCCACCGCGATGGCCGTCGTGGTCAGCGCCGACGGCACGGCGACCGTCGGCCCCTCGGGCTTCGGCTCGCTGAAGAACATCAGCACGATCACGCGGATGTAGAAGAACGCCGCGATCGCCGACGAGATCACACCGACCACGACCAGTACGCCCGCGCCACCCTCGGCCGCCGCCTTGAACACGGCGAACTTTCCGGCGAATCCCGAGGTGAGCGGGATACCCGCGAAGGCCAGCAGGAAGACCGCGAACACCGCGGCCACCAACGGTGACCTGCGTCCCAGACCCGCCCACTTGGACAGGTGCGTGGCCTCGCCACCCGCGTCCCGTACGAGCGTGACGACGGCGAAGGCGCCGATCGTCACGAACGAGTACGCGCCCAGGTAGAAGAGGACCGACGACACGCCGTCGGGCGAGGTCGCGATGACACCCGCGAGGATGAATCCGGCGTGCGCGATCGACGAGTACGCCAGGAGTCGCTTGATGTCGGTCTGGGTGATCGCGACGATCGCACCGCCCAGCATGGTGACGATCGCCACGGCCCACATGACCGGCCGCCAGTCCCAGCGCAGGCCCGGCAGGACGACGTACAGCAGGCGCAGCAGCGCGCCGAACGCGGCCACCTTCGTCGCCGCCGCCATGAAGCCGGTGACCGGGGTCGGCGCGCCCTGGTAGACGTCCGGTGTCCACATGTGGAAGGGCACCGCGCCGACCTTGAAGAGCAGGCCCATGACGATCAGAGCCATTCCGATGAGCAGCAGTACGTCATTGCCCATGGTGCCGGCGAGCGCCGGGTCGACGTTCGTGACCGTGCCGTCGACGACATGCGCGATCGTCGCGTACGACACCGAGCCCGCGTAGCCGTACAGCAGGGCGATGCCGAAGAGCGTGAACGCGGAGGCGAAGGCACCGAGCAGGAAGTACTTGACCGCCGCCTCCTGCGACATGAGCCGCTTGCGGCGGGCCACGGCGCACAGGAGGTACAGCGGGAGGGAGAAGACTTCCAGCGCGATGAACAGCGTCAGCAGGTCGTTGGCCGACGGGAAGACCAGCATGCCGCTGATCGCGAAGAGCAGCAGGGGGAACACCTCGGTGGTGGTGAACCCGGCCTTCACGGCGGCCTTCTCGCTGTCGCTGCCCGGCACTGACGCGGCCTGCGCGGCGAAGGAGTCGACCCGGTTTCCGTGCGCCTCGGGGTCGAGGCGTCGCTCGGCGAAGGTGAAGACGCCGAGGATTCCGGCGAGCAGGATCGTGCCCTGGAGGAACAGGGACGGTCCGTCGACCGCGATCGCGCCCATCGCCGCGATGTGCGCCTTTGTCGTGCCGTATCCGCCCGCCGCGAGCGCGACGACCGCGGCGAACGCCGCGGCCAGTGCGACGACGGCGACGAACACCTGTGTGTAGTAACGCGACTTGCGCGGCACGAAGGCCTCGACCAGAACTCCGATGACCGCGGCACCGATAACGATCAAGGTGGGCGACAATTGCCCATATTCGATCTTCGGTGCGTTGATCTTGGAGATCGGCTCGGCCGCGGTTGCCGCCGTTGTCCACAGGCTGTGGACGGCTGATGCGCTCACTTGGCCGCCTCCACCGCGGGCTGGGGGTCCGTCTTGTGTACATCTGACATGGTCTGGTTGACCGCCGGGTTGACGATGTCGGTGAGCGGCTTCGGGTAGACGCCCAGGAAGATCAGCAGAGCGATCAGCGGGGCGACCACCAGGAGCTCGCGCACCCTGAGGTCGGGCATCTCGGCGACCTCGGCCTTGACCGGGCCCGTCATCGTCCGCTGGTAGAGGACGAGGGTGTAGAGCGCGGCGAGGACGATGCCGAAGGTGGCGACGATGCCGACGGCCGGGTAGCGCTCGAACGCGCCCACCAGAACCAGGAATTCACTCACGAAGGGTGCGAGACCCGGGAGCGACAGCGTCGCGAGGCCGCCGATCAGGAAGGTGCCCGCGAGCACCGGGGCGACTTTCTGCACCCCTCCGTAGTCGGCGATCAGACGCGAGCCGCGCCGCGAGATCAGGAAGCCGGCCACCAGCATCAGGGCGGCGGTCGAGATCCCGTGGTTGACCATGTAGAGCGTGGCGCCCGACTGGCCCTGACTGGTCATCGCGAAGATGCCCAGGATGATGAACCCGAAGTGCGAGATCGACGCGTAGGCGACCAGTCGCTTGATGTCCCGCTGTCCGACCGCGAGCAGCGCCCCGTAGATGATGCTGATCAGCGCCAGGACGAGGATCACGGGCGTCGCCCACTTGCTCGCCTCCGGGAAGAGCTGGAGGCAGAAGCGGAGCATCGCGAAGGTGCCGACCTTGTCGACGACCGCCGTGATCAGCACGGCGACCGGCGCGGTGGCCTCGCCCATGGCGTTGGGCAGCCAGGTGTGCAGCGGCCACAGGGGTGCCTTCACCGCGAAAGCGAAGAAGAAGCCGAGGAAGAGCCACCGCTCCGTACTGGTCGCCATGTGCAGCGAGCCGTTGGCCCGGGCCTGGACGATCTCCTGGAGCGAGAAACTTCCGGCCACCACGTAGAGGCCGATCACGGCGGCCAGCATGATCAGGCCGCCGACCAGGTTGTAGAGGAGGAACTTCACCGCGGCGTACGAGCGTTGGGTCGCCGCCACCTCGTCCCCGTGCTCGTGGGCCCGGTCCCCGAAGCCGCCGATCAGGAAGTACATCGGGATCAGCATGGCTTCGAAGAAGATGTAGAAGAGGAAGACGTCGGTGGCCTCGAAGGAGATGATCACCATCGCCTCGACGGCCAGGATCAGGGCGAAGAATCCCTGGGTCGGACGCCAGCGCCTGCTTCCGGTCTCGTGCGGGTCGGCGTCGTGCCAGCCCGCCAGGATCACGAACGGCATCAGCAGCGCGGTGAGCGCGACGAGCGCCACCCCGATCCCGTCCACGCCCAGCTGGTAACTCACCCCGAAGTCCGGGATCCAGGCGTGGGATTCGGTGAGCTGGTAACGGTCGCCGCCGGGGTCGAAACGCACCAGGGTGACCGCGGCGAGCACCAGGGTACCGAGGGAGACGAGCAGCGCCAGCCACTTGGCGGCGACGCGCTGCGCGGCCGGCACGGCGGCCGTGGCGATCGCCCCGAGGGCCGGGAGCGCCGCCGTCGCTGTCAGCAGAGGAAAGGACATCGGTATCAGACCGCCCTCATCAGCAGGGTCGCGGCGACGATGATCGCCGCACCGCCGAACATCGAGACCGCGTAACTGCGCGCATAGCCGTTCTGCAGCTTGCGCAGCCGCCCGGAGAGGCCGCCCACCGAGGCAGCCGTCCCGTTGACGACTCCGTCGACCAAGGTGTGGTCGACGTACACCAGGGAGCGGGTGAGGTGCTCACCGCCGCGCACCAGCACGACATGGTTGAAGTCGTCCTGGTACAGGTCGCGTCGGGCCGCCCGGGTGAGCAGGGAGCCGCGAGGGGCGACGACCGGGACGGAGCTGCGGCCGTACTGGAGGTAGGCGATGCCGACACCGACGACCAGCAGCACCATGGTGGCCATGGTGACCGTGAGGGCGCTCACGGGCGAGTTGCCCTCCGAGTACCCGGTGACCGGCTCCAGCCAGTGCAGGAAGCGGTCGCCGATGCTGAAGTAGCCACCCAAGAAGACCGACCCGAAGGCCAGCACGATCATCGGGATCGTCATGATCCTCGGCGACTCGTGCGGGTGCGGCTCATGCCCGTCCGCGTCGGGCTGCCAGCGCTTCTCCCCGAAGAAGGTCATGATCATCACACGCGTCATGTAGTACGCCGTGATCGCCGCGCCCAGCAGAGTCACGCTGCCGAGGATCCAGCCCTCGGTGCCGCCCTTGGCGAAGGCCGCTTCGATGATCTTGTCCTTGGAAAAGAAGCCGGACAGGCCCGGGAAACCGATGATCGCGAGATAGCCGAGGCCGAAGGTCACGAACGTGATCGGCATGTACTTCCTGAGGCCGCCGAACTTCCTCATGTCGACCTCGTCGTTCATGCCATGCATGACCGAACCGGCGCCGAGGAAGAGCCCGGCCTTGAAGAAGCCGTGCGTCACCAGGTGCATGATCGCGAAGACGTAACCGATGGGGCCGAGGCCCGCCGCCAGCACCATGTAGCCGATCTGCGACATGGTCGAGCCGGCGAGCGCCTTCTTGATGTCGTCCTTCGCGCAACCGACGATCGCACCGAACAGGAGCGTGACCCCGCCCACGACGGTGACGACGAGCTGGGCGTCGGGCGCAGCGTTGAAGACGGCGGCCGAGCGCACGATCAGGTACACACCCGCGGTCACCATGGTGGCGGCGTGGATGAGGGCCGAGACCGGGGTCGGGCCCTCCATCGCGTCCCCGAGCCAGGACTGCAGCGGCACCTGCGCGGACTTGCCGCAGGCGGCGAGCAGCAGCAGCAGCCCGACGGCGGTGAGCTTGCCCTCGGTGGCGCCCCCGACCAGCCCCGGGTGCCCCTCGGTGCCGAGCAGGGGCCCGAAGGCGAAGGTTCCGAAGGTCGTGAACATCAGCATGATGGCGATGGACAGGCCCATGTCGCCGACGCGGTTGACCAGGAAGGCCTTCTTGGCGGCGGTGGCCGCGCTGGGCTTGTGCTGCCAGAAGCCGATCAGCAGGTACGAGGCGAGACCGACGCCCTCCCAGCCGACGTACAGCAGAAGGTAGTTGTCGGCGAGGACGAGCAGCAGCATCGCCGCCAGGAACAGGTTCAGATAGCCGAAGAAGCGGCGGCGGCGCTCGTCGTGCTCCATGTACCCGACCGAGTACAGGTGGATCAGCGAGCCGACGCCGGTGATCAGCAGGACGAACGTCATCGACAGCTGGTCGAGCTGGAAGCCGACGTCCGCCCGGAAGTTTCCGACGGCGATCCAGCTGTACAGATGCTGCGTGAAGGTCCGGTCCTCAGGACCCTTCCCCAGCATGTCGGCGAAGAGCACGGCGGCGATCACGAAGGAGGTGGCCGCGAGGGCGGTACCGATCCACTGGCCGACGGCATCGAGCCGCCGGCCGCCGCACAGCAGGACGACCGCTCCGAGCAGAGGCGCCGCTACCAGCAGCGCAATCAGGTTCTCCACGATTCAGCGACCCCTTACAGCTTCATCAGGCTGGCGTCGTCGACCGAGGCCGAGTGGCGGGAACGGAACAGCGACACGATGATCGCGAGCCCGACCACGACTTCCGCGGCGGCGACGACCATCGTGAAGAAGGCGATGATCTGGCCGTCGAGATTGCCGTGCATCCGGGAGAAGGCGACGAAGGTGAGGTTGCAGGCATTGAGCATGAGCTCGATGCACATGAACACCACGATCGCGTTCCGCCTGATCAGCACACCGGTGGCGCCGATCGTGAACAACAGGGCGGCGAGATAGAGGTAGTTGACCGGATTCACTTGGACGCCTCCTCCGTCTTCGTGCGCTCCAGGCGCTCCTCGGCACGCTGCTCCAGCGCCTTCAGATCGTTCAGCGCTTCGGCCGACACGTCGCGGATCTGCCCGCGGTCGCGCAGCGTCTTGCTGACGGTCAGTTCGGACGGAGTGCCGTCGGGGAGCAGGCCCGGGATGTCCACCGCGTTGTGCCGGGCGTAGACACCGGGTGCCGGCAGCGGCGGTACGTGCTTGCCCTCGCGTACGCGCTGCTCGGACAGCTCGCGCTGGGTCTTGGGCCGCTCGGTGCGCTCGCGGTGCGTCAGCACCATGGCGCCGACGGCGGCCGTGATGAGCAGGGCGCCGGTGATCTCGAAGGCGAACACGTACTTCGTGAAGATGAGGGCGGCGAGGCCCTCCACGTTGCCGTTCGCGTTCGCCTTCCCCAGGCCGTCGAAGTCCTTGATGGACGCGTTGCCGATACCGGCGAACATCAGGACACCGAAGCCGATTCCGCAGACCAGGGCCAGCCAGCGCTGCCCCTTGATGGTCTCCTTCAGCGAGTCCGCCGCGGTGACACCGACGAGCATGACGACGAAGAGGAAGAGCATCATGATCGCGCCGGTGTAGACGACGATCTGGACGACGCCCAGGAAGTACGCGCCGTTGGCGAGGTAGAACACCGCCAGGATGATCATGGTCCCGGCGAGGCACAGCGCGCTGTGCACGGCCTTCCTCATGAAAACGGTGCACAGGGCGCCGATCACCGCGACGGTGCCGAGGACCCAGAACTGGAAGGCCTCTCCGGTGGAGGTGGAGTACGCGGCCAGGTCGGTCATGCCTCCGCCCCCTCTCCGGAGGCCGCGCCCGACGGAGTCGCCGAGGGGTGCAACTCGCCCTTGGAGACGGCCACCTGGCGCTCGGTGCCGGGCGCCGCCTCGGTCACCAGACCCCGGTAGTAGTCCTGCTCATCCGTGCCCGGGAAGATCGAGTGCGGTGTCTCGACCATGCCTTCCTCGAGTCCGGCGAGCAGCTGCTCCTTGGTGTAGATGAGGTTGGCGCGGCTGGTGTCGGCGAGCTCGAACTCGTTCGTCATCGTCAGCGCGCGCGTGGGGCACGCCTCGATGCACAGGCCGCACAGGATGCAGCGGGCGTAGTTGATCTGGTAGACGCGGCCGTAGCGCTCGCCCGGGGAGTAGCGCTCCTCCTCGGTGTTGTCCGCGCCCTCCACGTAGATGGCGTCCGCGGGGCAGGCCCAGGCGCACAACTCGCAGCCGACGCACTTCTCCAGGCCGTCCGGATGGCGGTTGAGCTGGTGCCGGCCGTGGAACCGCGGTGCGGTGGTCTTCTGCTGCTCCGGGTATTGCTCGGTCAGCCGCTTCTTGAACATGGCCTTGAAGGTCACGCCGAAACCGGCGACGGGGTTCTGGAAACCCGGTTTGGTCTCCTTCGGCTCCTCAGCCATCGGACCCCTCCTTTCCGTCACGAGATCCGGTAACCGAACCATCACTCGCAGTATCGGACCCGCCACTGACAATCAGCTCCCGCTCATGGCGCGGACGGCGCCGCGGTACCGGCGGCAGCTCCTGGCCGGGCAGCGGGGGCACGGGGAATCCACCGGCCATCGGGTCGAAGGCGGCGGGCTCGGCGGGCGTCTCCTGGGCCCCCTGCTTGTCGCGGAAGATGTCCGCCACGAACGACAGCAACAGGAGAACGAGGACGCCTCCGCCGACGTACAGGGCGATGTTCGCGAAGGCGACGTGCTCGTTGCGCAGCGTCCGTACCGTCGCGACGAGCATCAGCCAGACCACGGAGACCGGGATGAGGACCTTCCAGCCGAGCTTCATCAGCTGGTCGTAGCGGACGCGCGGCAGCGTGCCGCGCAGCCAGATGAAGAAGAACAGCAGAAGCTGCACCTTCACCACGAACCAGAGCATCGGCCACCAACCGTGGTTGGCGCCCTCCCAGAAGCTGCTGATCGGCCACGGGGCCCGCCAGCCGCCCAGGAAGAGCGTCGTCGCCACGGCCGAGACCGTCACCATGTTCACGTACTCGGCGAGCATGAACAGCGCGAACTTGATCGACGAGTACTCGGTGTTGAAGCCGCCGACGAGGTCGCCCTCGGACTCCGGCATGTCGAAGGGGGCCCGGTTGGTCTCGCCGATCATCGTCACGATGTAGATGAGGAACGAGACCGGCAGCAGGACGATGTACCAGCGGTCGTGCTGCTGCTCGACGATCGTCGAGGTCGACATCGACCCGGAGTAGAGGAACACCGAGGCGAACGCGGCGCCCATGGCGATCTCGTACGAGATCATCTGCGCACAGGACCGCAGACCGCCCAGCAGCGGATAGGTGGATCCGGAACTCCAGCCGGCGAGCACGATCCCGTAGATGCCCACCGAGGCCACCGCGAGGATGTAGAGCATCGCGATCGGCAGGTCGGTGAGCTGCATCGTGGTGCGCTGGCCGAAGATCGAGATCTCGTCGTCCGCGGGCCCGAAGGGGATCACGGCGATCGCCATGAAGGCCGGGATGGCCGCGACGATCGGCGCGAGGACGTAGACCACCTTGTCCGCGCGCTTGACGATGAGGTCTTCCTTCAGCATCAGCTTCACGCCGTCGGCGAGCGACTGGAGCATCCCCCAGGGCCCGTGCCGGTTGGGGCCGATGCGCAGCTGCATCCAGGCGACGACCTTGCGCTCCCACACGATGGAGAAGAGCACGGTCACCATCAGGAAGGCGAAGCAGAACACCGCCTTGACGACGACCAGCCACCAGGGGTCGTGGCCGAAGACCGAGAGGTCTTCAGCGGCGAGGTACGGCGTCATGCCTCCACCTCCTTGGGGGCCTCGGCGGCGATCGTCGCCGGGCCGATGCGGACGAGTGCGCCGGGCAGCGCGCCGGTGTCGGAGGCGACGCCCCCACCGGTCGAGTTCAGCGGGAGCCAGACCACCCGGTCGGGCATCTCGGCGATCTGCAGCGGGAGTTCGGCCACTCCGGCGGGACCGGTCACGGCGAGGACGTCGCCGTTCTTGACCCCGGCCTCGGCGGCGGTGGCGGCCGACACGCGCGCGTGTGCGGCGTGCCGGGTCCCGGCGAGCGCGTCGTCGCCCTCCTGGAGACGTCCCTGGTCCAGCAGCAGCCGGTGCCCGGCCAGTACGGCCTCGCCGGCGGCCGGACGGGGCAACTGCACCCCGGTCTCCAGGGGTTCGGTGGCATGCGGCCCGTCCCAGGCGCCGAGCCGGTCGAGCTCCCCGCGCGTGGTGCGCAGATCCGGCAGCCCCAGGTGTACGTCCATGGCGTCGGCCAGCATCTGCAGGACGCGCGCGTCGGTGGGTGCCAGAGGCCGGGTCATCTGGTCGGGCTTGAGAGCCGCCTCGAAGGAGCGGACCCTGCCTTCCCAGTTGAGGAAGCTTCCGGGCTTCTCGGCGACCGCGGCGACCGGCAGAACAACGTCCGCGTGCTCGGTGACCTCACTGGGCCGCAGTTCGAGCGAGACCAGGAAGCCCACCTCGGACAGTGCCGTACGCGCGCGTGCCGGGTCGGGAAGGTCGGCTACCTCAACGCCCGCGACCACCAGGGCCCGCAGTTCGCCGCCGGCGGCCGCCTCCACGATCTGGCCGGTGTCACGGCCGTAGCGGTGCGGAAGTTCGGAGACGCCCCAGGCGGCCGCGACCTCGTCCCGCGCGCGCGGGTCGGTGGCCGGGCGTCCGCCCGGCAGCAGCGAAGGAAGCGCTCCCGCCTCGATCGCGCCGCGCTCCCCGGCCCGGCGCGGGATCCACACCAGTCGGGCACCGGTGGCGGAGGCGGCCCGCACGGCGGCGGTCAGCCCGCCCGCCACGGCGGCCAGCCGCTCACCGACGGCGATCACCGCGCCCTCGGCGCGCAGCGCCTCGGCTGCCTTGGCGCCGTCGCCCTCCAGGCCGACACCGCTCGCGAGCGCGTCCAGCCACTCCGTCTCGGTGCCGGGCGCGGCCGGCAACAGCGTGCCGCCCGCCTTCTCCAGGCCGCGTGTGGCGTGCGTGGCGAGGGAGAAGGTCTTCTGCCCGTGCCCGCGCCATGCCTTGCGCAGCCGCAGGAAGACGCCGGGGGCCTCCTCCTCGGACTCGAAGCCCGCCAGCAGAACGGCGGGCGCCTTCTCCAGAGAGGTGTACGTGACGCCGGTACCGTCGAGGTCCCGGCCGCGTCCGGCGACCCGGGCGGCCAGGAAGTCGGCCTCCTCGGAGCTGTGCACGCGCGCGCGGAAGTCGATGTCGTTCGTGTCGAGGGCCACGCGCGCGAACTTGCTGTACGCGTAGGAGTCCTCGACGGTGAGCCGGCCGCCGGTGAGGACACCGGCCCGGCCGCGGGCCGCCGTCAGCCCCTGCGCGGCGGCCTCCAGGGCCTCCGGCCAGGACGCGGGCTCAAGGACGCCCTCGGCGTTGCGCACCAGGGGCGTGTCCAGGCGGTCGCGCTGCTGCGCGTACCGGAACCCGAACCGCCCCTTGTCGCAGAGCCACTCCTCGTTGACCTCGGGGTCCGGCGACGCGAGGCGCCGCATCACCTTGCCGCGCCGGTGGTCGGTGCGCGTCGCGCAGCCGCCGGAGCAGTGCTCGCACACGGAGTGCGAGGAGATGAGGTCGAAGGGGCGCGAGCGGAAGCGATACGCCGCCGACGTGAGCGCGCCCACCGGGCAGATCTGGATCGTGTTCCCGGAGAAGTACGACTCGAACGGGTCGCCGTCGCCGGTGCCGACCTGCTGGAGCGCGCCCCGCTCGATCAGCTCGATCATGGGGTCGCCCGCGATCTGGTTGGAGAAGCGGGTGCAGCGGGCGCACAGCACGCACCGCTCGCGGTCGAGCAGCACCTGTGTGGAGATCGGGACCGGCTTCTCGTACGTCCGCTTCTTGCCTTCGAACCGGGACTCGGCCTGGCCGTGCGACATGGCCTGGTTCTGCAGGGGGCACTCGCCGCCCTTGTCGCAGACCGGGCAGTCCAGCGGGTGGTTGATGAGCAGCAGCTCCATCACACCGTGCTGTGCCTTCTCGGCGACCGGCGAGGTGAGTTGAGTCTTGACGACCATCCCGTCCGTACAGGTGATCGTGCAGGACGCCATGGGCTTGCGCTGGCCCTCGACCTCGACGATGCACTGGCGGCAGGCGCCGGCCGGGTCGAGGAGCGGGTGGTCGCAGAACCGGGGGATCTCGATGCCGAGTTGTTCGGCGGCCCGGATGACCAGGGTGCCCTTGGGCACGCTCATCTCTACGCCGTCGATCGTCAGCGAGACGAGATCCTCCGGCGGGACCGCCGCTTCCCCGCCTCCGGAGGGAGCGCTGGTGGTCACTGTCATGCGTTCACCTCCGTGTGCTTGTCCGCCCAGGCCGTGGACCTGGCCGGGTCGAAGGGGCAGCCGCGGCCCGTGATGTGCTGCTCGTACTCCTCGCGGAAGTACTTGAGCGAGGAGAAGATCGGCGAGGCGGCACCGTCGCCGAGGGCGCAGAAGGACTTGCCGTTGATGTTGTCGGCGATGTCGTTGAGTTTGTCGAGGTCGGACATGACGCCCTTGCCGGCCTCGATGTCGCGCAGCAACTGCACGAGCCAGTACGTTCCCTCACGGCATGGCGTGCACTTGCCGCAGGACTCGTGGGCGTAGAACTCGGTCCAGCGGGTGACGGCGCGGACGACGCAGGTCGTCTCGTCGAAGCACTGGAGTGCTTTCGTGCCGAGCATGGAACCCGCGGCGCCCACTCCTTCGTAATCAAGAGGGACGTCGAGATGCTCGTCGGTGAACATCGGGGTCGAGGAGCCGCCCGGCGTCCAGAACTTCAGCCGGTGACCGGGGCGCATCCCGCCGCTCATGCCGAGGAGTTGACGCAATGTGATCCCGAGCGGTGCCTCGTATTGGCCGGGACTGGCGACATGGCCGCTGAGCGAGTAAAGCGTGAAGCCCGGAGACTTCTCGCTGCCCATCGACCTGAACCATTCCTTGCCATTTTGGAGAATTGCGGGAACTGACGCGATCGACTCGACGTTATTTACAACAGTTGGACACGCATAGAGGCCCGCGACAGCAGGGAAAGGGGGACGGAGCCGCGGTTGACCACGGCGGCCTTCGAGCGAGTCGAGCAGCGCGGTCTCCTCACCGCAGATGTACGCGCCCGCGCCCGCGTGCACGGTGAGCTGGAGGTCGAGTCCGCTGCCCAGGATGTTCTCGCCGAGGTAACCCGCCGCGTAGGCCTCACGTACGGCCTCGTGCAACCGCCGCAGTACGGGGACCACTTCACCGCGGAGATAGATGAAGGCATGCGAAGACCGGATGGCATAGCACGCGATCACAATGCCCTCGATGAGGCTGTGCGGGTTCGCGAAGAGGAGCGGGATGTCCTTGCAGGTTCCCGGTTCCGACTCGTCGGCGTTGACAACTAGATAGTGAGGTTTGCCATCTCCCTGGGGAATGAACTGCCATTTCATTCCGGTCGGGAATCCTGCACCGCCGCGGCCCCGCAGCCCGGAGTCCTTGACGTACGCGATCAGGTCGTCCGGTGACATGGCGAGTGCCTTGCGCAGGCCCTCGTACCCCTCGTGCCTTCGGTAGACGTCCAGCGACCAGGACCTGTCCTCGTCCCAGAAGGCCGACAGCACGGGTGCGAGCAGCTTTTCGGGACTCGTTTCGTTGATCTCGGCTGCCAAGGTCATCACTCCCCCTCCTCTGCCACAGGACCCGCCGGGTGGGACGGGTCGGAGGCCGACGTGTCCTGCGGCGCGTCGTGCGAGCTCGGGTGCTCGGCGGGCCGCTGGTTCTGAGGCGCCCCTCCGCCTCGCGGGTGCACCACGCGCGCGGGGGCGCTCTCCCCCTTGGCCAGCCGCAGCCCCACCAGTGACGCGTGGCCCGCGCTGCCGCCGGCCTCCACCGCGCCCTCGCGCTCGTCGGGGAAGCCCGCCAGGATCCTGGCGGTGTCCTTGAAGGTGCACAGCCTGGCGCCTCGGGTCGGGTCGACGTCCGCGCCCGCGCGGAGGTCGTCGACGAGACGCTTGGCCGAGTCCACGGTCTGGTTGTCGAAGAACTCCCAGTTGACCATCACGACCGGCGCGAAGTCGCAGGCCGCGTTGCACTCGATGTGCTCCAGGGTGACCTTGCCGTCGCCGGTGGTCTCTCCGTTGCCGACGCCCAGGTGGTCCTGGAGGGCTTCGAAGATGGCGTCGCCGCCCATGACGGCACACAGGGTGTTGGTGCAGACACCCACCTGATAGTCACCGCTCGGCTTGCGCCGGTACATCGAGTAGAAGGTCGCGACCGCGGTGACCTCGGCCGTCGTCAGGCCCAGTACCTCCGCGCAGAACCGCTGTCCCGTGCGCGTGACGTGGCCCTCCTGCGACTGCACGAGATGCAGCAACGGAAGGAGCGCCGAGCGGGAGTCGGGGTAGCGGGCGATGATCTCGCGCGCGTCCGCCTCCAGCCGGGCTCGGACATCGGCCGGGTAGTCGGGCGCGGGCAGTTGGGGCATGCCCAGGCTGACGCCCTCGGGGGTGGTGGTCACCGGTCGACGCCTCCCATCACGGGGTCGATGGACGCGACGGCGACGATGACGTCGGCGACCTGGCCGCCTTCGCACATCGCCGCCATGGCCTGCAGGTTGGTGAAGGACGGGTCACGGAAGTGGACCCGGTAGGGGCGGGTGCCTCCGTCGGAGACGACGTGCACCCCGAGCTCGCCCTTGGGCGACTCGACCGCCGCGTACGCCTGTCCCGGCGGCACGCGGAAGCCCTCGGTCACCAGCTTGAAGTGGTGGATCAGGGCCTCCATGGAGGTGCCCATGATCTTCTTGATGTGGTCGAGCGAGTTGCCGAGACCGTCGGGGCCGAGCGCGAGCTGGGCGGGCCAGGCGATCTTCTTGTCGGCGACCATGACCGGGCCGGGCTGCAGCCGGTCCAGGCACTGCTCGATGATCCGCAGCGACTGGCGCATCTCCTCCAGGCGGATCAGGAAGCGCCCGTAGGAGTCGCAGGTGTCGGCGGTCGGGACCTCGAAGTCATAGGTCTCGTAGCCGCAGTACGGCTGGGTCTTGCGCAGGTCGTGCGGCAGGCCCGCCGAGCGCAGGACCGGGCCGGTGGCACCGAGGGCCATGCAGCCGGCCAGGTCGAGGTAGCCGACGTCCTGCATGCGGGCCTTGAAGATGGGGTTCCCGGTGGCGAGCTTGTCGTACTCGGGAAGGTTTTTCGTCATCTTCTTCACGAACTCGCGGATCTGGTCCACCGCGCCCGGGGGCAGGTCCTGGGCGAGTCCGCCGGGGCGGATGAACGCGTGGTTCATCCGCAGGCCGGTGATCAGCTCGTAGATGTCGAGAATGAGCTCACGGTCGCGGAAGCCGTAGATCATGATCGTGGTGGCGCCCAGCTCCATGCCGCCGGTGGCGATGCACACCAGGTGGGAGGAGAGCCGGTTCAGCTCCATGAGGAGCACGCGGATGATCGTGGCGCGGTCCGTGATCTCATCCGTGATGCCGAGGAGCTTCTCGACGGCGAGGCAGTACGCCGTCTCGTTGAAGAACGGCGTCAGGTAGTCCATGCGCGTCACGAACGTGGTGCCCTGGGTCCACGTACGGAACTCGAGGTTCTTCTCGATACCGGTGTGGAGGTAGCCGATGCCGCAGCGGGCCTCGGTGACCGTCTCGCCGTCGATCTCCAGGATGAGCCGGAGCACGCCGTGGGTGGACGGGTGCTGCGGGCCCATGTTGACGATGATGCGCTCGTCGTCGGACTTGGCCGCCGACTGGGCGATCTCGTCCCAGTCGCCGCCGGTGACCGTATATACGGTGCCCTCGGTCGTCTCGCGGGCCGAAGCGGCTGATGCCCCGGAAGGGGTCTGCGTGCTCATGAGTACGACCTCCGCTGGTCCGGAGCCGGGATCTGGGCGCCCTTGTACTCGACGGGGATGCCGCCGAGGGGATAGTCCTTGCGCTGCGGGTGGCCCTGCCAGTCGTCCGGCATCATGATCCGCGTCAGCGCAGGGTGGCCGTCGAAGATCAGCCCGAAGAAGTCGTACGTCTCGCGCTCGTGCCAGTCGTTCGTCGGATAGACGGAGACGAGCGACGGGACGTGCGGGTCCGCGTCGGGGGCACTGACCTCCAGGCGGATCAGCCGGTTGTGGGTGATCGAGCGCAGGTGGTAGACGGCGTGCAGCTCGCGGCCCTTGTCGTGCAGGTAGTGGACGCCGGAGACGCCGGTGCACAGCTCGAACCGGAGAGCCGGGTCGTCGCGCAGGGTCTGGGCGACGGGGAGCAGGTACTCGCGTTCGATGTGGAAGGTGATCTCGTCGCGGTCGACGACCGTCTTGTCGATGACGTTCTCCGGGACGAGTCCCTGTTCCTCCAGGGCGCCCTCCAGCTCGTCGGCCACCTCGTCGAACCAGCCCCCGTAGGGGCGGGTGGCCTCGCCGGGGAGCCGGATCGAGCGGACCAGGCCGCCGTAGCCGGAGGTGTCGCCGCCGTTCTCGGCGCCGAACATGCCGCGCTGGACGCGGATCTCCTCGCCCTTGTCGCCTCGCTGGCCGGGAAGGTTGGAGGCGCCGAGGTCCTTCTCTGGGTTGACCCCGTTGCCGTTCGCGTCGCTCACTGCAGCAGGCCCTTCATCTCGATGGTGGGAAGCGCCTTGAGCGCCGCTTCCTCCGCCTCGCGGGCCGCCTCCTCGGCGTTCACGCCGAGCTTGGAGGTCTGGATCTTCTGGTGGAGCTTGAGAATCGCGTCCATCAGCATCTCGGGCCGCGGCGGACATCCGGGCAAATAGATGTCGACCGGGACGATGTGGTCGACGCCCTGCACAATGGCGTAATTGTTGAACATTCCGCCTGATGACGCACAAACTCCCATGGAGATAACCCACTTGGGGTTGGGCATCTGGTCGTAGACCTGCCGCAGCACCGGCGCCATCTTCTGGCTCACCCGGCCGGCCACGATCATCAGGTCGGCCTGGCGGGGTGACCCGCGGAAGACCTCCATACCGAAGCGCGCCAGGTCGTAACGCCCGGCGCCCGTCGTCATCATCTCGATGGCGCAGCAGGCAAGTCCGAATGTCGCGGGGAAGACGGACGCCTTGCGCACCCAGCCCGCGGCCTGCTCGACGGTGGTCAGCAGGAATCCGCTCGGCAGCTTTTCTTCGAGTCCCATGTCTTAAAGGCCCCTCAGTCCCATTCCAGGCCGCCGCGCCGCCATACGTACGCGTACGCCACGAAGACGGTGAGCACGAAGAGCAGCATCTCCACGAGCCCGAAAACACCCAGGGCGTCAAAGGTGACGGCCCAGGGGTAGAGGAAGACGATCTCGATGTCGAAGACGATGAAGAGCATCGCCGTCAGGTAGTACTTGATGGGAAAACGCCCGCCGCCGACCGGCGTGGGGGTCGGCTCGATGCCGCACTCGTACGCGTCGAGCTTGGCGCGGTTGTACCGCTTCGGACCGATCAGCGTGGCCATGACCACGGAGAAGATCGCAAAGCCTGCCCCGAGGGCTCCCAGTACGAGGATCGGCGCATACGCGTTCACGCTCCTCGCTCCTCTCAGTCGGCACTGACTGGTGGCGGTTCGGCGAGCCTGCACCCCTGCCTCGTCCGCACCACGAACCCCGCCCGTCCCGGCGAAGATCGCGGACATGTGAAGCAGGTCACAAGCCCAACTGCCTCGCATCTTATGCCCGGCGGTCTGTGATCTGCGACACGGGGTATTACACAAGCTTTGTGATCTCCACCACCTGACGAACGATCATGAAGTCGGATGAGCAGTGATCTTCACACGCGAAGCGTCAGGTCGGTCACCAGATGTGACATTTTCGCTCATCGCCGCAGGCCCAGAGGGTCGTCTCAATATCAAGAGACTTCCGCTGCATGCAAATTGGTGTTGGACGCACCCCCTTGATAGAGGACCGCGTTCACACTTCAGGGGGGATCCGTGGACGGATGTGGACACGTGCACGCGTTCACGAGCGAGGCCGGCCGGGAGGTGAACGGGGTTCACGCGCGGGACGCGACCGCCCGGGTGACCGTTCCGTGACCTGCACCACATCTACCTATGGGTCAGATAAGCCGGGCTTGGCCATCGGCTTCAACCGGTGGTAGGTGGCGGGCAATTCGGACGTAATGCTGAAAGGCCATGATCACGGGCTTGGTGGACGGTGTCCGCAATGCCCGTTACGGCGTCAATAAAGAGTGACGCGCGACGAATTCGGCCGCCGATTGAACAACTGTGGCGCACCACACGTTTCTTGAAGGTATGAGGGAGCCCCTGGTACCGCTAGTACCCATGTCCCACACCGCACACATACGAAGCCACCGGAAGCCCCGCCGCAACGCCCCGTCGCTCGCGATGCGCGCCGGAGTTGCCGGTGGCGTCCTCAGCACCCTGGCAGTGGCCGCGGCAGCGGGTTCGGCGAACGCCGCCGAGCCCGTGACGCAGACCCTGGAACTGCCGACCCTGACGGCCGATCTGGCCACCCAGGTCGCGCAGTCCGCGGACGCCACGCAGCAGACCGCGGCCAACTACGAGCTGCAGGCGGAGCGCGACGCGGCCGCCGCCAAGGCCGCCAAGCAGGCCAAGGCCGACCTGGCCGACGCCAAGAAGAAGGCGGAGGCCAAGAAGAAGGCCGAGGCCGCCCGCAAGGCCGCAGCGGCCGAGGCCGTCTCGCGTTCCTCGGCGCGGACCGTCCTTTCCGCCAGCACCTCCACGAACGTCGCCGCTCCGGCCAGCGGCAGTGTCGCGACCGTGATCGCGTTCCTCAAGGCGCAGGTCGGCGACGCGTACGTCATGGGCGGCACCGGACCCAACGCGTGGGACTGCTCCGGGCTGGTGCAGGCGGCGTTCAAGCAGGTCGGCGTCGACCTGCCGCGCGTCTCGCAGGACCAGTCGGTGTCCGGTACGCCGGTTTCGCTGTCCAATGTCCAGGTCGGCGACATCCTGTACTGGGGTGCCGCGGGTTCGGCGTACCACGTCGGTGTGTACATCGGTAACGGGCAGTACCTGGACGCGGCCAACCCGGGCAAGGGCGTCGTGATTCAGGACCTCTCGGGCTACCCGGCGACGGGCGCGGTGCGCGTGCTCTGACCCGCGGATGTCTTCCGGAGGACCGCTTCCTGTGCGGGGAGCGGTCCTTCGGGCTGTCCGGGAGGTGTCGGGAGCTGCCGTCCGGGAGCTGCTCTCCGGCGGTCTGGCTCCGGCGGCCTGTTCTCCGGTGGCTTGTTCGGGAGGCGGTTCTCCGGGCTGTTCCGGGCTCGCCGCGCGACGGTCGGGGTGGATCTGCGGCTCTTCGTCCACGACTGCCCGGACGACGACGGGGTCCGGCACGTCGGCCACATCGCCAATCCGGTCCTGGAGCGGCTCGCGCCCCCCGGCCGCCGGGTCCTGGACGAGGGCGAGGGGTGTCTGTCGGTCCTGGGGGCCGTCCCGTGCCGGGGGCCGTCGTGGACGTACCCGCGCCCCCACGGGGCCGTCGTGCGGGGCGTGGACAAGGACGGGAACCCGCTCGTCATCGAGGGGACGGGATACTTCGCGCGCTGTCTGGAGTACGAGAGCGGCCATCTCGACGGACACGTCTGCCTGGACCGGCTCTCCCGTCGGGATCGGAAGGACGCCCTGCGGCAGGTGGCCGAGCGGCGCGAGCAGGTGGTGGCCCGTCGCGCCGCCGAGGAGTCTGAGCTGCCCCGGTGACCGCTCGCACGGCCCGTGCGGTCAGGCCTTCGGGGCCACCTTCGAGAGGCCGTTGATGATGCGGTCCATCGCGTCGCCGCCCGTCGGGTCGGTGAGGTTCGCGAGCATCTTCAGCGTGAACTTCATCAGCATCGGGTGGCTCAGGCCGCGCTGGGTGGCGATCTTCATGACCTTCGGGTTGCCGATGAGCTTCACGAAGGCGCGGCCGAGGGTGTAGTAGCCGCCGTAGGTGTCCTTGAGGACGCGCGGGTAGCGCTGGAGGGCCAGTTCCCGCTGGCCCGGGGTGGCGCGCGCGTGGGCCTGGACGATGACGTCGGCGGCGATCTGGCCGGACTCCATGGCGTAGGCGATGCCCTCGCCGTTGAAGGGGTTCACCAGACCGCCGGCGTCACCCACCAGCAGCAGGCCCTTGGTGTAGTGCGGTTGACGGTTGAAGGCCATCGGGAGGGCCGCGCCGCGGATCGGGCCGGTCATGTTCTCGGGGGTGTAGCCCCAGTCCTCCGGCATCGAGGCGCACCAGGCCTTCAGTACCTCGCGCCAGTCCAGCTCCTTGAAGGAGTCGGAGGTGTTGAGGACACCGAGGCCGACGTTCGAGGTGCCGTCGCCCATGCCGAAGATCCACCCGTAGCCGGGCAGCAGACGGTCCTCGGCACCCCGGCGGTCCCACAGCTCCAGCCACGACTCCAGGTAGTCGTCCTCGTGACGCGGCGAGGTGAAGTACGTACGGACGGCGACGCCCATCGGGCGGTCCTCGCGGCGGTGCAGGCCCATCGCGAGGGAGAGGCGGGTGGAGTTGCCGTCGGCCGCCACCACCAGCGGAGCGTGGAAGGTGACCTCCCGCTTCTCCTTGGAGTCGGCGTCGCCCAGCTTGGCGTGCACGCCGGTGATGCGGCCGGTGCGGTCGTCGATGATCGGGGCGCCGACGTTGCAGCGCTCGTACAGCCGCGCGCCCGCCTTCTGCGCCTGCCGCGCGAGCTGCTCGTCGAAGTCGTCCCGCTTCCGCACGAGTCCGTAGTCGGGGTAGGAGGCGAGATCCGGCCAGTCGAGCTGGAGGCGTACACCGCCGCCGATGATGCGCAGGCCCTTGTTCCGGAGCCAGCCGGCTTCCTCGGAGATGTCGATACCCATCGACACCAACTGCTTGGTGGCGCGCGGGGTCAGCCCGTCACCGCAGACCTTCTCGCGCGGGAAGGCGGTCTTCTCCAGGAGCAGGACGTCGAGCCCCGCCTTCGCCAGGTAGTACGCGGTGGTGGAACCGGCTGGGCCCGCCCCGACGACGATGACGTCGGCGGTGTTTTCGGAGAGGGGTTGGGGCTCGGTCACGGCGGGGTCTCCCCAAGACTCGAAATCAACGTGCCGACGGGCACTGGACATGGGCAGTCTATGCAGCGGTACCGATCACCTGGCTGAAGGGCTGCCCCGTGAACCGAGCTCTCCCCGATGTACGACTGCGCGTCCCCACCGACGAGGACGCTCTCGCCTGGCACCGGGTCTTCGACGACCCGGAGGTCATGGAGTTCCACGGGGGCCGCGCGGCCGAGCGGTCCGTCTACGAGGAACTCACGGCGCGCCAGCGGCGGCACGACGCGGAGTACGGGTTCTGCCTGTGGACGATGGTCGGCCCGGGAGACGAGGTTCTGGGCTTCACAGGCGCGCAGCCGTGGCCGCACGCCTGGGGGCCGGCCGGGCAGATCGAGATCGGCTGGCGGCTGGGGAGGGCGCACTGGGGCAAGGGATACGTCACGGCGGCGGCGCGGACCACCCTGGAGCGGGTCCGCGCGGCGGGCGTCACAGACGTCGTCGCGATGGTCAACGCGGCCAACGCCCGTTCCATCGCGGTGACGCAACGGCTCGGCATGGAGCTCGCGGAGCGGTTCACGCTGCCCGCGTCGGCGCAGGAGGGCCACCGCTACCGACTGGCCCTCTGACCGAGTCCGGCGGGTCTTCTCACGGCTTCCGGAAGGGCACGGGCGAGGCTTACCCTTCCGGTACCGCTGGGGGTGACGTCCGTGCGCATAACACCCAAGACACCCGAAGTGCGCGTACCGCGGCTCGTCGGTCTGATGGCCGTGGACGCGCGTGAGACGGCAGAGGCGCGAGGTGTGCTGCTCGCCGCGCCCGACCGGCCCGATTTCCATCGGACGGTCGTCGACTACGTCGTACGGCAATTTCCGCAGCCCGGGGCCGAAGTGCCGCGCGGAGCCGTCGTCACCGTGTGGTTCGACCTCGGGGACGCGGAGGGCGGCGCCGGAGTGCGTGAACCCCGGCCGCTCCGTCCGCCGTCGGGCGGGCTGCGCCGCGAACTCGACGAGCCCGGCGACCCGTTCGAGGTCCTCAGGTAGCGCATCCGGTCGGTCTTCCCGCTGGGTGGGCGGGCCGAGCGGTTCAGGCCTGCTTGTAGCCCCGGTGGAGGGCCACGATGCCGCCCGTCAGGTTGCGCCAGGCCACCTTCGACCAGCCGGCCTTGAGCAGCCGATCGGCCAGTTCCGGCTGGGTCGGCCAGGCGCGGATGGACTCGGCGAGATAGACGTACGCGTCGGGGTTGGAGGAGGCGGCACGGGCGACCGGGGGCAGCGCGCGCATCAGGTACTCGGTGTAGACCGTGCGGAACGGCGCCCAGGTGGGGTGCGAGAACTCGCAGATCACGACGCGTCCGCCGGGCTTCGTCACGCGGTACAGCTCGCGGAGCGCGGTGTCGGTGTCCTGCACGTTGCGCAGCCCGAAGGAGATCGTGACCGCGTCGAACGTGTCGTCCTTGAAGGGCAGCCTGGTCGCGTCACCGGCCGTCAGCGGCAGCCAGGGGTGGTTCCGCTTGCCGACGCGGAGCATCCCGAGGGAGAAGTCGCAGGGGACGACGTACGCGCCGGTGCGGGCGAAGGGGAGGGACGAGGTCGCGGTGCCGGCCGCGAGGTCCAGGATCTTCTGTGCGGGGCGCGCGTCGACCGCCTTCGCGACCTCCTTGCGCCACACCCGGTCCTGGCCGAGCGACAGCAGGTCGTTCGTCAGGTCGTACCGTTCCGCCACGTCGTCGAACATCGAGGCGACTTCGTGCGGCTGCTTGTCCAGGGATGCGCGGGTCACGGTCCCATTGTGGCAGTACGGGCCGTGCGACTCTCCGGCGCCCGGCCGCAGATTCGGGCGCCTGTCGGGGACACCTGCTCGGGGCGCTCCCACCAGGTGGTTCTTCGCGCCGGTCAGGGGGCTGCCTTTTCGCGCACGAGGAAGAGCGCCGCACCCGCCCCGTGAACCTGGGGAGGGTACGGCGCTGTCCGGCGGCCCTGGTGTGCGCCGCCGGCCGATCGGGGGTCTGCCGATGGCTGTGTACTACCGCACGGACTACCTGGTCGCGGTGAAGAGCGCGACGATCCTGTGGTTGGCGTTCATGGTGATGGTGTAGCTCGGCGTGGTGTCGGCCTGCAGTACGCCGTCGACCTGCCAGCCGCTGAACTGGAAGCCGGCGTTGGGCGTGGCGGTGACGGTGACCTGCGTACCGGGGTCGTACGGACCGAACTCGCTGGGCCTGAGGCTGCCTCCGCCGGCGGGGCTGGCGGCCAGGTCGAGAGAGAGCCGGTCGGTGACCAGGGAGGTGCGGTAGCCGGCCAGGAACTCGGCGGCCTGTGTCGCGACGGCGGCGTTGTTGTTGTTCGCGTCACCGAGGGCCTGGCCGTTGAGCAGGTTCTCGGTGTTCGAGTACTGGTTGACGACCGTGCACGGCAGGTTGCAGGCACTGGAGTAGGCCATGATCGTGTGGTGCCGCTGGTCGGGGGTGACCCAGCCGTAGTTGAAGGTGCCCGCGGGAGTCGTTCCCCCCTGGGCCAACACCGTCTCGCGGTCGTGCATCAGACCGAAGTTGTGGCCGATCTCGTGCGCGAGGTTCTCCCACGCCGTGATGGAGAAGGCGCTGGTGACCGAGAACGCGTTGTTGCTGGTCGTCGTGCCCGCCGGGTTGGGCAGGTTGGCCTGCCCGGAGCTGTCCTCCGGGGGGATGGCGGCGATGAGCGCCACCAGGTCGGCGCCGAATGCCGCCCGCTGGGCAGCTGCCGTGACGCCCAGGGTCACGTTCCTGGGGTTGCTGATCATGTTCAGCAAGGTCCCGGCGTTCTCGCGGGGAACGCCGGTCGCCTGGGTCTCGTAGGAGTTGACGACGTGCACGCTGGCCGGCACGTTGCTGGTCGCGAGTGCCCTGTTGAGCTGGTTCACGCCGTAGTCGATCCGGCTCTGGACCGCGGCGACCCCGCCGAGTTCGGTGACGGTGGCCGGGGTGTAGGCGACGACGATGTCGATGGCCGCGGGGTTGTCGGGGGTGGCGACCCGCAGACCCGGCTTGTGCGGCGCCGGCTTGCTCCTCGGCATGGTCACGGTGTCGACACCGTGACCGCTGGGGGGCAGTTTCAGGGAGTCGATCTCCTGCAGCAGGTACCGGCCCGGACGCTTGGCCAACGGCTTGTACAGGTACTGGCGGAAGCCGGCCTCGATCTCGCCGGAGAGGGTGACCGGCCCGGCGACGCAGGCCCCGATGATGTCCACGGAGATGGTGTTCTCGGGATGTCTCGGGTCGTGGCCGGCCCAGAACACCGTGCCGTCCGGTTCCAGGCGCTTGAAGTCCTCGACCGCCGTGAAGCCCTTGCCGTGGTCGAAGAGCGGGAAGGTGCGGCGCTCGGGAATCCCGTCCTTCTGCTTGCCGCACAGGGAATGGAAGTCCCTGGGATCCGTGCGCATCACGGCGCTGCGCTTCACCCAGGGCTCGTGGTCCTGCGGGCCGACGGCTCCGGCGGCGGCAGGTGTGTTCAGGGCCAGTGCCAGGGCGGCGGTGAGGGCGGTCGCCGCGGTGGAGGCGGCGAGCAGGGAACGACGCATGAGGTACGTCAGCCTCTCTGTCGGGGTTTCTCCCCATGCTCCGTAACCAAGATCGCCCCCGGCCCGTTGTACACGTCCGCACACGGCCAACCGGGGCGAGGTTCACTCTGATACCTGCCTGGCCAGGCCCAGTCGGACCACCTCACCATCCGGACGCCGGGGCTCGATTCAGGGGCCTGTCATCGTCTCCCGCAGCTGCCCGGCTGTCCGACGGTCCGGCTGTCCGGCGGTCCGGCTGTCCGACGGTCCGGCTGTCCGGCGGTCCGGCTGTCCGGCGGTCCGGCTGTCCGGCGGTCCGGCCGCTGCTCCGACCTGCGCGAATACGCCGGGGCGCCGCCAAAGGGAGAGTGCCCCGCGTCTCCGGTCCGCAGGGCCGACGCGCTCGGGTACGGCCCAACTCCCCGCATTCGGGGTGGCCGTCACGGCAGGAGTTTGGGCTTCTTCCGGGCGGCCACGTCCTCGACCCAGCCGAACAGGGGGATCGCGGTCCAGATCAGCGCCCAGCCGATCGCGAACATGAACCACTGGCTCTCCAGGGGCAGCCATTTCTCGAAGGCCGGCACCTTCCAGAACTGGTCGATCAGCGGGACGGCCAGGATCAGCGCGATCTCGTGCCAGAGGTAGATCGTCACCGCCCGCCCATTGAAGATCGTCACCGTGCGGTCGAGCCGCTTGAAGCGGGCCAGCCAGGCGAAGTCGACGTCGTAGTAGGCCTTGAAGTACATCAGCAGCGTCACGAAGCCCGCCGACCAGAAGGCCTGCGCGAGAGGGACCTCGTCGAGGTCGTAGGTGCCGAACTCCGCCTGGTGCGCGAGGGCGTACCAGCCGCCGAACGCGAGGGCGGCCAGCGAGACGAGGACCACCGCGACCGGCTTCAGGCGCTGGAGCACCCCCTCGCGGTGCGCGAAGCCGACGAGCCAGCAGAAGAGGTAGGTGGCGAGGTCCGTGAGGGCGCTGCCGAATCGGTCGTCCGACGGCTGCCAGCCGTACTGGAAGACCACGATCGGGGCGAGCGAGAGCAGCAGGACCGGAATCGGGGCCATGCGGAAGATCTTCAGGAGCAGGGGGGAAAGCAGTACGAACCAGAGGTAGGTCCGCAGATACCAGAGGATCTCCCAGGCCTGCACGCCCCACTGGCTTCCCGGCGGGTCGCCGACCGGGACGATCCAGAACACGATCTGCCAGCCCGGCATCCAGCCGTGGATCATCATCGCCATCACGACGAAGACGCCCCAGAACCAGAACGGCGGCAGCAGTCGCCGCATCCGGCTTCTGACCACCTTGAGCGCCGGGCGCTCCAGGGACTTGGCCATCAGTGTGCCGGCGAGCGCGAACATCACGCCCATCGACGGGAAGACCAGGCCGGCCCAGGCCCAGCCGAAGGTGTGGTAGCTGACGACGCGGACCAGGGCGACGGCGCGGAGGGCGTCGAAGTAGCGGTCGCGGCTCCCTGCCGCCTTCGCCGGCGCCCCCGCCCCCGCCCTCGCCGTCTCCTCCGCCCTCGCCGTCTCCTCCGCCTCTGTCTCCGCCTTCGGGGCGGGCCCCTCCGGGGGATTCTCGGGTGGGGGCTGCGGAAGGTTCTCGGCAGGGGGCTGCGGAGGGTTCGCGAGAGTGGTCTCGGGACCGTACTGCCACTGTTCCTCGTACGGCACCGGCTGCTCGTACCGGACCGGCTGCTCGTACCGGAACGGCTGTTGATACCGCACCGGCTGTTCGGGCTGCTGTCCGTACGGCCGGGGCTGGTCGTACGGCTGCCCGTACCCGGGGTCGTACACGGGGGCGTACCCGTATCCGGGGCCGTGTTCGTCGTCGTACCGCTGCTGTCCCGGTTGTTCCGCGCCCCAGGTCATCTAGCTCACTCCTGCCGGGGTTCCGACCTCGCCCGTGCGCTTGAGCTTCTGCCAGCGGAGGCGGCCGCCGGTCAGGGCCGTGACGCAGGAGTGGATCAGAACCAGGTACATCATCTGGCGGTACGCGAGTTGCTGCAGCGGCAGCATCGCGAGGTAGCGGTACTTCTCCCGGTCGAGCCGGAACGCGTAGGCCGCGCAGATCAGTTGGACCGCGAGGACGGCCAGCCAGGCGAGGAGGGCGGCCCGGAAGTCCACGAAGATCATCGAGTAGACGGTGAACACGTCGATGAGCGGCGCGAACACTGGCGTGACGATCTGGAAGAGGACCACCAGCGGCATGCCCACGCGGCCGAAGCGGCCCGAAGGGCCCTTGTCCGTCAGCGACTTGCGGTGCTTCCACAGCGCCTGCATGGTGCCGTAGCTCCAGCGGTAGCGCTGCGACCACAGCTGCTTGAACGAACCGGGCGCCTCCGTCCAGGCCTTGGCGTGCTCCTGGTAGACGACCCGCCGGCCCGCGCGGTGCATGGCGATGGTGATGTCGGTGTCCTCGGCGAGCGTGTCCTCGCTCATGCCGCCGACCTCCAGCACCGCGTCCCGGCGGAACGCGCCGATGGCGCCGGGGATGGTGGGCATGCAGCGCAGCAGGTCGTACATGCGGCGGTCGAGGTTGAAGCCCATCACGTACTCGATGTGCTGCCAGGCGCCGATCATGGTGTTGCGGTTGCCGACCTTGGCGTTGCCCGCGACCGCCCCGATCTCCGGGTCGGCGAAGGGCTGCACGAGCTGGTGCACGGCGTCCGGTTCGAAGACGGTGTCGCCGTCCATCATCACGACGATGTCGTAACGCGCGTTGCGGACACCGTTGTTGAGGGCGGCGGGCTTGCCCGCGTTCTCCTGCCGGATGACGCGGACGTTCGGCATGCCGAGCGACTCGGCGATCTCGGAGGTGTTGTCCTCGGAACCGTCGTCCACCACGATGATCTCGATCGGATGCGTGCTCTTCGCCAGCGATCTCAGGGTGTTGGCGATGCATTCCTTCTCGTTGTACGCGGGCACGATCACGGTCACCGGCCGGGTGACCGTCGGCCCCCAGCTGAACCTGCCGCCCCTGCCGCGTCTGCGGTTGCGCTGCCGATAGTGGCGGCGGGCGAGGACGAGCATCATCCCGAACCGGCCCATGACGGCGACGCCGACGACGACGAGGAACCAGGACAGCGCCGGTACGACCCATTCGGCGACCGCCACGGCATAGACGAGCGCCTTGCCCTCGTAGAGGGTCGCGCCGGTGGCCTTCCGCTGGGCGGACTGCGCGGCGCCGCTCGCGGTGAGACCCGACGCCGAACCGGGCCCTGCCTGTTGCCCGTTCGCCGGCCCGCCGTTCGCCTGCTGACCGGAAGGGAGGTTCGAACCGGTCGCCGTTCCGGTTCCGCGGGCCCGGAACGCGGCCTGGTTCAGTTTGGCCTGGGCGCCGCTGACGGTGGTGAAGGTGTAGCCCTTCGCCTTCATCTTCTTGATGTACGCGCCGAGCGCCGCGACCGTCTGCGAGCGGTCGCCGCCCGCGTCGTGCATGAGGACGATGGCGCCCTGGTTCTTCTTGGGCGTCGCCCACTGGACGATCTTCGAGACGCCCGGCTTCTTCCAGTCGTCGCTGTCGGTGTCGACGAAGACGCTGGTGTAGCCGAGGCTGCCGAGCTCCTTGTAGACGGGCCAGCTGTAGTTGTCGACGGCGCTGATCTCCGACGAATAGGGGGCGCGGAACAGCGTGGTGGTGACGCCGGCCGCGCCCGCGAGGGCCAACTGCGTCTGCTTCAGCTCTCGTTGGAGGCGGGCGGTGCTCTGGTAGGAGAGGTCGACGTGGGTGAAGGTGTGGATGCCGATCTCGTTGCCCTGGTCCACCAGGCTCTTCACCACGTCCGGGTAGCGGGAGATCATCGAGCCGACCATGAAGAAGGTGGCCTCGACGTCGTTCTCCTCCAGGACCTTGAGGACTTCGGGCGTCCAGTTCGCGGTCGGCCCGTCGTCGAAGGTCAGCACGATGGTCTTCTTCGGCACGGACTGCGTCTTCGCGGTGCCGCCCGCGAAGCTCAGGATGGGCCCGCCGTCGAGGATCTTCTCGGGGACCTTGTCGTAGGCCGCTCCGTCGCGGACCCGGGCGTCGTTGCCGATCTCCGAGCGCAGATAGCCGTCGAGCAGCATCACGCTGATGAGTGCCAGCAGGAGCAGCAGGGCGAGGATGACACGGGGTTTCTGCAGCGCCGCGGCCTTGCCGGCGGCCCGCTCCATCTTGGAGGGGGCGCGCCGACGGCCGCGCGCGGGCGTCGTCGTGGTCATGAGGGTGGGTGCGTCCCCGTCAGTTGGCGCCGGCAGAGGCGGACGCCCCGGCGGTTGTCGTGGGAGCGGAGGAGGGCGCGGACCCGGTGGGCGGACCCGACGGCGGGGTGCCGGTGGGCGCTCCGTCCCGGGCGCCGGTGGGCGCTCCGGACGGAACGCCGCCGGGGGCCGCTGTGCCGCCCTGCCGCATGCCGTAGCCCCCGCCGGGTGCGGAGCCGGCCCGGCCACCGTCGAAGGGGAGGAGCGAGGACGACGTCAGCGAGGTGCCCCAGCCCATGAAGGCCATGCCGAGGACGACGGCGTAGCCGAGGCAGACGACGCCGACGAGCATGCCGATTCTGCTCAGCAGGCGGGCGCGGCGCCCGGAGTTGTCAACGAACACGGGGCCGTCCATGGCCCCGCTACCGCGTTTGCGGCGGCGGCCACGCACAGGGGCATGGTTTTCGATGGCGGACTCGGATTGCATTCCGCAGACGGTAGGACGCGTTTATGTGTCAAAAACTCTGCCTTCCGTGTGAGCGGCCCATGAGAGATGCCTCAACCTGTATTTTCTCTGTGAGAATCCAAGAACATCCGCGCAGCTCAACCCTGATGGATATGGAAGTTATGCACCATTTCACAGTCCGGATCACCCCATTTGCCGGCACTCTCCCTCGGTATTCCCATGCATGATCTCCATTCGGTATTCCGGTCCGGGTGTGACACATTTCCAGTCGGGGAACGACCGTTTGTTTCCGTCCTGGGACAGAAATCACGAGAGCTCACGAGAGCGGGTGCGTGCACAATGCGGAGTTTCCTGAAGCCGGCCGCGGGGGTCGTCTGCCTGGTGGCCCTGGCCTGCGCGGGGTGCTCCTCGGGTGGCGGCGGCGCCTCGGACGCGGCGTCCGCGCGGCCCGGTCGGACGACGGCCGCGGCAGCGTCACCGAACCCGGGCACGACGAAGTCGTCGGCCACGTCGTACGCCCCGTACGTGAGCGCCACGACCGCCGCCGACACCGACTCGGCAGGCTCGCCGACCACCTACAACCTGGCCTTCGTGATCTCCGACGGCAGCGGCTGCACACCGAAGTGGGACGGGATGTACGCCATCGGCGACGCGGCCGTGAAGTCCCGGACATCGGCGCTCAAGAAGGCCGGGGCGAGCGTCCGGGTGTCGTTCGGCGGCGCGTCCGGCAAGGAGCTGGCGTCGACGTGCGACAGCGCTAGCGACCTCGCGGCGGCCTACGGCGCGGCGCTGGACGCCGCTGGCTCCACGCAGGCGGACTTCGACATCGAGGGCACCCAGTTGAGCGACTCCGACTCGGTCGCGCTGCGCTCCGAGGCCATCGCGCTGCTCCAGAAGAAGCGCCCCGATCTCACGGTGTCCTTCACCCTGCCCGTGATGCCGTCCGGCCTCGACGAAGACGGCCTGGCACTCCTGGAGTCCGCCAACGACCACTCCGTGGACGTCTCCACCGTCAACATCATGACCATGAACTACGGCAGTTCGTACGCCGACGACATGGGCGACTACGCGATCACGTCCGCCGAGGCGGCCCACGCCCAGTTGAAGAAGGTGTTCGGGCTGTCGGACTCCGACGCCTGGCGGGGGCTCGCGCTCACCTCGATGATCGGCGTCAACGACGTGGACAACGAGACGTTCGGCCTCTCGGACGCGGCGCAGGTACGGGCGTTCGCGGAGAAGAAGGGGGTGGCCTGGGTGTCGATGTGGTCGACGTTCCGGGACCAGCAGTGCGAGAAGGGCAGCGCCACGGCGGGCGACGCGGCGACCGACTGCAGTGGCGTGAAGCAGAGTTCGGGGGCGTTCGCGAAGGTGTTCGCGGGCTGAGCCGACGACACGTGCCGTGATCAGCGGCTGCGGTACACCAGTCGCCCGCCGATCACGGTCGCCACGCAGGTCCCCGCACCGCGCCGGACCAGTTCGGCGCGGTCCGCGACGTCGAACACGGCGAATCGGGCGGGACCGCCCGGCACCAGCCCCGGCAGCACGATCAGCGGGCTCGGCGACAGTGCCGCCGGTCCCGGGAGCAGGTCCGGCCGCCGTCCCACCACGAGGCCGGCCCTGCGCACCGCGTCGACCACGGCTCGCGCCCGCAACTCCCCGGCCACCGCCACCGTGCCGTGCGCCAGCAACCGCTGGATCCCGCGCCGCGCGCTCGCGCCGACGCGTGCGGGATCGGCGCGGAAGATCCGCTTGGCCCGCTCCCCGCCGATGGGCTCGGTGCCGAAGCCCTCGGCCTCGCGCGGGTCCGGGTGGTACATGCCTTCCAGGAGCTCCGGGCCGTACGGGTTGAGCAGGCCCGGCGTCAGGATGCCGGGCCAGCGCCGCACCTTCGCGTCCGGACGGGCGGCGGCCAGTTCCTCGTACGGGCCGACGGCGGCGACGGCTGCCCCGTCGACCAGGACCGAGGTCCCGGTCGACTGCTCGGCTACGTGAAGTGTCAGCACGGCGCGGCTAGTTGGAGGCCAGCAGCTTCAGCTCGGGGTGCGCCGTGCCGCCCTCGATCGCCGTCGAGGAGATGTGGGACATGACGCGCTCGTCGACCGGGTCGTTCGCCGGGTCGTCGTGGACGACGATGTGCTCGTACGTCGTGGTCCGCTGGGCGGGGACGCGGCCCGCCTTGCGGATCAGGTCGATGATCTCCATGCGGTTGGAGCGGTGCTTGGCGCCGGCGGAGGAGACGACGTTCTCCTCCAGCATGATCGAGCCGAGGTCGTCCGCGCCGTAGTGCAGGGAGAGCTGGCCGACCTCCTTGCCCGTGGTCAGCCAGGAACCCTGGATGTGGGCGACGTTGTCGAGGAAGAGGCGGGCGATCGCGATCATCCGCAGGTACTCGAAGAGCGTCGCCTGCGTGCGGCCCTTCAGGTGGTTGTTCTCGGGCTGGTAGGTGTACGGGATGAAGGCGCGGAAGCCGCCCGTCCGGTCCTGTACGTCTCGGATCATCCGCAGGTGCTCGATGCGCTCGGCGTTGGTCTCGCCGGTACCCATCAGCATGGTGGACGTCGACTCGACGCCCAGCCCGTGCGAGATCTCCATGATCTCCAGCCACCGCTCGCCGCTCTCCTTGAGCGGGGCGATCGCCTTGCGCGGACGCGCGGGAAGCAGCTCGGCGCCGGCGCCGGCGAACGAGTCGAGACCGGCCGCGTGGATCCGCTGGATGGCCTCCTCGACGCTCACCTTGGAGATCCGGGCCATGTGCTCGACCTCGGACGCGCCGAGGGAGTGGATGACCAGCTGCGGGTAGGCGGCCTTGATCGCGGCGAAGTGCTTCTCGTAGTACTCGACGCCGTAGTCCGGGTGGTGTCCGCCCTGGAACATGATCTGCGTCCCGCCGAGCTCGACGGTCTCCGCGCAGCGGCGCAGGATGTCGTCGAGGTCGCGCGTCCAGCCCTTGGCGGTGTCCTTGGGAGCGGCGTAGAAGGCGCAGAACTTGCACGCCGTGACGCACACGTTCGTGTAGTTGATGTTGCGCTCGATGATGTACGTCGCGATGTGCTCGGTACCCGCGTACCTGCGGCGGCGTACGGCGTCGGCGGCGGCGCCGAGCGCGTGGAGCGGGGCGTCGCGGTAGAGGTCGAGCGCCTCTTCCGGGGTGATCCGCCCACCCTCGGCGGCACGGTCGAGGACGGACTGAAGGTCGGCCTTCTCGGTCACCGGGAGCGTCCCTTTCGTAAGGGTTGTGGACAGACTCAACCACCCTACGCCAGCCCACCGCGCCGACCGACGTCAGCCCGCGTAACGCCGCCGCGCCGCCGCAGTTCCGGCCGGGTTGGGCCGCCGTGCCGACTGACGTCCGATCGCGTCGGCCCCGTGAACCGACCGACGTCTGGTCGCGTCGGCCCCGTGCCGACCGAGGTCCGGTCGCGTCGGTCCATGCGTGCCGACCCACGTCCGGCAGCGTGGGCCTGCCGTGCCGACTGCCGTCTGGTCGCGTAGGCCCCGTGCCGACCGACGTCCGGTCGCGTCGGTCCGTACGTGCCTGGCGACCCCAGGACTTGCGAGTGCGCCGCGCCGACCGACGTCAGGCCGTGTAAGCCCCGATCAGAAGCCCCACATACGCGCCCGCGATCAGGAACGGGCCGAACGGGATCGACGTCTTGCGCCCCGCACGCCGCACGATCACCAACCCCATCCCGTAGAGCCCGCCGAACAGGAACCCGGCGAAGGTCCCCAGGATCACCACGCTCCAGCCGTACCAGCCGAGCACCGCGCCGAGACCGAGGGCCAGTTTCACATCGCCGAAGCCCATGCCGTTCGGGTTGATGAGGAAGAGCACGAAGTACCCGCCCCCGAGCGCGAGCGCCCCGAACAGCGCCGTCAGCCACTCCCCCGCGTGTTCGGGCAGGGCGGCGGCCACCCCGAGCAGCGCGAGCGCCGCGACCGCGAGCGGCAGGGTCAGCGCGTCCGGCAGCCGCTGCACCCGGAAGTCGACCACGGCGAGCAACACCCCAAGGGGCGCGAGCAGCAGCCAGACGCCCAGCTCCGGACGCGTACCGGTCGCGAGCGCGAGCCCGGCGCAGAGCAGGGCGGTGACCGGCGAGACGAGGAAGACGCCGGGGCCGTACCGGGTTCCGCCCGGTGAACGCGCGAGCCCCAGCCACCCGCGCGCGGCCCCGGTGATCGGCTGCCCTTCAGGACAGCGGTCCCGCCACGGCTCGTCCGGCTCGACGGCGAAGCGGTACGCGGGCCGGGGCACCAGGAGCCCCGCAGCCGCGCCCCAGAGCGCGGCCACGACGGTGAGCCAGAGGTCGAGATCCACGCGTTCCCCCAGGAAGATCCGTTACGACGGCCGCAGCCACGGCACCGGCCTCAGTCCCGCCCCGGCCGTTCAGTCCCGGCCGTTAAGCCTCGACCTTTCAGCCCGACCGTTAAGCCCCGGCCTTTCAGCCCCCGCGGAGGGCGACAGCGGAGGGCGACCGCGGCGCCGGAGCGGCCGTGCCTCATCCCACCGCGGCGGCACCGCTCCGCCAGGTCGGCAGCAGTTCGTCGAGCAGCGCCTCCGTGCGGGGCGGCAGCCCCCGCGCCCCGCTGCGAGCAACCAGATCGGCCGCGAGCCCCTTCAACCGGTCGTTGTCCCCCGTCGCGTGCGTCGCGCGCAGCAGCTCGTTCCAGAGCCGCTCGTCCGCCGGCGCCGAGTTCATCGAGGCGTTCAGCGCCTCGATCGCCTTCTCCGCCCGGTCCTTCTCCAGATGGAACGCGGAGAGCGCGAGGCCGATGTCCGCCACGAGCAGCGGCAGTTGGGCGTCGATGATCTCGTGGGTGAGCCAGCCGTAGCGCCCCTGCGGACGGTCGGCGAGCAGCGGTCCGCGGACGAGGACGAGCGCGTCGGTGAGCAACCGCCCGCGCACCACACGGCTGTTGACGCCCTTGCCCTGCGTCGCCTCGTGGTAGAGGGAGCGCAGCACGTCCAGGTCCGAGACGACGGACTTGGCGAGGGTGAGCCGCCCGGTCGCGTCGGTGCCCAGGCGGGGTGTGCCGTCGGGGTCGTTGCCGAGCCAGCCGCGCAACCGCTCGACGAGCGCGTCGCGCACGTCCTCGGTGACGCCTCGCGGCCACAGCGCGGAGGACAGCACGCGCGGGTGCACCCCTTCGCGGTGCAGCAGGAGCAGCGCCAGCGCCTCGTGCAGCAGCGGGCTGCGTTCGCCGTCGGGGGTCTCCAGGCCGATGATCTCGTACGGGCCCACGAGCCGCGCGTACACGGCGGGCCGCCCCTGTTCGCTGATGTCGACGAGGAACGGCGGGGAGTCCGTCGGGCCGTCGGGCCCGCCCTCGGGGTCGGCCTCGACGAAGAGTTCCACGACCGCCTGCTGCTGCGCGACCGGCAGCATCTGCGCGTCGAGTTCGAGGCCGAGCAGCGGTGCGAGCAGCTTGCCCTCGCGGGTGATCTCCATCTCCCAGGCGGCGCCGGGGAGTTCGCCGGACTCGGTTCCGACGAGATAACCGATTCCCAACCTCCCTGCGTCGGCGGCGAGTTCGGCGAGCCTGAGGGCGTCCTCGGTGGACGGTTCGGCGGCCAGGAGCACGAGGTGCGGGGCCCAACGGGTGTGCTGGGCGGGCCCGGTGCGGCCGGTGAGCACGGAGTCGTGCCCGGCGGCACCCAGCGCGCCGCGCCGTTGCCGTGTCTCCGCCTCCATGGTCTCGACGAGCGCCTCGACGTCGTCGAGGTGGCGCAGCCGGTTGGGCGCGAGCGGCGTCAGGTCCTCGCCGAAGCCGACGAGCGTGATCGTCATGCGGTCCGACCAGCCGTTGGTGGCCAACTCGGCGGCGACGGAGGCGAAGACGCCCGCGCGGTCGGACGCGCTTCCGCTCAAGGAGACCATGCCGGGCACGGACTCCAGATTGAGCAGCAGCCGCGAGTCGTCCATGGTGCCGAGGCTGACGAGGCCGGGGTAGGGGGCGGCGGTGTCGACCTCCTCGTACCGCTCGGCGTCGGCCCGTGCCAGCATCCAGAACGTCTGGTCCTGGCCGAGCTGCCACGGCGCGGGCGGCTTTCCGGCCGGCTGGGCGAGCTGGAGGTGCAGATCGCCGTTGCCGCCGAGCCAGGCCGCGTAGACGGTCGGCAGCGGGCGCGACTCGCCGGCGAGAGTGGCAGCGAGTCCGCGCAGCGACAGGTCGAGGAGGCGTACGCCCTCGGGGTCGGCGCCGACGAGCAGCGCGTCCTGGGCGTCCGCGGCGGACCCGGTCGGAACCGGCGGCTCCATGCCGCGGCGACCGCCGACCGCGCCGAGTGCCGACTGCCACAGGGCCTGGCGGCGGCGTCGGCCGAGGGCGCCGAGAAGGCCGGCGGCGAGGAGGGGCGCGCCGACGAGGGCCTCGGGCAACCCGAACCCGTTCTCCCCGGAGGCCTGCGCGTCCTGCCCGTTCCCCTGGCGCTGCTGGTTCTGTTCGCCCTGCTGGTTCTGTTCGCTCTGTTCGTTCGACGCGGCTTCGGAGGAGGCGTGTTCCCGCTGCCGGCTGTCGTCGGCGCCGCGGTCGTCGCCGGCGCGCTGCTGGGGCACGTGAATGTGCGCGGTGTCCCGGTCGCCCTGGCCGCTCTGCCGGTTGCTGCCGCCGGCCTGCTTGCCGTCGGCCTGCTGGTGATCGCCGGTCCTGGAGTAGTCGTGGATCTGCTGCTTGACCTGCTGCGGGACCCCGGGCGCCGCGTCGGGCATCTCGACGAGCTCGCCGCCGTGGGCGTCGCCGGGCATCTCCATGATCCAGCCGGGCCGGATGAGACTGGCCTCGGACAGCTTGGACCCGTCGGGCTGCGTACGGTCCTTGTTGAGCTGGTAGATCTCCTTGTACCGGCGCCCGTCACCGAGGTGCCGCTGTGCGATCTCCCAGAGCGAGTCGTGGTGCCTGCCCTCGGGGGGCTGGATCCGGTAGTACTTCGTGTCGCCGTGCTGGGCGGATGCGCCGCTGTCTGCTTGGGACGCGGCGTTGGCGGCCTGTTCGGCGACCGCGGCGGCGACGCCTGCGGCGGCCTGCTCCTGCTGCTGCCCGAACAGCCCACCGGGGGTCTGCTGCGCGGCGGCGACGGAACCGTGCTGGTTGCCCTCCATGCTCTGGCCGAACTGCGAGAGGCCCGGTGTGAAGCTCGCGGCGGCGGCGCCGACGAGCAGCAGCGCCGCGACGAGCTGACGGGCCAGCAACTGGCTCGGCCCGGCGCCCGGTACCCGGTTCGGCAGCCCGACGCCGGACAGCGCGGCCTTCACCTCGACGAGCACGCACGCGGTGAACTGGGCCCACGCGAACCAGACGATGACCGTCAGCACGTGGATGAACGTGCCGACGGTGATCTCCTGCTGGAGCCAGTCCCATGAGGGCGCTCCGTGCGGCAGCGGCCATCCCACGGCGACGACCAGCGCGCCGGGCACGCCGACGAGCAGCACCAGCAGGGCGACCAACGCCCCGAACGCCTTCACGAAGTCCCCGAACGTCCGACGACGCCGGGGCAGGGGCTGCGGCGTCCGATTCCTCGGACCCGGCGAGCCGCCCGTCGAACTGGAAGTGGTGCGTCGCGCCATGGCGGATGTCCTGGGGTCGTATGGGAAGGGCGTGAGTTCGGGGGTGAACCGAGCCTACTGAGAGTCTAAGGAGGGTGTCGAAGGCCGGACAGAGACCAGCCGGGACCAACTGCCCGTTTCATCACCAACCGTCCCTTAGAACCGAGTTGCCGTCCCGCCTCGGCGTTCCCCGGGCCCGTTCGCCCTTCACACCCTTCACAACACCCACGGCACGGTTCTCACGATCCCCGCACAACCACCTTGTCGGCGGCTTCCGAAGGAGCATTCATGGCAATCGCCTACCACCTCAATTGCGCGACGCCTTTGTCAGCGACCGAGGTTGCGACCCAGGTAGAGGCAGTCGGCAGGAAGACCGGTGTCTTCGACGCGACGGTCACAGCCGAGAGACTTCTAGGGGATGGCGCCGCAACCCGGCTGGGCATGTGGATGCGCGTGGTGGCGTCGTCGCCGCCGCAGCCCTGGGACCCCATCGTCACCGACCTCGGGTTCACGCCGACAGTGGTCGTGGTATTCCGTCTGGGCACCGGGGTCGAAGCCTCAGACGAGCAGGACGACATGATTCGCCTGGTGGCCCCCCTTCTGCAGCGGATCGAGGGTGACGCGGTCCTGCACTTTCAGTACGAGGAAGTCTGGCTGCTTCGCACATCCGGTGAGCTGACCCTGAGCGAGGACAAAGACCTTTGGCGCCCCCAGCGTCTCGCCCTCATGACGCAGCCCTACCGTCGGGAAACCCACACCATGGACATCGCCTGACTCCGTCAGGGGCGACGGATCAGGGCCGATCGTCGGCGAACAGATCCTCCGCCGTCCTCGCGTTCACCGCACGCCTCGCCCAGGTTTCGAGTTGCTCCAGGTCGGCGCTCGCGTGGACGCGCTCACGGACCGCGTCCGAGACCGGGATGCCGCGCCACTCGAGAATGCGCAACGTCATCTCGGCGTGGGACTCGGCGCGGCCTTCCTCCCGGCCTTCCTCCCGGCCCTCCTCCCGCACCTGCTCAGCCACCGGGTGCCGGAAGAAGTAGTTGATCGTCGCCATCAGGTCCCTCCAGATCTGCTTCGCCTGGGGATCGACCAGGCACGAGTCGACGAACTGCACGAAGACCGCCGCGCTTTCGGAATCGACGGTCCGCAGGGCGGTAGCCAGGGATTCCAGTATGGCGGCAGCCTGCGGCCCCTTGCCATGTGTCATGGCCGAGAGAACCGCGAGGGGTACATCCCGCTCGGCCTCCTGTTCGTCCGCGATCACCGGAACGTTGTCCGGTCCCAGCACGAGCGGCCGTACGGTCAGCGAATGCCACCCGGGCAGCCCGAGCCGGATGGGACGGGCCGCCCAGCGCGCGGTGGCGCTGCTTTGGGTGATGACGATGAGCACCGGCTCGCAGCGGTACTTCGCGTAGAGGTAGGAGAGGTAGTACGCCCAGCTGCCGCGTTTGTCCTCGTCCTTCTTCCCCTGCGACTCGACGACGAGGAGATACGTGCCCTCGTCCGTCTCCACCCGCATCAGCGTGTCCACGCGCCGCTCGACGGGCTCGATCTCCGTCAGGTCCGCGTTCAGGACAGCGAACTCGCGTGGCTCGGGGAACGGGATGCGCAGCACGCGTTGCAGGGCGCGAGTCAGCAGCGCGGGGTCCTTCTGGAAGATCCGGTGCAGTGCTTCGTGCGACGAGCTGACCATCGGCCCTCCTTTCTGTCCGACGTGATCAACGATTACGCCGCGGCCAGGTCACACCACACGTACTTGCCGATGTCGCCGCCCTGCCGCAGCGGATGCCAGCCCCAGTCGTCGGCGCAGGCCCGCACCAGGACGAGACCCCGGCCCGCTTCCGCCTCGGCGGTGACGGAGAGGTCGTACAGGGGCGGCACCGGACTCGCGTCCCACGCGCCGATCCGCAGCACCCCGTCCCGCCATGCCAGCCGCAGGGCCGCAGGGCCCTTCGTATGCCGTACGGCGTTGGAGACCAACTCCGCCGCCAGCAACTCGGCGACATCCGCGAGGCGGATCAGGCCGTGCAGGGTCAGGATCAGGCGGACCGTACGGCGGCAGACCGTGACCGCGCGGACGTCCTGGGGGATGTGCAGCGCGTAGTTCCAGGGTTCGGTCGCGGGCATGCGTGAACTCCGTTCGGGAAATGAGGAGTTGTCCGGGTTCGGCGGTGCCGGGCGGTGGCAGTGTCACAACCGTCATGGCAGGACGGAGTGGTGCGCTTCCGGAGTCCGGGATGTCGCAGAGTGAGCTTCGCGTCACCGACGGTAGACCTATCTATTTAGGTCCTGCAAGGCGGTCGCGTAATCTGCCCCCGAACGAGTCGCGCGCACAGGCGCGTTGAGAAGGGAACCCCATGGCTTTGAGGCGCGACGCAACAGCACGCCAGACGCGCCTGGCGGCCGAACTGCGGAGACTCCGCGAGGCAGCAGGACTCGCATCGCGAGAGGCGGCAACCCTGCTCGGAGTGAACCCCGCGCAGATCAGCCAGATCGAGGCGGGCCTCGCCGGCGTGAGCGAGAAGCGGCTGCGCCGCCTTGCTGCACAGTACGTCTGCACGGAAGAAACGTTCGTGGATGCCCTGGTTGCCATGGCGACCGACCGGACGCACGGCTGGTGGGAGCAATACCGCGGCCTGCTGCCCACACCGTTTCTCGACCTCGCCGAACTGGAGCATCACGCAACGTTCCTGCGGGAAGTTCAGTTCCTCTACATCCCAGGCCCTCTCCAGACGGAGGACTACGCCCGCGCGGTCTTCTCCTATCGCGTGCCCGCACTCCCGACTGACGAAATCGAGTTGCGTGTACGGCACCGAATGCAACGCAGGGTGATACTCGAAGGCCCCACTCCCACACGGTACGACGGCGTCATCCACGAAGCGGCACTGCGCATCATGGTCGGCAACCGCGCAACCTCGCGATCCCAGCTCACCCACCTGCTGGAACTCTCCGAGGCCAACCAGATCACCGTGCGCATCATCCCCTTCGACCTGGAGGGGTTCGGCGGCGCCACGAGCGCCATGACGTATGCGGGAGGCGCCGTGCCGAAACTGGACACCGTCGTACGCGACGCACCCCAGGGCGCCGCGTTCATCGACTCCGAAGCCCAACTCAACGCCTATCGGGCGCTCTTCCATAAGGTGCAGGATGTGTCGCTGGGCGCCGATCGGTCTCGCGACTTCATCCACAGGTTGACGAAGGAGCTGTGAGGCAGCCATGAGCACGCCCGCCAACTGGCAGAAGTCGTCCTACTCAGGCCCCGGCGACGGCGACTCCTGTGTCGAACTCGCCTCCACCCCCGCCACCCTCCACCTCCGCGAGTCCGACGACCCCGGCAAGGTCCTCACCACGACCCCCGCCTCCGTCAGCCATCTCCTGGAGGCGATACGCACCGGAGCGGTCATCGCGCCCCGGACGTAACAACCCTTCGACGAAGCCTCGTTCGGCGTTCCGCCAGCAACGATCGACGCGATACGTTCACACGTACTCAAGGGGGAACGGACATGGGCAGTGGTGGCAAGAGCGACCTCGCGCTCCCGCTGAGCGAGCTGGAGGACTACGGCGGCCGGCTGCGGGACATCAAGACCCGGCTGAACCACACCAAGAAGCTCTTCGAGTCGTACAAGGACGACCTCGGCGATCACACGGTCTACGACGCCCTGGACGACTTCGAATCCGGCTGGGAGGACGGCCGCGAGGACATCGGTCAGGCCCTCGACGCCCTCGCGAAGATGTCCGACGCCGTCGTCCGCGAGTTCAAGAAGCTCGATGACCAGCTGGCCAAGCAAGTGCAGGACGGAGTGAAGCAGGAGGACGGCAAAGGGGGCGGAGGCGGGCCGAAGTAGCCCACGGGCGTTCGCGACATCTCACTCTCCGCCGCCACGGCTCCCAAGAGCTGACCTCCAGCAGGAAGAACCGTGCCTCAGATCAGTTGCTGCCAGATCTGCGGTGAGCCCGCTCCCCCGATCGACGGCCACAGCGGAGAGATCATCGGGTACCGCCTGGTTCGGGACCCCTGGGCCGCCTCCCCCTCCTTCCTCGACGGCAACCTCCACTTCTCATGCCTGGAACAATCAGGCAAGCGTGGCCAATTCCGCGACGAGTTCGTCCGGCTCGTACAGGCGGGACACGAAGAGGTCGTCGGCCTGGACGGATCACCTCCGCCGCTCACCAGGATGGGCCTGGGGGATGTTCCTCATCTTCTCCGGCAATGAGTGCGACATTTTTCAAAGTCATGTCTCCGACCGCTGGATGGTCGTGAAGAAGAACGGCCCGTGGTTCGGTCTGGGCCACGCACAGCTCCAGACCATCGGCGAGGGCGGCCTTCCGACCTCGCCTTCCGATGTGACCCGCTATCGCCTTCCCGTGAATCTCGGGGATGAGATCGGCACGTACGGCCTTTCCGATCTTCTGAGAGCCCTCGGGGTGATGCATCGGTATGCCGACGCGGCTGCCCTGGCCCGGGTGGAATACCGTTTCGTCGACTATTACGCACCGAAAAGCCTTCTCGACTACGTTGCCGTGGTATCCCTCCCGCTTCCCGATGAAGCGCGAGTCTTTCTGGCTGCCTACGCAAAGACGTACGCCCCCGTCACCTTCGACCACGAGGGTGAGTGATGGAGTACACCCCGGACGGATCGCACCGAGAACAGCCCGGAGGGCAGGACAGCGCCCGAAGGGCTCAGGCGCTTCGCCCCGCAGGGTTCTTCTCCGAACTCGCCCCGGGGTGGGGACTCCCTCTGGACGGACCCATGCGGGACTCCGTGAACGCGACGGGAGAACCGGATGAGGCGAAAATCATCGCCTATCTCAGAAATGGTGCGGGAATCTGGAGCGAGATGAGCGCGGGGCCCGATGTCCTGGACCCGGACGCTCCCGACCTGTCCGGCATCGGTTCGCTCTACACGGACGGAACCTGGCTCTGGCGCCAGGACCTCCCCTACTACCTCGGCAAATACCACGTCTCCCTGCCCCGGGATTTCCTCACGCACGTCAGGAAGGCCCGGTACCGGGTTCCGGCCGTGCCCGAGACACGGCTGCTGGAGATCCTTACGCGGGATCTCGGGATCGCCGTGGATTGAGCGGTGTCCGGGTGAGGCCGACGACCTGACGGGCATACGAGGTCGATCAGCCGCCCGGCGCCCGTCTCAGCCCACCTCGTTCTCCGCCACCGCGCTGCCGTGGACGACGACGTCGCCGCCGTAGAACATGCCCGTGAAGACCGGCGAATACGTCAACTGGACCTCGACCTCGACCTGTTCGGCGTCGGCGGTCACGCAGTGAGTGGCGGCGATGTCGGCGCCGGACATGCCCATCTCGCGGGCGAACGCCTTCACGCGGGCGCCGCAGTTCTGGAAGTTGATGGGCGCCGGGCCGTTCTGGTTCTCGTAGAGGGATTCGAGGTCTATGTCCTGGGCGGCGTAACGGGCCGCCTGCTCGGCGATGTCGGCGGCGCGTTCCCGCTTGGAGATGGACATGCCGCCGTCGATGACGAAAGCCGAGAGGGACAGGAAGACGAGCGCGAAGATGATGACCGCGCCGGCGCCCGAACCCCGGTCGTCCAGGCGGTCGCGGCGCGCCGCGACCCAGCCGCGTACAGCGGAGCGCGGGGTCATGCCGTCCTCCGGAACGGATCGAGCGGTGAACTGAAGCTGGCCTGCAAGGTGGTGGGCACGTCGAGGCCGATCATCGCGAGGCCGCGCACCTCGCAGCTCACCTCGACCGTGAACAGCGTGTCCGGTACGAAGCCCGCGCTGGTCTGTGTCACGGTCACCGGGCCCGAGCAGATGTCTCCGAGGTCGGCCTCGGCCGCCTTCCTCGCCTCGGCGATGGCGGTCGCGTGATCCTTCTGGATCGAGCCGGCCCGTGCCGCGTCCCGGGCGGCACCGTCCAACGCGCCACGCCCGTCCACCAGTTGCCCGAAGGCCACCAGTACCAGAATGAAGAGGATCATCACCGGGGCGAGGATGACCACCTCGATGGTGGACAGCCCCCGGTCGCGCCGGCTGCCGGACATGCGCTGCCGGAGGACGGTGAACAGGGCTCTTCCTCCCATCAGTTCTCCTCCTTCACGAACCGCTCCACCGGACCCGACGACCGCGCGTGCACCGTGAGGTCCAGGCCCGGGAAGACCGCGGGAACCCTCGCCGTGATCTCGACACCCACCGTGTTCGGCTCCGGCTGGAGCATCGCCACGTCCGGGGACAGCACCAGGTTCGGGCCGAGCTGCCGGATGTAGCTGTCGACGACGTCACCCGCCTCGCCGCGCCACGCGCCGGGCTGCGCGTCGGCGGTGGCGCGGGCCTTGCGGGCGCCCGCCTGGGCCGCCGCCTGGGCCACATGGTCCGCGAAGAAGTACAGCGCGAACTGCACCGTCGCGAAGATCATGAAGAAGAGCACCGGAGTGAGCAGCACGAACTCGATCGCGGTCATGCCGGAGTCACCGCGGGCGGAGGCTGCCTCCACCCTGCGGCGCACCCAGCGACGTACCCCTCGACGTTCGCGCACTCGCATCCCCGTATGACCTCAGCAGGTCTTGCCCGCGTCGGTGCCCCTGATGCAGTCACCGACCTTGTTGGCGCCGTCGCTCAGCGCGGCGTTGATGATCGCGGCGACCACCCCGACGATGGCGACGACGACGGCGGAGATGATGACCCACTCGACCGCGGACGCGCCCCGGTCGAGTTCGCCGGAGCGGGCACGCTGCACCCGGCCCTGGAGGAAGGTGATCAGGAAGTCCACCCCCGGGATCCCGGTGCTGAAGTTCCGTCCGTTCATGGTGAGTTGTCCTCTCGAAGGATAGTGGTGGTCGACTGGTGACACTTCGGGCACAGCGGGACGATCAGACCTGGAACACACGCATCGCCGCCGGGAAGATCAGGAACACCAGGAAGCCCGCGCACAGCAGCAGTTGGGCGACCAGCATCGACTGCGACTTCTCGCCCGCGCTGCCCTCGATCTCGGACAGTTCGCGGTGGCGCATCGTCTCGGCACGTGAGGCGAGCGACTCGCGCACCTTGGCGCCGTCGTCCGCGACGAGCGCCAGGGACGCGGACAGGTCCTTCAGCTCCTCGACGCCGAGCTCCTCGCCGAGCGAGCCGAGAGCCTGCCACTGGCTGATGCCGGTGATCCGGGCGTCGGCGAGCGCGTTGCGGATGCGCTGGGTGGCCCAGCCGTCGGAGATCTCGGCGGCGGCCATCAGCGCCTCGGGCAGACCCCGGCCGCCGGCCAGGCTCATCGACACCAGGTCCAGATACGCGCCGATCACGCGCCGCAGGTCGCGCCGCTTGTCCACGGCGTCCCGGCGTACCTCCAGATCGGGGAGGAAGAAGAAGACGGTCGCGAACAGCAGCGCGAGCCAGACCGGGATGATCGGGCTGCTGCCGACGCCGAGCGTCCACACGACGGCGAAGAGGAACGGGCCGAAGAAGACACCGGCCGCGGCCAGCAGCACCTTCGTCGCGAGGAACCTCTCCCAGCTCCGGTCCAGGACCGCCAGGTCGGCGCGCAGCGACCGCTGTTCCCAGCCCTGCTGGAAATAGAAGTCGGCGACGCGTGCGCCCACTTGAGCCCGCAGGCTGCCGAGCCGCCCGGTGTCCTGCTGTCCGTGGCGCGCGGACTCGTACGCCGCCCCGCGTGCCCGCATCGCGTCGATGCGCGCGACCTGCGCGACCGCGCTGCGCTTCGACGGCATGAGGGCGCGGACGAGGGCGTAGACGCCCAGGCCCAGGACGGCGCCGATCAGGATCGGCATGGTCAGGTTCATCGGCGTACCGCCTCATCCCCAGAAACCGGTGTACGAGGGCGCACGAACTGCACGGACGACTCGTCCCGCACCAGGAACCGCTCCGGCGTCTCGATCGTGGACAGCTTGCGCAGCCACCAGAACCCGAGGCCGAACAGGCCGCAGACACAGGCGAGTACGAGCTGGCCGACCGCCGTGCCGTACGGCTTTACGAACTCACGGTTGAAGACGGACAGTCCGAGGACGAAGGCGATGGACACCGCGACCACGATCTGCACGGAGCGTCGGGTCGAGGCGCGCTGGGCCATCACCCGCTGCCGCATGTCGACCTCCTCGCGCGCCGACTTGGCCAGCGCGCCCAGCACTTGACGCAGACCGGGGCCGCGCAGCCGCGCGTTGAGGATGAGTGCGGCGACGATGATGTCCGCGGACGCGTCGTCGATCTCGTCGGCCAACTGCTGCAGGGCATCGGGCAGTGGTGTCCGGGAACGCAGCCGGTCCACCAGCGCGTCGAGGTGCGGCCGCAGTACGGGGGCGGAGGCGCGCGCCGAGGCCGGGATGGCCTGCTCCAGGCCGACCGCGCCCGCGATGGTGTCGCGCAGCGACTCGGTCCAGGACGCCAGGGCCTCCACCCGGCGCATCGCGGCCCGCTCCTCCGAGGCACCGCCGAAGAGCTTGTCCCAGAAGAAGACGAGGATGCCGGCCGCGATACCGGCGACCGCCCAGCGGGTGAGGAGGAGGACGACGAGACCGGCGATGGCGGCGATCGAACCGCGCCGGCCGGCGAACCGGATCAGCTCACTCGCGCGCCGGCTCGCCTTCTGCTTCTCGTGCTCGGGCTTGGCGGGCAGTCCGCGTACGGCGACGGTGAACAGCGCGAGGCCGCCGCCGACGGCGATCCCGCACGCGAGCGCGTACAGCACCGGCAGGGAGAACAGTCCGCCCATGGAACCGAGCGAGTCGAGCGACGCGAGCGACATCCTGCCCGTCGCGGTCCCCGACGTCATGCCCGAGGCCGTACCTGATGCCGCATTCGGCATCGGGCTCGATGCCATGCCGGTCGTCATGCCCGATGTCATCCCGGACGTCATGTGCTGGATCATCGTCATCACCAATTCCCGCTGCCGGGCAGCCGGTAGCCCTGCGCGACGAGTTCGTCGAGGCAGGCGATGGGCGCGTGCGGGACGATCCGGCCGTCCGGGGCCTCGGCGAACACCTCGCTGGACAGCACCCGTCCGTCGACGCCGTTGACCTCGCGCACGGAGGTCACCATGCGCTGGAGGCGGCCGCCGGACTCGTAGTTGTTGCGTCGCTGGATGAAGACCACGAAGTTCACCGCGCCCGCGATGAGCATCTGGCTGGCCTCGATGGGCAGTCGCTCGGTCGCCTGGAGCGCGTACGTGGAAATACGGTTGAAGACCTCGCTGGAACTGTTCGCGTGGATCGTGGAGAGCGAACCGTCGTTGCCCTGCGACATCGCGTTGAGCATCGTCACGATCTCGTCGCCGAGGACCTCGCCGACGATGACGCGCGAGGGGTTCATGCGCAGCGACCGGCGGACCAACTCGGCCATGGTGATGGCGCCTTGGTCCTCCGAGTTGGGCAGGCGCTCCTCGAAGGCCACCACGTTCGGGTGCAGATCGGCGAAAGCGTCGAGGCCGAGTTCCAGGGCGCGTTCGACGGTGATGAGACGCTCGTACGGCGGAATCTCGTTGGCGAGGGCGCGCAGCAGCGTCGTCTTGCCCGCGTTGGTGGCGCCCGCGATCATGATGTTCTTGCGGGCCCGGACGGCGCAGGCGAGGAAGTGCGCGACCTCGGGGGTCAGGGTGCCGTTGCCCACCAGGTCGGACATGAAGACCTTGCCCATGCGCGCGCGGCGGATCGACAGGGCCGGCCGGCGGGTCACGTCCATGACGGCCGAGAGCCGGGAACCGTCCGGCAGCCGCAGGTCGAGCTGCGGGTTGGCGGAGTCGAAGGGCCGGGACGACAGACCCGAGTACGCGCCGAGGACCTGGATCAGCTCGATGAGTTCCTCGTCGGTCTCGGCGACGGGGTCGCCCTTCGTCTCCCGGCCGTCCGCGTAGCCGATGAAGACCTGGTCGTACCCGTTGATGTCGATGTTCTCGACTTCCGGGTCGTCGAGCAGCGGCTGGAGCCGGCCGACGCCGAAGAGCGCGGCGTGCACGGCGGCCGCGTACTGCTCCTCGGTCTCCGCGTCGAGCGGGGTCCGGCCGAGGTTGATCTCGGTGCGGGCGTGGTCCTCGAGTATCTGGGCGATGACGGCACGGGCGTAGTGCCGTTCGTCCTCGTTGGACATCGGGGTGACACCGCGGACCTGGTCCTCGCGGCGCTGTTCGGAGATGCGGTCACCGGCGTCCTGCCGGAACCGCTTGACCAACTGGTGGTCGACGGTGGTCATCGGCCGGCTCCGGCAGCGGGCTGCCCGTGCGCCCCCTGGGGTCCGTCGGCGGGTACGGACCAGGCGGCGCCGTACTGCTGGTACAGATCCGCGGTCACCTTGCGGGCCGAGCGGATGAGCAGCGACTTGTCGAGGCGGCCGCGCCTGCGTCCGGCCAACTGCTCGGCGCCCGCCGGGTCGTCGGCGAGCGTGCCCACGACGCGGGCACCGGTCTGGGCCGCCACGAGCATGTCGTTGACCTGGTGGACGAGCTTGGCGGAGTCGCCCGGGTCGGCTACGAGGACGACGCCGATGAACGGTGTGGCGAGACCGGCGGCGCCACGCGGACCGCCGTGCAGCTTGGCGGAGAGGGCGGCGGCGCGGTCACGGACACGCGCGATGGCCTCGGGCTCGGTGCGGGAGAGCAGCAGCACCAGGGCGGCGTGCGGGAAGAGTTCGACGGCCGGGGTGTCTCCGCTGATCCGACCGCAGTCGGCGATGACGTCGGCCGGCGCGTTCGGGGAGTCGGCGAGCTGGGCGAACGCCCGGCCCAGCGTGGGCCAGAGTCCGGCGAGACCGGCGGCCTGCTCGGCGATCCCGAGCCCGACGAGGACTTCGAGTCCGCCGCTCAACGGTTGGACGTGGTCCCAGAGTTGGTCGGGCACGAGACCGCGCCGGGCGGTCGCCGCGATCGACAGCATGCCGGTGTTGGGGTTCAGCGGGCCGCCGTGGGCCGCCGCGCTCCGGTACACGAGGTCGCCGCCGGCGGGGTCGGTCTCGGCGAGCAGGACCCTGCGGGGCCAGACCGCGGAGAGCGCCACCGCGGCGGTGGTGACGCCGGGGGAACCCTTGTCCGCGGCGAGGGCGATGAGCGCCATGTCTGTCTACTCACTCGCCTCTAGTTGCCGGGCACGATGACGAGGGCGACCTGCCCGGCCGAGGCGGCATCGGCGACGTACGCCGCCTGACCGCTGTCCACAATGAGGGTGACCGGCAGATTCGTGCTGCTGATCGTGCTGTTGTCCTGCGCCTGGACGTAACTGACCTTCGCGCGCTCGACGATGGGAGCGCTGTTCGCGCTCGACGAGCTCGAACCCGAGGAACCCGAGGAACTCGACGAACCGCGGCTGCCGCTGGATCCGGTGTCGCCGACGCGGTAGACGGCGACCGTGTCACCGGACTTGATGCCCGCGGGGTACTGGCCCTCCTTGAGGGAGACGCCCACGGAGGCCTTGCCGGCCGGGATGGCGGCACCGTCGGCGAACATGTCGCCGATGACGACGGTCCCCTTGTAGATCGGAGACTTGGCCTTGAGCTTCCTGAGCTGTCCGCGCTGCCTCCACTCCACATAGTTGATGGAGGGGTCGTCCGCGACCAGCACGGAGGTCACGTGATTGCCCACGGAATCACCGGCCTGGATGTCACTCGTCACCTTCACGACCTCGACACGGTCCCCGGCGCGCAGCACCAGCATGGTGGCGCCCAGCGCGCCGACGAGGACGAGGAGCACCGCGAGAGCGGCAAGCGCGGGTTTGCGCTCGCGAGGCGGCGTGGGAAGACGCTCGCCCATCGCCGGGTGCGCCGACGTGGCGGAACGGTTGCCGCCCGCGCCCGTACGCTCTTGGATCTTCACGCAACCGCTCCCCGTACACCCAAGAAAATGTCTGTCAATTCACGCGCCAATTAGGACACTTCACCCCCGCGCCCCTTTACGGGACGTACCGCGCGACCTGGCCAAATAGCCAGCGCTGGAGCGAGTGTCAAGCCATGGCACCGTATCAGCCGCGCATAAGCCCCTCAAGGCGCCTCAAGACCCCTGAAGCGCACCCGACTCGACGTTATCGACGCGCAACGGAAGCCGTTCGGTTCCCTGTTGAGCCCGGCGATCCGCCGACCCGACGGACTGTGCGGCAGCGAATCCCTGACGTGCCCATTCCGTACGGTCCGTCACCGGGTGTGCACGAGCCCTGCACAAGGTGCTTACGGGTGGGGCGGGAGGGACGTGATCTTTCAGCCACACGGGGGACGCTCGCTGAACGAGGAGGACTTCGAAGCCCCCTGAACGAGGTGTTGTCGGTCATCGGTCCCTGGGTTCGCCCGCCAAGGAGCTTCCTCACGACGTCCCACCGCACCCAGGGCAAGGCGCCACGCCCACGACGAGAGGCCCAGCCGAGCAGTACAGGCACTCGTCCGCCATGCCTTCGGTCCAGATCGAGGACATGCCGACCCGTCGGCCGATTCCCCGCCACGCCGCCGCCTCCGTGACATCAATGGCAACGCCGACAGCAACAGTCGTACACACAGGCGAGTCACTGGATGGGTGCGAGGTGAGGAAGGGAGGCCACGGCCACTTCGTGACGTAGGCGACTACTGGTCCGCGAAGCGGAACGTCGAGGTGACGGCGTCGAAGATGTCGAAGAAGGAGTCGGCGAGGTCGAGGACCTGGCTGCTGCCTGCGACCAGGGCGACCTTGCCCTCCTGGCCGGGCACGGGGATGAACGTCTGCATGAGTACCGCGCGGATCGTGCGCTGGAGGCTGTCGTCGGGGACGACGATGTCCTCGATGCCGTACGTGCGCGCGGCGGGACCGACGCCGGGTATCTCGACGGTGGTCACCTTGCGCCAGGCGTCGCCCTCCTTCTTCGCCTCGCGCACGGCGAGTTGGCCCGCGATGGTCTGGGGGTCGGTGGAGAGAGGCTCACCGGTCTGCGAACGGCCGCCGACGATCGAGACGGTGACCGATCCGGTGATCGGGGTGTCACCGCCGAAGGACTCCGCCATGCAGCCGCAGTACAGGGCTCCGGACTTCCAGGCGTCGGCCGCCGCCCTTCGCAAGAAGCCGATGTAGGTGTCGCGGTACGGGGCCAACTCCGGGTGTTGGTCGATCCGTTCACTCACCATCCGCCGGATCGAGTCGTCCCGTGACTCCGGCCGCACGTCGAACTCCCACCACGACTCCGGCACCTTGATGCGAAATCCGCCGCGCTCGACGGTGAGCGTTTCCATGTAGCGGGCCATGGCGTGTCCCCCGGGGTTCGTCGTTCGTCCTTCTGTTCGGCCTGGTTCGGTCCGTTCGACCTGTTCGGCCCGGGTCAGCCTACGAGGTGGGGGTGCGCCGGGGGCGCGAGGCGAGGCCAGATGGGACGACACGGGGACCTCCGGGGACGGCTGTGACGTAGCTCGCGCGAAGGCGCACAGGCGTGGCGGGTACGGAGGCTGCCCGTGGTCCTGACCCTCTCGCAGTGAACGGACCTGGAAAATAAGCCCGTTGATGTGATCGACGGCACGCTCGAAGCGGAGAAGGGGATGCTTTGTTCCGTCTTCCTCCCAGAACATCCACATTTTCAGGGAGGTCCCTCCTGGCGAAACCAGGAGCCCCACGGATACCGTCATTGCCCTTGACTGACTTCGCTCAACCGATGTCTCACGGGGAGTCCACTGTGAAGCGCCGCTCTTTGCCCGTTGCTGCCGCGTTCGCCGCGACAACAGCCTTGCTGCTGACGGCCTGCGGGGGCGGGGGTGACAGTCCGAAGGGGAACGACAAGATCGCGGGGGCGGACACCGGCCCGACCGGCTCGTCCGCCTCCCCCAGTTCGAGCTCGTCGGACGGTGCCGGTCGGCCGGACATCTCCCTGCCGATCGGCGTGAAGGACGAGTTCGAGAGCTGGAAGACAGGGGACGCGACGAAGGACGCCGTCCTCGCAGATGCCGGCCGCGCGCAGACCGCCACGAACGACGCCATCATCAAGGGCACGTCGGACACTCCCGGCCTCACCTTCTACTACAAGGGCAAGGCTCTGACCTCGTCCGTCCAGTGGGTACAGAAGTGGTTGGACGCCGGAATCACGTACACCGGCACCACGCGCTATTACCGCCCGAAGGTCGAGATCTTCGACAGCAAGTCCGCGGGCGTCTCGTACTGCGCCGACGAGAGCAAGGCGTACAACAAGGACCGGAAGACCAAGAAGGTCGACAGGACGCCCGCCGGGAACGACGCCTACGTGCTCTACAACACCCGTCTGGAGAAGAACGGTCAGGGCGTGTGGCAGACCTCCAACGGCACGTCCGTACGGGGGAGCAAGTCATGCGTGCAGTGACCAGGACCCGCGTCGCGGCAACCGTCGGAGTGCTCGCGATCACCTGCGTGCTTTCGGTGCCCACCACCGCCTTCGCCAAGGGCCCTGGGGGGTCCCAGTTCGATGTCGAGGGAGACAACCAGAAGGACGGCGGGAAGACTCTCGAATCACGCATCGTCTACAGCGGCTCCACCGGGGGTTCCAAGGGCACGCGTTCCGGCGGGTTCACTCCCGTCGGCGACTGGTCTCCGCCTGCCTGCTGGTACGAGCCCAAGTGGACGCCAGCCGAATTCGCCAAGGAGTTCCAGAAGGACTGGGACATCCCGAACGCCAGTGGTGTGGGCGAGGCGTACAACCTGGCCAAGGAGCACTACAAGAACGGACAGCCCTACAAGGACTTCAACAAGTCCGAGACGGGCAAGGGCATGTGGTGGGACACCGTCCGTGACAAGAACCGCGAGGAATCCGGCGATCCCTCCGCCTTCGCCTGCGACACGGCCACCTTCTGGGTGAAGAACGGCGAGACCCCGAAGGTGAAGAACGCGGTGACGCCGGAGATCCTGGCCCAGCTCGCCTACAGCCGGATCAAGGTTCCCGACACCGAAGTCACCCTCGCCCCCCAGGACATCACCAAGGTCAACCTTCCGACCTGGGCCTGGCTCGACAAGGCGACGTTCAAGAAAGTGTCCGTCACCGCGGCGCTCGACGTCGCGGGGCTCAACATCTCGGCGACGACCACCGCGAAGCCCGTCTCGCTCAAGCTGGAGCCGGGTACGAGCGACGCCGAGACCTATCCGGCCTCGGGCGAGTGCCTGCTGAACGACGACGACTCGATCGGTGCGCCGTACGCCAAGGGCAAGGCCGGCCGGACCCCGCCCTGCGGGATCAAGTACCTGCGCTCGTCGGGCGACGGAACGTACAAGCTCCGGGCGACCATCACCTGGGCCGTCAGCTGGACCGGCACCGGAGGAGCGGGCGGCGACCTCCCCGACGGCACCTTCGGAACGACCCAGGACATCACCGTCCAGGAGATCCAGTCCGTCAATCGATGACAGCGTCCGTCTGAGGCGCGCGCCCGGTGGGCCGAGCGGCTGGGCTGGGAATCGGCGTCCCAGGCAAGGTGCTGCTCGAGGGTCATGTGGGCGGCGCCCGGTGCCCTCGCACGTTCACTCCCCTGGCAACTCGATCCGGCGCGCCGCCCCGAGACGGACCGGACGCATCTGGTCGTCACGGACCGGCGCGTCCTCGTCCTGGGGCTGCTGAACGACGTGGACGATCCCTTCGACGAGGTCCTCTGGGAGACCGAACGGTCGCACATCGCGGCCGCCGTTCCCAAAGAGTTCAGCCGGTACGACACGGACTTCACCATCACCTTCACCGACGGTTCCTGGTGCCGGCTGGCGGGGCGGGACACCGACTGCCGCAACGACGTCACCCGCGCCCTGGAAAACCCCCTCCCTTTGATGGACCCGGACGACCTCGCACCGGGCCAGCATCAAGCCGTACGGAAGCTCCTCGAAGGCAAGGAGCCGGGAGGAACCCTGCTGATCCACCGGCGCCCGAGCGGCAACGTCTACGTCACCTACCGGCTCAACGAACGCGTCGATCCCACGTACGGAATCGGCAGTGCCGCCTTCAAGTTGATGGACGCGGACGGAGAGAACGCCCGGTTCCAAACGGGCGATATCTGACCGAAAGCGGAAATCGAACCCCCGTGGAAACACATGCCCGTCCCTGAGAGCGACCCGGTCGGCACAGCTCTCCCTGTACAGAGACCGTGGGGACAGCTGTGCCGTAGCTCGTGCGAAGGCTCACAGTCGCGATCCGTACAAAAGCTGGAAGACGGAGACGCGACCAAGGCCGGCTGACCGGAAACGCGGGCGCGCGATCGTCGCGGTGAGGGCCGGCCGAGGGATCAGTGGGCGGCAGTCACCGTGATCGTCTGCGCGAGGCTGTCCGTCAGGGCGCACAGGGTGTCGGTGTGTGCGAGGGCGCGCCAGGAGGTGAGCAGGACGAGGCCCCATTTGTCGTCCGGGCAGATGCCGTAGGCGCAGGTCTCCAGGATGGTGCCCGTTCCGTCCCGGTCGGGCTCCTGGACGTACGCGTGCCGGACGCGGACCGCGGGACCGGCCGACAGGGTGCGCCGCTCGGCCTCGGGCGGGCGGAACGAGAGGTCCGTCGGCATGGCGAGATAGCGCTGGAGCAACTCGACGGTGACGGCCGGGTAGGTGTCGTCGGCGACGAGCGGGGACAGTTCGATGCGGGCCAGCTCCCCCAGCCGGGGTTCGGGGACGTACGAGAGCGCGACGATCGGCGCACGGCCGCGCGCGTCGGCCGCCGCCGCGCCGAGTTCTACGGCGAGCGCCTCGATCAGCCTCGCGTCGCCGTCCCGGCCCGCGCGGAGACGGGCAGCGTCCACGGCCCAGGCGTCCAGGTCGACCGGGCCGTGCACGGGGAGGGAGACCGCGGCGTCGGGCGCCTGCATATGGACGGTGGACTCGGAGTACTCGGGCATCAGGCCATCCACTGGAGTGTGCGGGCGATCGAGTCGAAGAGCGTCACCAGCGCGTCCGCCAGCGGCTCCATCGGGGTGGAGAAGGAGAGCAGCAGACGCTGGTCGCTGTTCGGTACGGCGAGGTGGACGTCCAGATGTGTGACGGTGAGCCTGTTGCCGTCCGGGTCGTCGGGCGCGGGGCGGCGGCGGTAGAGGTGGCGTACGGCCGGGCCCGCGGGCAGGTCGATCGTGGTGACGTCGGCGCCACGGGCCGCCAGCGACAGGGCCGTGTCGGACAGGTCCCCGTGGGCGGTGCCGGAAGGCGGCCGCAGGAGGGTCACGACCAGTCCGGCGGACACCGGGACCTGACCGATGACCTGGTTGACGAGGTACATCTCCACCCCGCCGTTCGCGTGCGCGGCCTCGGCCTGCTCCCGGATCCGTTCCGCCAGCGCCGCTTTGAGCTGCGGGGTCGCCCGCGTCCTGCGCAGTCCGCGATTGACGAGTTTGTCGATGCGGTGGGGCCAGCGGCCGGGGTCGAGGACGACGCGCTCCCAGCCTTCGGGGACGGCCAGACGGTAGTCGGAGGGAGGTGGCAGCGCTGGTGCTGATGCCGCGGCCGGCGCAGCAGCCGGTGCCGAGGCACGGGCCGGTGCCGGGCTCGGCTCCGCCTCGGGGGCCGTGCTGTGGTCCGATGGTCCGCTCATGCCGCTATCCCACCCGTCCGCTCCCCGCGGGACTGCTTCGTCCGCGGCCCCCGCCCCAGGGCCACGGCGCTGGCCGGAGCCAGGATCAGAACGGAGGCCGCGCCGAGAGCCACGATTCCGCCGGGCACGCCTCCGATATCGGCCCTCGGGCCGAGAAAGGGCCGGTAGTGGCCCGCCGTATCGACGACGGCCGTGTCCTTCAGGCCGACCCGGTCGGCGCAGTTCTCCCTGTTGCCGAGCACCTGGCGGACGGAACCGTCCCGCAGCCGGACCCGGCAGTACGTCTCCCGGGTCCCGTGGGTCCACTGATGGAGCGGCTCCGCGATCGTCACCGGCTGCTCCACCCCGCGGAGCCTCAAGTACCACTGCTGGGTGCCGAAGGAGCCGGCGATCACCAGGACGACGTACGCCGCCACCGTGATCCACCGCAGCGCGAGCCCGCAGCGCGACTCACGGGTCCTGAAGGCCGCGAACAGGACGACCAGTCCGCAGACCCCTCCCACCAGCAGCGCCGTCTCGTGCAGCGCGAGGGTGGAGAGCTCGGTCAGGACCACCCCGACGACGGCCGCCACGAACAGCACGGCCCACGGCCGTACGGCGGCCCGCGCCGCAGGCCCCTCGTCGTCACCCGGACGGCGCGGGTCCGGCTCGGTGGTGAACTCGGAGAGGACGCCGCGCACTTGCCGCATGCCGCCGTCGCGGGCGGCCATGCGGCGCAGTTCCGGCAGCCCCATGCCGATCTGTTCCAGCGTCCGCCGCCCGTCCTCCGGCAGCCGCGCGAACAGGTCGTCGACGGACTCCCCTTCCTCGTTCACCACTTCGCCCTCTGTTCCGCGGAGCGGCCCGCGTTGTCCCTGTCCCTGGAGTTGCCGCCTCCGCCCGACTCAACCACCTGCGTGCCACGTCCAGTTGTAGAACGGGATGCCACCGGCGCCGATCCCGGGAATCTCCTTCAGTCCGCTCAGGAGGTTCGGGCCCGTGGCCTTCGACTCCCCGGCGCCGACCGGTGCCAGGTTGGACCAGCCGAGCGTCAGCGGCAGGGTCTGGCTGCCGATGTAGAGGGCCTTGCCGAATCCCGCCATGGTCTTGAACGAAGACCCGGAGATCTGCGCCAGTTTGGGAGCACCCTCCACGAGGAGGCTCTCCTCGCCGGGCAGTTGACCGGCGGCCACGCGGATGTCGTCCACGTACGCCTTGACGTCCAACGACTCCTTGACCACCGACCGCATACGCGGCAGGAGTTCGGCCGGCCCCTCGGCCAGCGCCCTGCCGATCTGGCCCGGCTTGACCCCGTTGAGGGCTTCGGCGAGGCCGCGGGCCGCCGCAGGGTTCAGCCCCACCTCCCGTGCCAGACCCACGTCCTTCAGGGCGGAGGCCCCGCGCGCGGCGACGGCCGCCTCCTTGGCCGTGGTGCCGAGCAGGCGTCCCGCGCCGAAGGACAGTACGCCGATCGCGTCGATGGCAACGTCCAGCCAGGTGCCCTTGCCGTCGAGGGCCGAGATGGTGTCGCAGACCAGGGCCACGACCGAGGCGATCAGGGCCAGGGCGGCGAGCACTTCGCCGAGCACCGGCACCCAGCTCAGGACCAGGGCCAGCACACCGAGGACGGCCGCGGCGACTCCGGCCCAGTGCCCGATGTCCGCGACCCAGTCCTTCCAGTTGTCCCACCAGTGGTGGCGAGGATCCTTCAGCCCGTCGTGCTCCACGGCGTCATGGATGGCCGACTTGGCATACCCGGCCTGGGTGTCCCGGTACGACAGCGCCCGCCGGAGGTCCTTCTTGGCGTCCTCCAGGTCCGTATCGGCGCACTCTTTCTGCTTGTCCAGCCTCTGCTTGTCCGGGTGGTCGTCGGGACCCGGATGCTGCTCCATCTGCTTCTGGCAGTGGCTGCGGTCCGCATCAGCGGCCTTCGCCTTGGTCAGGGCGGCCCGTACGAGGTTCTGCGCGTGGTCGAGCGCGGTGGCCCAGTCCGTGTGCTGGTGCTCGTCGCCGGGAGCGGCACCCACCTGGGAGCCCAGGGCTTCGGCGGCGGCCGCGTAGCGCTGGTGCGACTTGGTGAGGAGTCCGACCGTTTCGCCGGTCTTCTTCTGGAACTCACGGCCCGCGTCGGAGTCCCAGCCATTGCCGTCGACCAGGTTGTGCAGCTTGGTGGCCTGCTCCTGGATCAGCGCGGCCGTATCGGCGATGCGCTTGCCGAGCCGGGCGACCTCGTAGGGGTCACCCGGGGTGAGTTCCTTGTCGTCGTAGCGGGCGGTCTGCCAGTCGACGCCGGAGAAGTCGTCGCTCACTTGCCGCTGCCGCCTTTGCCGTCCTGGGACTTGAGCAGCGCGTCCGCGAGATGCTGGTCGAGGCCGTCGTACGCCTTGGCGGCCTCCTCGGCCGTCCTGCCGAGGAACTCCAGACCGTCGCAGAGCGCCTTGCGCTTCTTCTTCCAGTCGTCCGCGAAGGCGTCGAGCGCGCCGGCCACCTCACCCGAGCCGATCTCGGCGTCGTAGGAGTCGACCAGATCCTTGGCGTGCTCGAAGTGCGCCTTCAGCTTCGCGACGGAGCGGCTGATGTCCCGCAGCTCCGTCGTGGACACCGCGATGTGATCCGCCACTGCCACCCCCGTGCGCCCGCTGCCCGACAACCACCGCGGCCGCCCCGTCCGGCACACCCACCTCGCGGCGGCCGCCCTCCACCCTCTTGCACGGGTTTTCGAACCGGCAACCAATGGAGGGCAAAGGACCGCATGGAAAGCGTCATCGGGACTGCCCTCGCCGGCTCCTTGTCGCCCACAGTTCCCTGCCCGATGCCCGATGCCCGATGCCCGGAGACCACCGGAGAGGTGGATCACATGATCCAGCGCAGGGATCCCGCGATCGATGTGCACAGTCGCTCCATGGGACCGACGACGCCGGTGAGGGGTACGACGAACCCGAGAACCAGATATCCCGTTGTTCCCGGCATACGGACGTACAGATCCAGGGTGGTCCGCGTGCGGATCCGGACGGTCTCACCGGCCGGGAGAGCGACGATCGAGACCTCGGCACCGCGCCCGCTCCGCTGCTCCATCTCCTCGAACGAGGCCAAGAGATCCCTGGGCGTCGGAGAGCCGGGACGGGGAATCAGCGACACGATGAGCGAGACGGGCATGATGCTGCCGTCGTCCAACTCCGGCCGCAGAAAGAATTCCAGGGCCCCGTTCGCCACCGCGGATTCAGCAGTGTTGCGCAGACCGGCCCAGGCCTCCTGCTTGGCCTCCGCCGGTACGTTCTTGCCCTCTGCCTGCAGGTCTATGAACGTCTTCAGCTGTCTACGCCAGCGGTCCTGGCCCAGATCGATCCTGAACCATTCCCGCGGTACGAGCAGTCGGTAATCCTTGGGCGGAGCCGACACATCCGGTCCGGTCGTCATCCCGGCATCACGACCGGCTCACCCTCGGTGTCGAACAGGCGCACGCTCTTCACGACGCCGGCGAACATGGACGAGAACACCTCCCACCCCTCGGGGGTGGGGGTGCCCATCTCGAGGACCACAGCAGTCCCGTTCGTCAACGGCACCTGGACCTGGATGAAGGACGTCCGGACCGTCTCGTCCTCCCCCGACGCGGTGAGGCTGCCGTCCAGGCTTCCCTTCCGGTCTCCGATGCAGCAGACAGCCGGGCCGCAGGGCAGCTCGATCTCACTGACCTGCCCGATGCCGAGGTGGCGCAGCGAAGAACCCATGAACCCGACAGGGTTGGGCCCTGCCTGAGGGTCGAGGTCGATCATGCTCACGGTCACCGTGGCCGTGCACCGTGTGCCCTCCACTTCGGTGAGAACGAACCCCGCGTACTGAACTCCGGCTTCCACGAAGGAGTCGTAGTGAGCGGCGCACATGACGGCCCACTGCAGTTGTACGTCGAAGTCGGCTTCCGGCATCGCGCTCCGCGCGAGTTCCATCAACTGCTCGGCGGTCTCGTCCAGATCTTCCGCGTCCAGCGGAATCTCGAAGAAGCCGTCCGGCATGATCCAGCGGACGTCTACGCCGTTCCCGTCGGCCGAACCCCGAAGTTCGCCCTCAACTGATATCGCGGTCATGACCGGTCTTCTCCATCAGGAATTCTCACTTCGCCTGCGTCGGGGCGGTACGTGGCGGCGAAGGGGTACGGACCGTAGTGCGGATAGTGCGCCGGAATGTCCGCTCCCCCTCTACGGGCGGCATGTGCCACGTCACGGTACTTCCGAGCCCTCGCCCGCAGATTCTGCCGGACCGGGTCCCCCCAATGTGCCACCGCGGCTCGAATCCACAGACCCAGCAGAACCACAACGGCCGCTCCGGTCACGGAGAGATAGATCAACTGAGATCTGCTCGACTCCCAGTACTGCGCCACACCGCCCCAGTACACCGCCGATCCGAAACCGACGAGCGCAAGCGGAACCCCGGTCCGGAAGCCGGCGTTGAACATCTCCTGTTCGTCCTGATGCCGAAGCCGCAGCATCCGGAGAACAGCCCCGTCGTCCAGGAAGTCGAAGCCGACTTCCCGGCTCGCGTCCTCGGCCAGCCTCCGCGCGTCGGGAACCGCGGCGATCACCTCGCCGGGCACCAGCCGGACCGGCTCCCCGCCCCTGCGGCCGATGAACTCCCACTCCCCCAGGTCGCTTGACTCACTCATGTGCGCCCTTCTCCTCTCGTACGGTGTCCACCGCGGACACCGGGCTATGCGGCCAACGCGGCGTGGAAGGGCTTCGGCGAGGCACCGGGGGAAGGACTCGGTGTGGGCATCGGCGTCGGTGAGGGCTTCTGGGCGGGTGGCTGATACCCGGTCGTCCCCCCGTTCTCCCCGCTGAACATCCTGTGGAGGGCGCTCGCGAGGCCGGTTCCCTTGATGGCGGCCGTGATCTCCTTGCCGCCCATGGGGACGAATTTTTCCGGAAGGCCGGAAATCCCGAGCTTCTGGCCCAGCTTGAGCCCTCCGGCCAAGGTCTTGTTCGTCAACGTCACGCTCAGGCCATTGAGGAAGTTGTGGCCGATACCGTCCACAGCGGCGATGCCTCTGAACGATCCAAAAGTGCCGAGCTTCCCGAACGCCCGCAATTTCGCGGCGCCCTTGAGGCCCACCAACGCCCGGAAGCCCTTGAGGGACCCCAGCCCAGGAAGAATGCCCAGAGCGTCGGTGCCCAACTTCATCCAGTTGACCTTCCCGCCCCGCACCGACATGTCATATGCGTGACCGGCCAGAGCCGCGGCGCTGGAGAGGACGGCGAGGGTCGCGAAGATGGGTACCAGGAACTCCAGGGGCGGGACGAACGCGCAGACGACCGCCAGCACCGAGAGAATCGCCGAAAGATTGGAGAACGTGTCCGCCCAGTCGGCAAGCCAGTTCATGAATCCGCCGGGGTCCCGGACGGCATCGTGGTGGACGACGTTCCTGATGTGCCGCGCCGCACGGTCTCCGGCATCGTCGAAGATGTCCCGGGCGTCCTTCACCTCCTTGCGCGCCTGGCCGATCCTGCCCAGCGCTTCGTTCTGCTTCTTCTTCCAGCGTTCGTACTCCGGCCTGTCCGCCTCCGAGATCTCGGTGACAAGGTGCTTGTCCGTGAATTTCTTCACCTCCCGCTCCGCCAGGTCGTGGTCGTCCTTGGCTTCGCGGTAGTCGGCCAGCGCCTTGTCGGCCTTCTGCTGCGCCCGGTGCAGTTCTCCGGCGAACTCCGTCGACTCTCCGTCGACGACCTTTTCGCCGAGCGCGTTCGCCGCCTCGTCGTACCGCTCGAACGCCTTCTTCAGCCGGTCACCCGCGCCGTCGGCCACTTCGTTGAAGGCACGCCCGGCATCGCTGTCCCACCCGTCCACGGACGACAACGCCTTGATGACTCTGGCCTGTTCATCGATCATCTCGGCCGTCTTGCGCAACTTGCGTCCAAGTGCCGCCACTTCGTGGGGGTCGCCCGGTGTCGGATCTTCGTCCCACAGGGGCGGCCAGTCGCTGGATCGCCTGCTCACTGCTCGCCCTTCCCCTTCGCTCCCGAAATGGCCTTCGCCAATTCGTGGTCGATCTCCTCATACTTCTGAGCCGCGACCGACGTGGCTTCGGCCAGCTTCTTTATTTCCTTCATGAGTTTCTTGCGTGTCTTCTTCCACGTGCTGCCGAAATCGTCGAAGGCGTCCTTCAAACCACCGTGTCCGAGTGCGTCGTTGTAGCCGTCCGCTGGATTTCCGTGCTGCTCGAACTCGCGGTGGATCTTGCCCAGCGAACGCGAACAGTCCTTGATCAGATCCAGGTCGTAAGCGGTCTTGTCACCCATTGACGAATTCCCTCCATCGTGAACATGAGACACTGCTGCGATACTTCGCCCCGCAGTCAGCGAGGAAGGTGGGACGCGTTGTCCAGGAGCAGCGACCGCACAGCACGCAACCGCCTCGGCGTAGTTCCGGACGCCGGTGCGTGGTGCGCGATAGGCCGGATTCCAGAGCCTCCCCCGGGCGTTCACCAGGCGGCCGGAGCGGGTCCCTTGCGGCCGGCGTTCCTGCCACCGCTCGCCATGCTCGGCGCCGTACTCGTCGCGCCGCTCATGCCCATCGCCATGTTGTTCAGCCTTCTCTCCTCCGGCGAGGAAGCGCTCAAACGCCTCCTGTCGACGAAGGAGGAGCACGACCGTGCCCGCGCCGAGGACCTGGACATCGACAGGCGGGACAAGGCCATCGCCGAGCAGGGCCTCGACGCCACCTTCGACGGCGACTGGAACAAGGCCGCCGGCCAGTTCTTGTTGCACTGGTACGGACATTCCTCCCACCACCAGCGTTTCGTGCTGCTGACGGAGGGCCGCATCGTGCTGGCGGCCCCGCCCAAGCGCGTATCCGTTCGCAGGGAGGACCGCATGCGCGTCGTCGCCGAGATCCCCGCGGGTACGGCGGTCATCGAGGACCCCCTGCCCGCGTACGACAACCGCAAGTTGCGTGTCCGCTTCATGGACGACTCCTGGCTGATGCTGACCACGGAAGACCAGCGCAGCGAACTCCACATGCATTTGATGCGGCAATCGCGGGCCGAGGGTTCCAGCGTCTCCGACGTCTGAAACGGCGGTGCGATGGGACACGGCATGTGCCCCATCGCACTCAAGCGGCACGCGGACCGCCAACTGTCCTAGCCCTTGACACCCTTGGCCAGCTGATCGTCAAGGTCCTCGTACGCCTTCGCGGCGTCCTCGAGGAACTTGGCCATGCCCTTGAGGCCCTCAAGGGTGTCCTTCATGCCCTTGGTGAACTCCTTGAAGGAGTCGTCGAAGGCCTGGGAGCCCTTGGACGTCGTGTAGCCGTCGGCGACGAGGCCGTCGATGTAGGTGTCGAGGCCGTGGAGCTTGTCCTCCATCTTCTCCTTCTCGTGGCCGAGTCGCTTAGCAGCGTGCCGCATCTTCTCGTAAGTGATGTCTGCGTCTTTGCCGCCGGCCATGTGGCGTCCTCCATGCTTCAACTCGCCGCAGGGCCAACCCCCGTGGCTCCTGATGCGGATGGTGCGATCGTCCGCATTGAGCAAGCAGCTTACTTACGACGCTTGCAGCAGCACACCCCGGTTCTGTCACGAGCCCGCACCAAGGGCGGTGTGCGGCCCGGGCCTTCGTGGTTCCCTCACACGGCCCGTTGCCTGCGGGAAGCGGCGAGCGGCTATCGTCGAGAGCACTGTGGCCCGCGTTCCGGAAGCGGCCTTCGGTGTCTGGGGGAGGACGAGCGTGCGGCTGACTCTGACCGTCGTCGACCCGCTCGGCGGCGCCACCGCCGACGTGGTTCTTGATGCGGATCCCGAGTCCTCGGTGGGGGACATCGCCAAGGAGCTTGCGGAGCACGTCGGTTACGGCGGCGGCGCGCAGATCATTCCCTTCGGGCATCACCAGGGGGCCGCGGGCGGCGGTGCGCCGGTCGCGTACGTCGACGGGTATCCCGTCGATCCGGCCGCGACCATCGGTACCTCGCCGCTGCGCGAAGGTGCCGTCGTCAGCCTGCACGACCCCGCCGGATGTCTGCCCGGCGAGCCGACCGGCCTGGTCGAACTGCGGGTGGCCGGCGGTCCGGCCGCCGGTGCCGTGCACCGGCTCGGGATCGGCCGGTACGACATCGGTTCCGGAGCGGGCTCGTACATCCGCATCGACGATCCCGAACTTCCGCAAAGGGCACTGACGTTGTCAGTTGCAACGGACGGAACGTGCCGTGTCGCCGTGCACGGAGAGAAGGCGGCGAAGGCGGAGAACGGGAAGAAGGGGGAAAAGGAGGGCGTCACCCTCGACGGTGAGTCATTTGATGGGCGCGAGGACGACGAGTGGCCGCTCGGCAGTCAGGTCGCGGTCGGCAACACCCTTCTGCAGCTGGACCGTTACACGCCGCCCGACGCCGCGCTCAAGTGGTCGGACGACGGCGCCGGGCTGGACTACAACCGGCCGCCGCGGCTGCATCCGCCGGAGCGTGAGACGAAGTTCCGGCTGCCGAATCCCGTACGGGACTACGAAGCCCGGCCGCTGCCCTGGCTGATGGCGCTGACGCCGCTGGTCAGTGCCGTCGTCATGGCGCTGGTGTTCGGGCGCTGGTACTACATGATCATGGCTCTGCTGAGCCCGCTCATCATGTTCGGCAACTTCTTCATGGACAAGAAGCAGGGGCGCAAGTCCCATGCCAAGCAGGTGAAGGAGTACAACGAGCACAAGGAGCGGATCGAGAAGGACGCCCAGGAGGCGCTGCTCGCCGAGCGGCTCGACCGGCGTCGGGCGATCCCCGATCCGGCGACCGTGCTGTCGCTGGGCACCGGACCGCGCACCCGGCTCTGGGAGCGGCGGCGCACCGACGCGGACCATCTTCTGCTGCGGGTCGGCACGGGACAGCTGCCCTCCGAGGTCGTGCTCGACGACCCGGAGCAGGACGACCACAAGCGCCAGGTCACCTGGACCATCGAGGACGCGCCGGTCGCCCTGCCACTCGGCGAGCGCGGTGTCATCGGCATCGCCGGACCCGGCGACTCGGCCCAGGCGCTGGGCCGTTGGGCCGTCGCACAGACCGCGGTGCTGCACAGCCCGCTGGACGTGCAGTTCTACGTCCTGACGGAGAACAGCGGCGAGGACAGCTGGGACTGGGTGCGCTGGCTGCCGCACAGCAGGCCCGCCGGTGCCCAGGACGCCAACGTCCTCATCGGCACGGACGCCGAGACGGTCGGTGCTCGCATCGGTGAACTGACCCAACTCCTCGAAGCCCGGCAGAAGGCCGCCAAGCAGAACGGCAACAAGGCCTCGTTCAGCGATCCGGACATCATCGTCGTCTGGGACGGTTCGCGGCGGCTGCGGTCCATGCCGGGGGTGGTGCGGCTGCTGCGCGAGGGTCCGGCCATGTCGATGTACGCGATCTGTCTGGACGCCGAGGAGCGGTTCCTGCCCGGCGAGTGCCAGGCCATCGTCATCGCGGAGCCGAAGCCCGAGGAACACGCGACCGAGCAGCGGGCCGCCAGGACCGCGCCGGCCGCCCCGGGCGGCTTCCCCTCCTTCCACGCCTGGCACGCCACCGAGGCCGACGACTCCGCCACCGGTGCGCAGAAGGCGCTCGAACTGCGGCTGCGGGTCCAGCAGACGGGCATCGCACGGGTACGGGACGTACGGCCGGACTTCGTGTCGGCTGCCTGGTGCTCTCGGCTCGCGCGTGCGCTGTCCGCGCTGCGCGACATCAGCGGCGAGACCGAGGACTCGGCCCTCCCGGGTGCCAGCCGGCTGCTCGACGTGCTGCAACTGGAACCGCCGTCCGGCGACGCGATCAGCGCGCGCTGGCGGATGGGCGGGCAGTCGACGACGGCGGTCATCGGTGAGTCGTACGACGGTCCGTTCGGCATCGACATGCGGCGCGACGGCCCGCACGGTCTGATCGCCGGTACGACGGGTTCCGGCAAGTCGGAGCTGCTCCAGACCATCGTGGCGTCGCTGGCCGTGGCCAACACTCCCGAGAACATGACGTTCGTCCTCGTCGACTACAAGGGCGGCTCGGCGTTCAAGGACTGCGTCAAACTCCCGCACACCGTCGGCATGGTGACCGACCTGGACGCCCATCTCGTGGAGCGCGCCCTGGAGTCGCTGGGCGCGGAGCTCAAGCGGCGCGAGCACATCCTCGCCGCCGCCGACGCCAAGGACATCGAGGACTACCAGGACCTCGTACGCCGTGACCCCTCGCACGCTCCCGTGCCCCGACTCCTCATCGTCATCGACGAGTTCGCGTCCATGGTGCGCGACCTGCCCGACTTCGTGACGGGCCTGGTCAACATCGCCCAGCGGGGCCGTTCGCTCGGCATCCATCTGCTGCTCGCCACCCAGCGCCCGAGCGGTGTCGTCTCGCCCGAGATCCGGGCCAACACCAACCTCCGCATAGCGCTGCGGGTGACCGACGGCGGCGAGTCGAGCGATGTCATCGACTCCCCCGAGGCCGGGCACATCTCCAAGAACACGCCGGGTCGCGCGTACGTGCGTCTCGGGCACGCCTCGCTCGTACCGTTCCAGTCGGGTCGCGTCGGTGGCCGCCGGCCCGGTGCCGCCGATCCGGCGGCGCTCGCGCCCTGGGCGGGACCGCTCGGCTGGGCGGACCTCGGGCGGGCCGCGCTGGTCAAGCCGAAGGCCGAGCAGCGCGAGGAGGAGGAGATCACCGACCTCAAGGTGCTGGTCGACGCGGTGCGCGAGGCCAACCAGGCCCTCGGTATCCCACCCCAGCACAGCCCCTGGCTGCCCGCGCTCTCCGAGACGCTGCTGCTCGACGAGATCCGGGTGCCCGCGTTCGCGGGCGGTCCCGGCAAGCTGCCGCCCGCCCCGTACGGCGTCGAGGACCTGCCCGCCGACCAGGCCCGCCGGCCCGTCGTGGTGGACTTCGCCTCCTTCGGGCATCTGCTCATCGGCGGCGCTCCGCGCAGCGGCCGCTCGCAGGTCCTGCGGACGATCGCGGGCTCACTGGCCCGTACCCACTCGGCGGCCGACGTCCATCTGTACGGCATCGACTGCGGCAACGGCGCGCTCAACGCGCTGACCCGGCTGCCGCACTGCGGCGCCGTCGTCGGCCGCAACCAGACCGAGCGCGCGGTCCGCCTCATCGCCCGCCTCAAGGCCGAACTCACGCGCAGACAGGACCTGTTGGCGGACAAGGGCTACGCGGACATCGGCGAGCAGCGGGCCGCGGAGCCGGAGGGCGAGCGGCTCCCGCACATCGTGGTGCTGCTCGACCGGTGGGAAGGCTGGCTGCCGACGCTCGGCGAGTACGACCACGGCGATCTGACCGACCAGCTGACCGCGATGATGCGGGAGGGCGCGAGCGTCGGTCTGCACATGGTGATGACGGGTGACCGGCAGATTCTCTCCACCCGGATCGGCTCGCTCACCGAGGACAAGTACGCTCTGCGGCTCGCCGACCGCTCCGACTTCTCGCTGATCGGCGTCAACGCCCGCAAGATCCCCGAGGAGATCCCGCCGGGCCGCGGCTACCGCAACGAGCACGGCACGGAGACCCAGTTCGCCCTGCTCACCGAGGACTCCACCGGCCAGGGCCAGGCCGCCGCGCTCACCGCGATCGGCGAGACGGCCGCCGTCCGCGACGCCGAACTCCCGCGCGCCCGGCGCCCGTTCCGGGTCGACGTGCTGCCGACCCGGATCGGCTTCACCGACGCCTGGGAGATGCGCGACCCGGACGCCTCCCGCTCCAGGCTGTGGAGCCTGGTGGGCATCGGCGGCGACGACATCATGGGCTTCGGTCCGGACCTCTCCCGGGGCGTGCCGACGTTCGTCGTCGCGGGCCCGGCCAAGTCCGGCCGCAGTACGACGCTGATGAACATGGCCCGGTCGTATCTTGCCCAGGGCGTACGCCTGGTCGTCGCCGCGCCGCGTCCGTCGCCGTTGCGTGAACTGGACGGTCAGGACGGCGTGTTGAAGGTCTTCGACGAGGACGACATCGAGAGCGACGATCTGCGCGAGGCCATCGACTCGGCGACGCCCGAGGAGCCGATCGTGGTGCTGGTCGACGACGGCGAGGTCCTGGAGGACTGCGACGCCGAGACGGTCTTCAAGCGGATCGTGCAGCGCGGCACCGAACGCGGTCTCGGCCTGGTCATCGCCGGCGACGAGGAAGACGTGTGCAGCGGGTTCTCCGGCTGGCAGGTCGAGATGAAGAAGGGCCGCCGCGGCATCCTGCTGTCTCCGCAGGACTCCTCCGCGGGCGAGCTGATCGGCATCCGTACGAACCGGAGCATGGTCGGCGGACCGGTCGCCCCCGGCAAGGGCCTGCTGCACCTCGGCGACGGCGAGCCGCTGACCGTGACGACACCGATGTGACCCGACGAGCCGGGCAACCAAGAGCAGGAGCAACACGAGGCAGAAGAGGGCGGGAAGGGATGAGGGGGCGGCTCCGGTGAGCGGATCGGCGAAGCCGAAGCGGCGGAGGGCCGCGGGGGCCGCGTTGCGCTATGAGCATGTGCGGCGGCGGCCGTCCGCGTGGCAGGAGGCGAAGGAGAAGACGTCCTGGAGGGACGCGGGTTCGGGCTGCCTGATCCTGCTGGTCGGCCTGATGGCGGTCGCCGGTTTCGGCATGACCGCACAGGCGTGGGGGCCGGAGCTCTGGGGCAGGGTCGCCCCCGCCTCACCCGGCGGCGGGTATGGCTTCGCGGCCGTCGTCGGCGCCCTCCTGCCGATCGGGGCGGCCGCCGTGATCGCGACGCTGACACGTATGAAGTGGAAGACGAGCCCGCTCCGTTCGCTCGGCTGGGTGGCCGCCTCCCTGCCCGGCGTGGCCGCTTGTTCCTTCTGTGCGCTGGTCGTGTTCACGACCTCGCGCCCCAAGTACCACCGCGACTGGGACACCGAGTGCTACAGCCGGGGCAACCCCTGCTGGGTCCACGTGGAGTACCCCTGGGTCTGGGCCGTCGGCCTGCTCTCGACCGTGCTCGCCGCCGCCGCGCTGATCACCGTGCTCATCAGGGTCGCGAACGCCCGCGAGAAGACCCCGACCGCCTGAGCCCCGCGCCCCCGCGTCTCCCTTCTCGGCTCTGAGCCCGTCCCCTGCCCGGCGTCCGGTGGCTGGACGACACCTGTGTCGCCTCGTGTGACGCGGATCACGGGAACCCGGGGTGCGCGGATCGTCAGTTAATGAAGGTGAGCACAGACATGCGTACCCGAATACGGGCCGGGGATCCGAGCGCGTTCGCCGAGCTGTACGACAGCTACGCACGCGCCGTGTACAACCACGCCTTCCGCCTCACCGCCGACTGGTCCGCGGCGGAGGACGTGATGGCCGAGACCTTCATGGAAGCGTGGCGGCTGCGTGACCGGGTCGACGCCGAGGGTGGCAGCCTGCGGCCGTGGCTGCTGGGCGTGGCGATCAACGTCGCCCGGGGCCACCATCGCAGCAACCGGCGCTACCGGGCCGCGGCGAACGCCGCCGCGGAGGCCGAGACGGCGCTGCCCGACCACGCCGACGAGGTGGCGGGCCGGCTCGACGACCGACGGCGTATCGCCGCCGCCCTGCGCGCGCTTGCCGCACTGCGCAGACCCGAGCGCGAGGTCCTGACGCTGTGCCTCTGGGAGGGGCTGGAGTACACGGCCGCGGCCGAGGCGCTGGGTATCGCCGTCGGAACGGTGCGCTCTCGCCTCTCCCGCGCACGCGCCAAGCTGCGCAAACTCACCGAGGCCGAACTCGGCGGCCGACCTGCCCCCCGGGCGGCGCCGGTCCCGTACTCGGACTACCGCGCCGAAGAACGCGCGGGAAAACCCGTACGAGGAAATCGGGAACTCGGCCCGCCGGATCGACAGACAAGAGGAGAACACATCCACTCGATCCGGCCCGTATCGGAAGGAAATCGATGAAAGCGACCCAGTCCCGGCAGAGTCCGGCCGAGTGGGAGGAGAGCGCGCCTCTCCTCCCACCGACTGCGCGCGATCTCCCGGCGGGCCGTCACCAGTTCCACAAGGAGCGTTTGATGGCCCACATCCAGCAGGACACCCAGCGGGACACGAGCACCACGACGGCCGCCCCCACCCTTCCGAAGCCCCGAGGGCTCCGCCTGCTGCGTCCGGCGTTCGCGCTGCCCGCGATGGCGCTGACCGTGGCCGGCGCGGTCGTCGCCGGGATGGTGCTGCTCGACAGCGGCGTGCACAACGACGGTCTCGCCACCGGGCCCGCAGCGATCATCCCCGTCGGCGCCACGACCACCAAGGGCCTGCCGCAGCTGATCGACCAGGTCTCACTGGCGGCGGCCGAGGAGACCCACCCCACGGTCAAGCCCGGTCAGTACGTCTACGTCGAGTCCCAGACGTCCGGCACCTTCGTGAAGACCGTCGACGGCGAGGGCAGCCTCGCCAGCTACGTGCTGCACCGGCGCCAGATCTGGCGGTCCGCCGACGGCACCAAGGGCTGGCTGATCGACGCGGCCGTCAACGACAGCTCCGAGGGCGAGACGCTGAGCCTGCCCGACGAGCAGGGCAACACCCCGGAGGCCGGTCTGAACCACCCGTCGTACGACTTCCAGGCCCGGCTGACCACCGACCCCGACGAACTGCTGAAGCTGATCTACAAGGAGACCGCGGGGCACGGCAACACCCCCGACCAGGAGGCGTTCACCACGATCGGTGACCTGCTCGGCGAGAGCTACCCGCCCGCGAAGCTCTACTCGGCCCTGTTCAAGGCCGCCGCGAAGATCCCGGGCGTGGTCGTGGTGAACGACGCCAAGGACGCGCTCGGCCGCTCGGGCGTCGCGGTGGCGCGGCTGGACGAGACCAGCGGCGAGCGCGAGGAGTGGATCTTCGACAAGAAGACCCACGGCTTCCTCGGCGAGCGGACCGTGCAGGTCAAGTCGGTCACCCAGGACGGCGTCGTCATCAAGCCCGGCACCGTCCGCGGCATCAGCGCCATCACCAAGCGCGCGATCGTCGACGGCATGAAGCAGACCCCTGAGCAGAAGGGCTGAGGTCCCGCCGCCACAGGCTGAGGCCCACCGCTGCCACCGCTGCCCGCCGGCCCCGTGGCCCCCGTCCCAGGACGGCGGCCACGGGGCTGTGCGGGCCTCGGCGGTTGTCGTACGCCGCCACCACTCTTGCTCGCGCGGTGCACTGCACCGGAACCGGCGAGGCAGAGCCCTAGCCGACCTTCGTCATCCGGGCCACCGGGTCCCCCGCCTCGGCGTTGTCCGTGTCGTAGGTGAGGTCGCTGCCGACGGGAGTCAGCCGGACCTCGTGCCGGCCTTTGGTGCAGACGTCGCGGTTGGACTCCGCGGCCACGCTCGTGGCGACGAGCTGTTTCTTCGTGACCTTCTTGAGGATGAGGACGTCGTCGCAGATGCCGCCGATCTGGTCGGTCTGCCGGAAGGTGCCCAACTCCTGTCCCACGGCTGCCTGGTGGACCGTGACCCGGAAGGTGCCCATGGGGAGGGTGCCGTTGAGGGCGAGCCCGTCGCCCTCCCAGGTGCCGAAATAGGAGGCCGGGATCCTGGACGGCTGCCCGCCCGGACCGGGGACACTCGCCGACGGCCCCGGTTCAGTGGCGCTCGCGCTCGTCGACGGACGCGTGTCGGGGAAGGTCTGACTCGCCCTGGCGGACGGGCTGTCGCCCGACGCGCTGCTCCGGTCGTCGCCGCCCGGCAGCAGGTCGAACAGGAACGCCGAGCCCACGGTGGCCGCCGCCAGCGCTCCCGCGACCGCCAGCGCGACCGTGCAACTCATCCTGCGGCCACGCCCGTCGGTGCCGGGCGCGGAGGTCGCCGCCACACTGACGGAGACCTTGCCCGGACGGTCGTACGGCTGCTGTTCCGGCGCCCCCTCGCGGTGTACGGCGTCCTGGGGCCCGGCCGACCGGCTCTCGCGCTGTCCGGGTACGTACGGCGGCATCGGGGGCGGTGGCCCGAAGCCCGGCGGGGGCGGCCCGAACTCCCCGCCCGTCCCCGGCACCCGGGCCACCTCGCCGGACGCCACCCCACCGGACGCCACCTCTCCGGACCCGGCGCCGCTCCCGGTCGCCCGGCCGGCCTCCACCGAGGGATTGCTGAACCCCACCGGCCCGGAGGGCGGGGCCTCCCCGGCCCCCGTCGCCTCAAGGTTCAGCAGTTGTACGGCACTTCGACTCACCCGCTCGACCAGGGAGCCCGGCAGCCAGCCCGCCGACACCAGCCGGGCGGCGCCCTGCGGTGCGAGCCGGACGGCCACCTCGCCCGGAGTGGGCCGCGCCGCAGGCGACTTGGCCAGGCAGGCCGCCACCAGCTCGCGCAACTCGCCTTCCAGGGAGTCGAGTCGCGGCTCCTCGTGCACCACCTTGTAGAGGAGGGAGGCGGAGGAGTCGCCGGGGAAGGGGGGTTCGCCGGTGGCGGCGAACGCGAGGACCGCGCCGAGCGAGAAGACGTCCGCGGCTCCTGTGACGCCCTTGCCGAGGATCTGCTCGGGGGACATGTAACCGGGGGAGCCGACGGAGACCCCCGTCGAGGTCAGGGAGGCGGTGCCGTCCGTGGCCCGCGCGATGCCGAAGTCGATCAGGAGCGGGCCGTCGAGGGTGAGCAGCACGTTGGAGGGTTTGACGTCGCGGTGGACGAGGCCCAGCGCGTGGACCGCCGTGAGCGCCTCGGCCAGACCGGCTCCGAGGACGTGCGAGGAGTGGACCGGAAGCGGTCCGCCGTCCGCTACGGCGGCCGTCAGTGAGGGACCGGCCGCGTAGCCGGTGGCGACCCAGGGAACCGGAGCCTCCGGGTCCGCGTCCAGGACGGGGGCCGTCCAGGCGCCGCCCACCCGCCGCGCGGCCTCGACCTCGCGGCGGAACCGGGCGCGGAACTCCTCGTCGAGCGCGAAGTGCGGATGCACGATCTTGACCGCGACCGTACGCCCGCCCGCGCTGCGGCCCAGATACACGCGCCCCATGCCGCCGGAACCCAGCCGGCCGAGCAGCCGGTAGGGCCCCACGACCGTGGGTTCGTCGACTCCGAGCGGCTGCATGGCACTCACGGCTCACCCCTCCCCCGTACACACTGCCCAGCAGCGTAGTGCCGTGCGCGCCCGGAGCCGCGTCACTGTCGCCCGGTATCTGTCGGCTCGTACCCGTCAGCCTCGTGCCGATCGGCGCCTCACGGCTGGAGGAGCCGTACGTTCACGTCCGCCGGGAACCCGGTGGTCGAGCCGACCCGGCGGGCGAACTCCCGTACGGCCGCCAGTTGCGGACCGCCGAAGCGGAAGTCGAGCGTCGTGAAGTACTGCTCCAGGACGGCCTCGTCGAAGGCCTCCCACCGGGCCGCCTGCTCGGCGACCTTGGAGACCTCGTCGAGGGAGAGGTCCCTGGAGGCGAGGAAGGCCTGGTGCACCTTGCGGGTGACGAGCGGTTCGCGCTCCAGGTAGTCGCGGCGGGCCGCCCACACGGCGAAGACGAACGGCAGGCCCGTCCACTCCTTCCACAGAGCGCCGAGGTCGTGCACCTGGAGACCGAACTTCGGCCCGTCGAGCAGGTTGGCGCGCAGCGCCGCGTCACCGATGAGGACGGCGGCGTCCGCCTCCTGCATCATCAGGCTCAGATCGGGCGGGCACGTGTAGTACGAGGGCTGGACCCCGACCTTCTCGGCCAGCAGCAGCTGCGCGAGCCGCACCGAGGTGCGCGAGGTCGAGCCGAGGGCGACGCGGGCGCCGTCCAACTGGTCGAGGGGAACCTGCGAGACGATCACGCAGGACATCACGGGGCCGTCGCAGCCGACCGCGATGTCCGGGAAGGCGACAAGGTCGTCGGCGTGCTTGAGGAACTCGACGAGCGTGATGGGCCCGATGTCGAGATCCCCCCGCACCAGCTGCTCGCTGAGCTTCTCCGGGGTGTCCTTGGTGAGCTCGAAGTCGAGGAGCGTGCCCGTTCTCGCGAGCCCCCAGTACAGGGGCAGGCAGTTCAGGAACTGGATGTGGCCGACGCGCGGCCGGGTGCGAGAATTGTCCACATCGCGAGGCTAGCCCTCAGGCGATACGGAGCAGGCTTCAGGGTCGGCGTGTGCTGGTGGAAACCATCCGGACCCCTCATGTCAACTGTTGTGACACCACGAAGTCAACGCACGTCAGACCCCTCGCCCGCACGGGCCACCCTTCCGGATGACGTGATCTTTGCCTCTATTGCTTTCGGCTGCCTGCGTGCTAGGCTCGCCGCAAGTTGCAGTTTGGTTTCCCTTGCAGTACAGAGCCTGCGGAGCATGTGACCGCGGGCTCTCGTCGTTTTCAGACGTATGCAGTTGTTTACACAATCGCAGGTTCTGGAGCAGGGCAACCCTTTGGGCCCAAGGAGGGCTTATGGCTACCGGAACCGTGAAGTGGTTCAACGCCGAAAAGGGCTTTGGTTTCATTGCCCAGGAAGGCGGCGGCCCGGACGTCTTCGTCCACTACTCCGCGATCAACGCGAGCGGATTCCGCTCTCTCGAAGAGAACCAGTCGGTTTCCTTCGACGTCACGCAGGGTCCGAAGGGCCCGCAGGCGGAGAACGTCACCCCGCTCTAAGCCTTTGGCTCCATGAGCCCAATGCTTTGATCCGGAACGGATAGCAGTACCCAAGGAGCCCCGCGCCAGCCGGTCGCGGGGCTCCTGCCTTTCCCCCGCGCCCGCCCGCCTTCACGCTCCCGCCCCCACCACCGGTGCTTCACACGTGTTGCATCACGAGCACGAACGCCGTCCCCGGTTCCAGCGCCTCGTACGCGTGCGGCACATCGCCCCGGTACGCCATGTAGTCACCCGGGCCGAGCTCGACCGCCTCGCCGCGCGGGCCCGCCTTCAGCCGCCCCGCGCCCACGATCAGATGCTCCACGCTCCCGGGAATGTGCGCGTCGGATTCACGCGCCGCGCCCGGTTCCACCCGCAGGTGGTAGATGTCGCGCCGGGCTCCCGGCGGACTCGCGGAGAGCAGCGTCGCCGCGTAGGCCGCCTGCTCCGAGTGGACCGTCGGCCCCTCTCCCGCGCGGATCACCTGGACGGCCGGGGTCGGCGGCTCGACCAGGGCGCTGAACGGTACGCCCAGCGCGACGCCCAGCGCCCACAGCGTCTCCATGCTCGGATTGCCGCTCGCCGCCTCCAGCTGGGACAGCGTGGACTTCGCGATCCCGGCACGTTTGGCCAGTTCGGACAGGGAGAGGCCGGCCCGCGTGCGTTCGCGGCGCAACGAGGCGGCGATCCAGTCGAGGGGGAGGCGCGCCGGGGGGACACCGGAGCCGTCATCGGTCATGTCGTTCTCTCCATCGGTCCGAACGTTCGGCTTGACGAACAGAGTGCTTGCTGTTCATTGTAGAAAACATGCGTTCGCTGTTCCGAACACCACTCCCGGCCGCTGACACACGTCTGCTGCGGGACGTGGCCCTCGTCTGTCTCGCCGGCGGGGTCGTCGGCGTCTCCTTCGGGGCCATCGCCGTCGCGGGCGGGCTCCCGCTGTGGTTGCCGGTGGTGATGTCGCTGCTGGTGTACGCGGGCTCCGCCCAGTTCAGCGCGGTCGGGATACTCCTGGCCGGGGGCGGACCGTTCGCCGCGGCGGCCACCGGACTGCTGCTCAACACCCGCACGGCGGCCTACAGTCTCGCGGTCGCCGAGGTCATCGGACGGGGCCGCGTCACCCGCTGGTTCGGCGCCCACCTCGTGACCGACGAGACGGTCGCCTTCACCCTCGCCCAACCGGACCCCGCCCGCCGCCGGGCGGCTTTCTGGATCTCGGGGCTCGGCCTCTACGCGTCCTGGAACCTGTGCGTCCTGCTCGGCGCCCTCGCCGGGAGCGCGCTGGGCGACACCGGACGCTACGGACTCGACGCCGCGTTTCCCGCGGTGCTCGTGGCGCTGGTCCTGCCCGCACTGCGCAAGGACGCCGACGTACGACGCGCAGCACTCGCCGGAGCCGCCGCGGCACTGGCGCTGACGCCCTTCGTCCCGGTCGGCGTGCCCGTGCTGATGGCCCTCACCGGACTGCTGCTCCTGGGCGGGAGGACGGCATGAGCGCCACGGCACCGGCCCTGACCGCCGTCCTCGCCCTCGCCGTCGGGACGTACGTCTTCCGGCTGACCGGGCCGCTGCTGCACGGGCGGGTCGAACTCTCCTCCCGGGTGCGGAGGTTGCTGTCCGCGGGAGCGGTGGTCCTGCTCGTCGCGCTGCTCGCCACGGGCGCGCTCACCGAGGCCCACGGATTCGCGGGGTGGGCCCGGCCGACCGGAGTGCTGACGGGCGGAGCACTGGCCTGGCGAAGGGCCCCGTTCGTGGTCGTGGTGCTGGGAGCCGCGGCCACGACGGCGGCACTGCGCATGGCCGGGGTCAGCTAGGACGGGACAAGACACAAGACAGGCCAGGCCAGCTCAGGCCAGCCCAGGTGAGCTCAGGTCAGGCCAGGTCAAAGGTGCCGCCCCTTTCGGCTACGCGTACAGAGCCTCTATCTCCTCGCTGAAGTCCTTCTCGATCGCCGCGCGCCTCAGCTTCATCGAGGGCGTCAGATGACCGGACTCCTCGGTGAAGTCGACGGGCAGGACGGTGAAGCGGCGGATGGATTCGGGGCGCGAGACGAAGCTGTTGGCTTCGTCGACGGCGCGTTGCAGGATGGCCAGCAACTCGGGGTCGTCCATGACGAGTTCGGCGGGAACCGGGTGCTTGCCGTTCATCCGGCGCCAGTGGGTGATGCCCTCGGGGTCGAGGGTGAAGAGGGCGGAGATGAACGGGCGGCCGTCGCCCAGGACCATGCACTGGGCGATCAGCGGATGGGAGCGGAGCCAGTCCTGCAGAGGTGCCGGGGCGACGTTCTTGCCGCCCGCGGTGATCAGGATCTCCTTCTTGCGGCCGGTGATGGCGAGGTAGCCGTCGGCGTCCAGTTCACCGATGTCGCCGGTCGCGAACCAGCCGTCCGGCGCCGCGTCGACGACACCGCCCGCGTGCGGGTCCCAGTAGCCGCGGAAGACCTGCCCACCGCACAGCAGCACCTCTCCGTCGGCGGCGATCCGCACCCGGGTGCCGGGCAGAGGCCGGCCCACCGTGCCGAGGCGCGGTTTCTGCGGGGGCGTGACGGTCGCGGCGGCCGTGGTCTCCGTCAGGCCGTACCCCTCGAAGATCTCGATTCCGGCTCCCGCGTAGAAGGCGGCCAGCCGGCGGCCGAGCGGGGATCCACCGCAGATGGCGTGCCGGACCCTGCCGCCGAGGGCGTTGCGGATACGCCGGTAGACCAGGGGATCGTAGAGGGCGCGGGCCGCGCGCAGGCCCCGGCTCGGACCGGGACCGGTGCCGTGCTGCTTGGCCTCGACCGCCTCGCCGTACTTCTGGGCGATCCGCGCCGCCCGGTCGAAGGACGAACCGCGGCCCATCCGTTCCGCCGTGGCCCGGCCGGTGTTGAAGACCTTCTCCAGGACGTACGGGATGGCGAGCAGGAAGGTCGGTTTGAACGAGGCCAGGTCCGCGAGGAGTTCCTCGGTCTGGAGGCTCGGGGCGTGGCCGAGTTTCACCCGCGCGCGCAGACAGGCCACGGCCACCATGCGGCCGAAGACGTGCGAGAGGGGGAGGAAGAGAAGGGTGGAGGCGGGCTCCCGGGTGCGGGCCTTGAAGATCGGGTAGAGCAGTTCCACGGCGTTGTCGACCTCGGCGAAGAAGTTGCCGTGGGTCAGGACGCAACCCTTGGGACGGCCGGTGGTGCCCGAGGTGTAGATGAGGGTGGCGAGCGTGGCCGGGCCCAGCACTCCGCGCCGTACGGCCACTTCCTGGTCCGGGACATCGCGGCCGAGTTCCGCGAGGCGCTCCACATGACCCTTCTCGAAGACCCACATGTGCCGCAGATCGGGGATGTGCTCGCGCTCGGGGCCGAGCGTCGCGGCCTGCGCCACGGTCTCCACGGCGAGCGCGACGGCCCCCGAGTCCTGGAGGATCCAGCGGGTCTGGAAGACGGACGAGGTCGGATAGACGGGCACGGTGACCAGGCCCGCGGCCCAGGCGGCGAAGTCGAGGAGGGTCCACTCGTACGTCGTCCGGGCCATGATGGCGATCCGGTCGCCCGGCACGAGTCCCTCCGCGATCAGTCCCTTGGCCACCGCCAGGACCTGGTCGGCGAACTCGGCGGCGGTCACGTCGGTCCAGCCGTCGCCGTCCGGGGTCTTCCGGCTGAGGACCGGCTCCAGCGGGGCGACGGCCGCGTTGTCGAACGGGATGTCAGCGAGGGAGCCGTGCGTCACCTGGCCCGCGATCGGCGGCACCGAGACCTCGCGCACGACACCGTCCAGCCGCCTGATCTCGGGCTCCGGGAGCGGAGGGGCGGAGTCGGGGGAGTACGGGCTGGACACGGGGCGGCTCCTTGTCGGCCGGAGGCCGGGGCGGGTGCAAGGCGTGTGCGGGCTCGGAGGAGCGCGGGGGCGCGAATCCTCATACGGCCCTGGGGAGTGGGGGGTTCAGGGTTCTCGGCAACCCGGTGAGACGGGGATCCTACGGCGCCGAAGTGTGGAGTTTGTGTCGCTTTGCGGCAGGCAAGGTGCGGGTTACCCGGGGTAGCTGTGGCTTCTTCCGGACCTTCACCACCCCGCCCCCACGACTTCGACGACCCCGGCACCGGAACGCCCCGGCGCCGGTGCGCCGGAGTCCCACACAGCCCCTCACCGGGGGCCCGCCTTCGGGAGATTGCCGCGACTCATCTCGACCCGCCCCTCACTCCGACGTACCCTTACCCCGGGTAACTTACTCCAGAGTAAATGCGCGTCCGAGCCGAGAGTCGGACAATCCCCCGCCGCGAGACGCACCCTCCCCCCTCCGAGAGCAGCACCTTCCCCACCGCCGAGAGCCGCAGCTTCCCCACCCGCCTGGAGACCTCGATGCGCACTCAGCCTCCCGTCCGCCCCGAGCCCCGGACCCTCACCGCTCCCCCCTCCCTCGTTCCGCTGCTGGCCCGCGGCGCCCTGCTCTCCCCCCTCAAGCGCCCCCGCCCGGACGCCCCCGTCCCTGCAACCCGGCTCGTCCTCTCCGGCGTGCGGGTCGACCTCGCCCACCTCGCCGCCTACGAGCGGGTGTGCGGGTTCGCGACCGGCGCGGACGCCCTGCCGGTCACCTATCCGCATGTGCTCGCCTTTCCGCTGGCGATGCGGATCATGGCGGGGCGCGCGTTCCCGCTGCCGCTGCTCGGGCTGGTGCACACATCGATCGAGATCACCCGGTACCAGGAGTCCGCCGCGACCGCGGAGTACGAACTCGGCGTACTGGTAGAGAAGTTGGCGCCGCACCGACGGGGTACGGAGGCGACCGTGCTGACCGAGGCAAGGGCCGACGGCAGGCTCGTATGGGAGTCGAGAAGCACCTACCTCGCCCGGCACCGGCCTCGGGACCGGGCGCAAGACCGAGACCGGGCGCAAGACCGAGACCGGGCGCAAGACCGAGACCGGGCGCAAGACCGAGACCCGGACCAGAGCCAGGACCCGGACCAGAGCCGGGACCAGAGCCGGGACCAAGGCCGGGACCGCCCCCGCGACCGGACCGCGCGGAACGCCGCGCAAGAGGCCCCGCCAGGAACCCCGCGCCACGCCTCGCGACGGGCCCCTCAGGTCCCCTCGCAGGGAGCCCTGCCGGAAACCCCCCAGGGCGTCACGCCGTTCCCGCCGGCCGAGGGGCCGGAGCCGCTGCCCGTCGTCGCCGAGTGGTGCCTCGCCGAGGACGTCGGCCGCCGCTACGGCGCCGTCTCCGGGGACCGCAACCCCATCCATCTGCACCCCCTCACCGCCCGCCTCTTCGGCTTCCCGCGTGCCATCGCGCACGGCATGTGGACCGTCGCCCGCTGCCTCGCCGCGTACGGGCCGCAGCAAGCGGTGGGAGTGCGGGCCGAGTTCAGGGCGCCGGTGCTGCTGCCCGGGGCGGTGACGTACGCCGCGCGGGGCCCGTCGTTCGAGCTCCGCTCGGGCGACCGGGTCCATCTGACCGGCGCCGTACGGCCGCTCGGCGCGTGAAGCGAGTGAACGCCGCAGGGCGGCTGCCCGCGCTGCGCCCGTACTACTCGCCGCAGCGCGCGGGCGCGTATCTCGGCGGCATCCTGGAGCGCAACGGCCTCGACGAGAAGGGCAGGCCGCTGACTCCCGCGCCGGGCGGGGGCGGAACGGGCCCGCTGCGGGCGGTCGTCCGGCGGGCGGCGCGCGGTGGCGCCAAGTCCCTCTACCGCGTGGGCCGCGAGAAGGTCGCCCCCGCACTGCGCCGCTGGGGCCAGAACTGACCCGGCCGACGCGGACGGAACCCGCGCCGGGCGGGTGTGTCAGACCTCCGCGGCGGCCTGGGGCGGGATCCCCGCGGCGGGCGGGGACCACGGGCGGCCCTGCATCATCGTGCCGAGTCCCGCCCAGGCGAAGTTCATCAGGGTGGCGGCGGCCTGCCGGGCCGAGACGCCCGGGGTGGCGTTGGCCCACGCGGCCAGCGACTCGGCGGCGCCCACCAGTGCCTCCGCGAGCCCGGCGACCTCCCGGGCGGGCAGCGACGGGTCACGGTGCGCCTCGCGCGCGGCGACGACGATCAACTGCGTGACGAACTGGACCAGTTCCTCGCGCATCGCGAAGACCTCGGCCGCGAAGGGCTCACCGTGCGTACGGGCCTGGAGGTGCAGAACCGACCAGCCGTCCGGGTTCTCCGCGGTGTGGGTGAAGAACGCCCGCAGCCCTTCCCAGAGTTGGCGGTCGGCGGGGAGTCCGGGGCGGACACCGGCGCGCACGGCGGCGGTGAGCGCCTTGGCCTCACGCCGGATGCACGCGGTGAACAGGTCTTCCTTCGAGTTCAGGTACAGATACACCAACGGCTTGGACACGCCCGCCAGTTCGGCGATCTCGTCCATCGACGCGGCCCGGTACCCGCGCTGCCCGAAGGTCCGTACGGCCGCGTCCAGCATCTGCTGTTCGCGTACCGCACGCGGCATCCGCTTGTTCTTCACAGCACCCATGCGCCAAGCGTACGATCGGCCGCCGCCGGGCCGGGCGCGCAGGAGTGTCAGGAGGCCTGGTTCGGGGCGCCTTCGGCGGTCTCGTCCAGGACGGCGTCCTCCTGGTTGCGGTTGCGCTCCAGGTTGGCCTTGGCGCGGTCCACGCGGGCGACGACCTGGGCCGAGGCGCGGTCGCGCTCGCCGCGCAGGACGACGAAGCTGATCGGCGCGGAGATCACCAGGGCGAGCAGGACGACCCACATGTAGTTGGAGTCGCCGAGGCCGCGCGGGGCGATGCCCGAGTAGACGAGGCCCCAGACGACCACGAGGCAGCCCACGAAGATACCGAGGCGCATCAGTGTGTAGCGGAACATCTCAATCCACTCTTCCGTTCCGAACGCTCCCAAAGAACTCTGTCCAGTGAAGCACGCCGGGACGGCGATCTTGCAGCGGGTCCTCGGTCCCGGACTGAGGGCACCTCGGTCCCGGACCGAGGGAGTCCTCGGTCGCGGACCGAGGGAGTCCTCGGTCGCGGAGCGCGGGGGCCCTCAGCCGCGGAGCGCCAGGGGCAGCAGCATCGTGATGTCGTCCCGTTCGTCGCCGGGCGTGACACGGATCGCGCCGGGCACCCGTCCGACCTCCTTGTAGCCGCAGGAGGTGTAGAAGCGCTCCAGCCCCTCGCCGCCCCGGCAGGTCAGCCGGATCGCGTCGATGCCGTCGAGGCTGCCCGCGACGTCCTCGACGGCGGCGAGCAGGTCCCGGCCGTACCCCTTGCCCTGGTGCCGGGGGTGCACCATCACGGTGTACAGCCAGACCCAGTGCTTCATCAGCCGGTGGGTGTTGTGCGTGAGGAAGGCCGTCGCGGCGACGTCGCCCGCCTCGTCCCGGCCGACCAGGAGCCGGGTGCGGCCCTCCGCCATGGCGACGAAGTGCTTCACGAGTTCCGGGCGGACGTCGCCGGCGGTCACCGGCGGCACGAAGCCGACGGAGCCGCCCGCGTTCGAGACGTCCACCCAGAGGGCTACGACACCGTCCCGGAGCTCGGGGGTGACGGCCGGGTCCAGTTCGAAGAGCAGCCCCACGTCAGACCCGCATCGGCTGCGGCGACTCGCGACGCGCCGGGTCCGGTCCGTCGTACTCGCGGATGATCTCGTACCGCGTGTTGCGCTCGACGGGGCGGAAACCGGCGTCCCGGATCAGGTCCAGGAGGTCGTCGCGGGTCAGCTTGTTCGGGGTGCCGTAGTTGTCGGCGTCATGCGTGATCTTGTACTCGACGACCGATCCGTCCATGTCGTCGGCGCCGTGCTGGAGCGCGAGCTGGGCGGTCTGGACGCCGTGCATGACCCAGAAGACCTTGACGTGCGGGACGTTGTCGAAGAGCAGCCGGGAGACCGCGAAGGTCTTCAGGGCCTCGGCGCCGGTCGCCATCTGGGTGCGCGCCTGGAGCCGGTTCCTGACCTTGCCGTCCTTCATGTCCACGAAGTCGTGCTGGTAGCGCAGCGGGATGAAGACCTGGAAGCCGCCGGTCTCGTCCTGGAGTTCACGCAGCCGCAGCACGTGGTCGACCCGGTGACGGGGCTCCTCGATGTGCCCGTACAGCATCGTGCACGGGGTCTTGAGACCCTTCTCGTGCGCGAGGCGGTGGATGCGCGACCAGTCCTCCCAGTGGGTGCGGTGGTCGACGATGTGCTGCCGGACCTCCCAGTCGAAGATCTCCGCGCCGCCGCCGGTCAGCGACTCCAGGCCGGCCTCGATCAGCTCGTCGAGGATCTCCGAGGCCGACAGCCCCGAGATGGTCTCGAAGTGATGGATCTCGGTGGCCGTGAACGCCTTGAGCGAGACGTCCGGCAGGGCCTTCTTCAGCTCGCTGAGCGAGCGCGGGTAGTAGCGCCACGGCAGGTTCGGGTGCAGGCCGTTGACGATGTGCAGCTCGGTGAGGTTCTCGCCCTCCATCGTCTTGGCGAGGCGGACGGCCTCCTCGATGCGCATCGTGTACGCGTCCTTCTCGCCCGGCTTGCGCTGGAACGAGCAGTACGCGCAGGACGCGGTGCACACGTTCGTCATGTTGAGGTGACGGTTGACGTTGAAGTGGACGACGTCGCCGTTCTTCCGCGTGCGCACCTCGTGCGCGAGGCCGCCGAGCCACGCCAGGTCGTCCGACTCGTACAGCGCGATGCCGTCCTCGCGGCTGAGCCGCTCACCGGCCCGGACCTTGTCCTCCAGCTCGCGCTTGAGCCCGACATCCATGCGATTACCTCTCCCTGTGACGAAACGCTGCCAACCGTACTCCCCCGACTTCCGGCGGAAGGCCCCCCATCAGGGCCTTCGCGCCAGGGGTGTCCCTAGTCCTCCTCGGGCAGCTCTCCGACCCGGTTCTCCCACTTGGTGGAGAGCACGATCGTCGTACGGGTCCGGGAGACGCCCTTGGTCCCGGACAGACGCCGGATGGTCTTCTCCAGTCCGTCGACGTCGCTCGACCGCACCTTGAGCATGAACGAGTCGTCGCCCGCGATGAACCAGCAGTCCTCGATCTCACTGAGGTCGCGCAGACGCCGGGCCACGTCCTCGTGGTCGGCCGCGTCGGAGAGCGAGATGCCGATCAGGGCGGTGACGCCGAGACCGAGCGAGGCCGAGTCGACCGTCGCGCGGTACCCGGTGATGACACCGGCCGCCTCCAGCCGGTTGATGCGGTCGGTGACACTGGGTCCCGACAGACCGACGAGGCGCCCCAGCTCCGCGTAGGAGGCCCGGCCGTTCTCCCTGAGGGCCTGGATGAGCTGCCTGTCCACCGCGTCCATGCGATCGAAGCCTTCCACTGAAAAGGTCTGAGAAGTCTTGAGGTGTTGAGAGGTCTTGCGAGGCCTTGAGGTCTCGCGAGGTCTTGGAGTGTCTGAAGATCCGAGAAGGTCTGAAGGGTCCTGAACTGCCTGGTGGTGCCCGGTGCGTCCTGCGCGTCCCTCAGGTGGTGTCGCTCCGGGAACCGCTCCCGAGTTCGCCCTTCCACCGGCGGTACAGGCCGTGTTCGACACCCGCCGCGTCGAGGACCCGCCCGGCGACGAAGTCCACCAGGTCCTGGATGTGCGTGGCGCCCGCGTAGAACGCCGGCGAGGCGGGCAGCACGGTCGCGCCGGCGTCGTCCAGGGAGACCAGGTGACGCAGCGTCTGCCCGTTGAGCGGGGTCTCCCGTACGGCGACGACCAGCTTGCGTCCCTCCTTGAGAGTGACGCTCGCGGCCCGCTGCAACAAATCCTTGGAGAGGCCGAGGGCGACTCCGGCCACGCAGGCGGTGGACGCGGGCACGATGAGCATGCCCTTGGCCGGGTACGAGCCCGACGAGGGCCCCGCCGCCAGGTCGCCCGCGCTCCAGTGCCGTACGCCGTCGAGATGCTCCTCGAAGGCGTCGAAGGTGCCGGGCTTGCCGTCGGCGCCCCGCGCCAGCCATTCACGCAGGTCGTCCCGCCAGTGGGCGTCGCGGAACGGGAGGCCGGTCTCGTCGAGCAGCGTCAGCCGTGAGGCCCTGCTGACGACCAGGTCGACGCTCTCCCCCGCTTCCAGCAGCGAACGCAGCACCGCGGCCGCGTACGGCGTACCGGACGCGCCGGACACCCCCACGATCCAAGGCCGGCGCTGCGTCTGTCCTGGCTTCATGATGTCGAGCCTATCCGGCCACCGCCCATGGTCAGACCGTGAGCCCGCGCACCAGCAGATCGAGCAGGGCGCACACGAACAGCGCGATGCCGATGAAACCGTTGACCTGGAAGAACGCCCGGTTCAGACGGGTCAGGTCGTGCGGCTTCACGATGGAGTGCTCGTACAGGAACGCGCCAGAGACGATCACCAGGCCGAGCCAGAAGAAGGCGCCCGCGCCGGTGGCCACCCCGTACCAGACGAAGAGCGCCGTCGTCACCGCGTGGCAGGCCCGCGCACCCCAGATCGCGGCCGGGATGCCGAAGCGCGCCGGTACCGACATCACGCCGATCTCCCGGTCGGTCTCGACGTCCTGGCAGGCGTAGATCAGGTCGAAGCCGCCGATCCACACGCCGACCGCGAGGCCGAGGACGACGGCGTCCCAGGACCAGGTGCCGGTGATGGCGATCCAGGCGCCGATCGGACCCATCGCCTGGGCGAGACCCAGGATGGCCTGCGGGAAGTTCGTGAACCGCTTGCCGTACGGGTAGACGACCATCGGGATGACCGCGATGGGCGCCAGCGCCAGACACAGCGGGTTGAGCAGGGCGGCGGCGGCGAGGAACACGACCAGGGCGACCAGCGCGCCCGTCCAGGCGTGCTTCACGCTCATCGCGCCGGTGACCAGTTCACGATGGGCCGTACGGGGGTTGCGGGCGTCGATCTCGCGGTCGATGATCCGGTTCGCCGCCATGGCGAAGGTGCGCAGGCCCACCATCGCGACGGTGACGAGGAGCAGCTTTCCCCAGTGGATGTTCTTGTCCCACGCGAACATCGCCGTGAGCGCGGCGATGTAGGCGAAGGGGAGCGCGAACACCGAGTGCTCGATCATGACGAGGCGCAGGAACGCCTTGGTGCGGCCCGGCTGCGGAAGCGCCGCGGAAGCTGAACTCACAGCCCGTACTCCTTCCAACGGCGGTCGACCTTCGCCGCCGTTTCCGGGTCGGACAGCACCATCTCGGGCCAGCCGCCGTCCCGGGTGTAGCCCTCCTCGGGCCACTTCTTCGTCGCGTCGATACCCGCCTTGCCGCCCCAGAACTGCTGGTAGGAGGCGTGGTCGAGGTGGTCGACCGGGCCTTCGACGACGGTGAGGTCCCGTCCGTAGTCCGTGTTGCCGAGCGCCCGCCAGGCCACCTCGTGCAGATCGTGGACGTCGCAGTCCGCGTCGACGACGATGATGAGCTTCGTCAGGGACATCATGTGGGCGCCCCAGACGGCGTGCATCACCTTCTGGGCGTGCTTGGGGTACTTCTTGTCGATCGCGACGATCGCACAGTTGTGGAAGCCGCCCGCCTCCGGCAGGTGATAGTCCACGATGTCCGGCACGATGATCTTCAGCAGGGGCAGGAAGAACCGCTCCGTCGCCCGGCCGAGAGGTCCGTCCTCCGTCGGAGGCCGCCCCACCACGATGGACTGGAGCAGCGGCCGCCGGCGCATCGTCACACAGTCGATGGTCAGCGCCGGGAACGGCTCCTGCGGGGTGTAGAACCCGGTGTGGTCGCCGAACGGCCCCTCGGGCAGCATCTCGCCCGGCTCCAGCCAGCCTTCGAGGACGACCTCGGCGTTCGCGGGCACCTGGAGCGGCACGGTCTTGCAGTCGACCATCTCGATCCGCTTGCCCTGGAGGAACCCGGCGAAGAGGTACTCGTCGATGTCACCGGGCAGCGGGGCGGTGGAGGCGTACGTCACGGCGGGCGGGCACCCGAAGGCGATCGCCACGGGCAGCCGCTCGCCCCTGCGGGCGGCGACCTGGTAGTGGTTCCGGCTGTCCTTGTGGATCTGCCAGTGCATGCCGATGGTGCGCTTGTCGTGGCGCTGGAGCCGGTAGAGGCCGAGGTTGCGGATGCCGGACTCGGGGTCCTTGGTGTGGGTGAGCCCGAGGTTGAAGAAGGAGCCGCCGTCCTCGGGCCAGGTGAACAGGGCGGGCAGGGCGTCGAGGTCGACGTCGTCGCCCCGCAGCACCACCTCCTGCACCGGCGCGTCCTTCACCTTCTTCGGCGGGACGTGCGCCATCGCGCCGAGCTTCCCGAAGGCCTCGCGCACTCCGACGAAACCGTGCGGCAGCTCCGGCCGGAGCAGTCCGCCGATCTTCTCGGAGATCTCGGCGTACGACTTCAGGCCGAGGGCCTTCAGCAGTCGCCGGTCGGTGCCGAAGACGTTCATCGCGAGCGGCATCGCCGACCCGCGCACGTTCTCGAAGAGCAGCGCGGGGCCGCCCGCCTTCTGCACCCGGTCGACGATCTCCCCTACTTCCAGGTACGGATCCACCTCGGCCTTGATGCGCTTGAGGTCGCCCTCGCGCTCCAGCGCCCTGAGCAGGGAGCGAAGATCGTCGTAAGCCATGTGTCCAAGTATCGGCCACCCGCTACCCTGTGCCCGTCACCGGGGGGCCCGTGCCGCCCCGCCACCGTTCACTGGGGGAACGTTCGGTCATGCTCAGGTATCTGCCGTTTCTGCTGGTTCTGGCGCTGATGATCTACGCCTTCATCGACTGCCTGAACACGCCGGAGGAGGAGGTCCGAGGCCTGCCCAAGGTGGTCTGGATCATCATCATCCTGCTCTTCGGCGAGATCCTGGTCGGTCCCGTCGTCTGGCTCGTCGCGGGCCGCAACCGCAGGGGTCCGGGCGCCGGCGCCACGCCCTCCGAGTGGCACCGCAACCACCGGACGACGTTCGTCGCTCCCGACGACAACCCCGAGTTCCTCCAGTCCCTCAAGGCCGAGAACCGCAAGGACGAGGCCCTCCTGAAGGACTGGGAGGCCGACCTGCGGCGCCGCGAGGACGAGCTGAAGCGGCGCGAGGAGCAGAGCAGGACCGACGAAGAGTCCTGAGGTGGAACTGCGCCTGCTGGTGACCTTCGAGAAGGTCGCGACCGTACTGAGCTTCACCCGGGCCGCTGCCGAGCTGGCGTACGCGCAGTCCAGTGTGACCAGCCAGATCCGCGCCCTGGAGACCTCGCTCGGCACGGAACTCTTCGACCGGCTGGGCAGCAGGATCCGGCTGACCGAGGCCGGTGAACGACTGCTGCCCTACGCCCGGCAGATCATCGAGCTGACCGACGAGGCGCGGGCCGCGGTCGTCGGCGCCGAGGAGCCCTCCGGCACCCTCACCGTCGGCACGATGGAGTCCCTCACCTCGTACCGGCTGCTGCCGCTCCTGGAGTTCTTCCACCACCGTCACCCCCGGGTCCGGCTGTCGCTGCGCACGACCATCGGCGACGAGACCCGCCGGGCGCTGCTCCAGGGCACGTACGACGTCGGCTTCCTGATGGAGGAGGAGACCGAGCACGCGGGTCTGGAGGTCGCGGTGCTGGCGGTGGAGCCACTGGCGCTGGTCGCCGCGCCCGGCGATCCGCTCGCCGGCACGGCACCGGACACCGCCGATCTCCCGGGCCGGTCGCTGCTCGCCACCGAACCCGGCTGCGCCTACCGGGACTTGTTCGAGCGGGAGCTCAACTCCCGTGTCCCGGAGGGTTCCTCCGTCGACTTCACGGAGTTCGGCACGATCGAGGCGACCAAACGGGCCGCGGCGGCCGGCCTCGGCATCGCGCTGCTGCCGGAGGTGACGGTCGCCGCGGAACTGGCGCGGGGCGAGCTCGTACGACTGCGCTGGGAACCGCCGTTCACGCTTCGGACGCAACTGGCGTGGCGGGCCGGGAAGCGGCTTCCGGCTCATGCGCGGCTGTTCGTGGAGCGGGCACGGCAACTGGTGTCCGAGGAGACCGGTCGGTCCGAGTGATCCGGGCGGCCGGGCCGCTCCCGGCGGCGCGGGGAAGCGTGACCTTCAGGCTGGCCGTCACGATCAGCGGGACGCCGAGGGCCTGGACGAGGCCGATGTGGTGGCCGTACACCGCCCAGTCCATGACCATGGCGACGGCCGGGTAGGTGAAGGCGAGCACCGCGATCTTCGCGGTCGGGAGCTTGGCGTACGCGGCGTACATCAGGACGTACATCAGGCCCGTGTGGACGACTCCGAGCCCGACCAGCCAGCCCCAGTCGGCGCCGGTCCCGCGCATCGCGCCGAAGTCGGCGAAGGGGAGCAGCAGCGGGATGCCGACGAGGACCTGGACGAGCGCGATGAGGTGCGGCCGTACGCCGGTGATGCGCTTGGTGACCAGGGTGGACAGCCCGTACAGGAGTGCGGCGAGGAGGGCCTGCCCGACGCCGGTGAGATACGCCCCGCCGTGCGAGAAGTCGGCCGGGGTGACGCCCGAGACGAGGACCAGACCGGCGAAGGCCAGCGCGATCCAGCCGGCCTTGGCGGCGGTGAGCCGTTCACGGAACAGGAGGGCGCCCAGCAGCACCACGTAGAACGGCTGGGTGTGGTAGACGACGGTGGCGACGGAGATCGAGGTGTTCTCGTACGACTGGAAGAGCAGGACCCAGTTGAAGACGATGAACACCCCGCCGAGCGCGGCGAGTCCGAGCTTGCGCGGGGTGAACCCGTGGCCCCGGAAGTATCCCCGGGCCAGCGCGTAGCCGCCGAGGGCGAGCGCCCCGAACAGGACGCGGAAGAAGACGACGTTGAAGGGCGAGGCGCCGGACTCGACGACGAAGACGCCGAGGGTGCCGGAGAGCATCATGGCGGCGGTCAGCTGGGCGGCGCCCTTGTTCTCAGTGTTCGCGACTGCGGTGGCGGAGGTCATGCCCCGAAGGTAGGAGCGGGGACCGGTGGCGGGCCACGGGCCAGTGGGGCGTCCTGCCGATGGCCCCATCGGCGCCGCCGATGCCTCTACCGGCCGACGGGCGGGGCGGGAGCTAGCGGGCCGGCTCTTCGCGCAGGACGAGGGCGAGGAGGCCCGGGAAGCGGGCGTCGAACTCCGGCCGGCGGAGCCGGTTGACGCGCTTGGGGCCCTCGTCGCGCTGTTCGACGAGTCCGGCTCCGCGCAGTACGGCGAAGTGATGGCTGAGAGCCGCCTTGCCGACGGGCACGTCGAAGCTGCCGCAGCTGCGGCTCCACTCCGCGGACCCCGCCAGCTCCCTGACGAGCTGGATCCGCACGGGATCGGCGAGGGCCGCGAGGGCGGCCGGTACGGGGACCTCGTCGGGGTGGGTGTGCTCGGGCGCCGCCCGATGACTGGTCCGCTCCGCCACGCCGGGCCTCCCTGGTGTTTTCCCGATCCGCTTGCCGAGTGTTCGATGAAAACCATACACTCTCGAGTGTTCGCTTTTCATTGAACAGTGGGCGCGGGGCGCCGGCTGTCCTGCCGAGCATCAACCAGGGGTGTGCCATGCGTTCGGTCGAATTCCAGGAGTACGGCGGTCCCGAGGTCCTGCGGGTCGTGGAGGCGAAGGTCCCCGAGCCGGGCCCCGGGCAGGTGAGCATCGACGTGGCCTACGCGGGCGTGAACTTCGCCGATCTGCTGGCGAGGTCGCAGGGCTACCGCGTACCGCGTCTGCCCTTCGTACCGGGCCTGGAGGTCTCGGGCCGGATCCGGGCGGTCGGCCCGGACGTGACGGGACTGCGGGCCGGCCAGGAGGTCGCGGCGCTGACGGAGGGCGGGGCCTACGCGGACGTCACCGTGGCCGAGGCCGTCACGGTCTTCCCGCTGCCCGACGGTGTCGGTCTGCGCCCCGGCGCCACTCTCCCCACCGTCCTGCCCACGGCGTACGGGCTGCTGCACACCGTGGGCCGGCTCAAGGCCGGCGAGACGGTGCTCGTCCAGAGCGCGGCGGGCGGCGTGGGCACGGTGCTGGGCCAACTGGCGAAGGCGGCCGGGGCCGGCGCGGTGTACGGCGTCGTGTCCGGCGCGCCGAAGGCCGCATACGCCCTCGGCCACGGCTACGACGAGGTATTCGTGGGTCCCTTCCGGGACGAGGTCCGCGCGGCGACCGCCGGCCGCGGAGTGGACCTGGCGCTGGACCCGGTGGGCGGCGAGACCTTCCGGTCCTCCCTCGCCTCCCTCGCCACCTTCGGCCGTCTGGTCGCCTTCGGCAACGCGAGCTCGGAGGAGCCCTGGGCGGTGGGCCAGCCGGAGCTCAACCCGACCGGCCTGTCGGTCGGCGGGTTCTCGATCCTCGGCCTGGCCAGGACGGCCCCGGCCGCCCTCCGCGACATCGCCTCGCGCGCGTTCGAGGCGGTGGCCGACGGCACCGTGACGCTGCCGGTGACGGCGGAGTTCGACCTGGAGGCGGCCGGGGAGGCGCACGCGCTGATGGGGTCGCGGACGAGCACGGGCAAGTTGCTGCTGCGGGTGGCGCATTCGGATCGGTGACGGCCGTGAGTGTCGGACCCCCGGTCTACCCTTCCCCGCCATGACGACTCGCCTCCACGCCACCCGCGCCTCCTACGACACCGTCGCCGCCGACTACGCCGAGCTGCTCAAGGACCAGTTGGGCGGACCGCTGAACCTCGCGATGCTGGCGGCGTTCGCGGAGCGGGTGCGGGCCGGCGGGGGCGGGGCCGTGGCGGATCTCGGGTGCGGGCCTGGGCGGGTGACGGTCCATCTGGAGAAGTTGGGGCTCGACGCGTTCGGGATCGACCTGTCGCCGGGGATGGTGGCGGTGGCCCGCCGGACCCATCCCCATCTGCGGTTCGAGGTGGGCACGATGACCGGCCTCGACCTCGGGGACGGCACGCTCGCCGGAGCCCTCGTCTGGTACTCCACCGTGCACACGCCGATCGACGAACTCCCCGTGATGTTCGCCGAGTTCCACCGTGTCCTGGCCCCCGGCGGCCATCTGCTCATCGCCTTCAAGGTCGGCGCCGAACGCGTCCGCCTGGAGCACGCGTACGGCCATGACGTGGACCTCGACGTCCACCGCTTCCCGCCCGAGCGGGTCGCCGAACTCCTCAGGAACGCGGGCCTGTTCGAGGTTGCCCGCCTAGTCCGCGAGGCCGAGGGCCCGGAGAAGACCCCGCAGGCCTTCATCCTGGCCCGCAGGCCGGAGAGCGGCTGACGACCCCGGGCGACCCCTGCGCGCCCACCGCCGCTGACCTCCCGCCGGACGGCCCCGTCGCGCCGGGAGGGTGCTTACCCGCATTGCCCTCGTGTTCCGGCCACAGGAGACTGGAGTCCCGCAGGAGAGTGGGAACCATGGAGCGCATCGATCAGGCACAGGCCCGCGCATGGCTCGCCACCGCCTTGGAGGAGGCCCGCGCGGGGCTCGCCGAGGGCGGTATCCCCATCGGGGCGGCGCTGTACGGCGCGGACGGCACCCTCCTCGGCCGCGGTCACAACCGCCGCGTCCAGGACGGCGACCCCTCGGCGCACGGCGAGACGGCCGCCTTCCGCGACGCGGGACGGCAGCGGACGTATCGCGGTACGACCATGGTGACCACCCTGTCACCGTGCTGGTACTGCAGCGGTCTGGTCCGGCAGTTCGGCATCTCGCGCGTCGTCGTCGGCGAGGCGGCCACCTTCCACGGCGGTCACGACTGGCTCGCCGAGCACGGCGTACAGATCATGCTGCTCGACGATCCCGAGTGCACGGCTTTGATGCGCGACTTCATCAAGAACAACCCGGCTCTGTGGAACGAGGACATCGGTGAGTGACCCGAGGGCGGGGGCCCTTCCCGCGGATTCGACCGTTCCGGCGGAATCGGCCGCTCCCGCGAAATCGACCGTTCCCGCAGAAGCAGCCGTTCCCGCGGATTCGTCCGGAGGCAGCCCCGGCACGGCGGACGGCGGCACGGCGGACGGCCCGAGCGGTCCCGTCGCCCCGGCGCCGACCCGCATCCCCACCGTCGACCTGGGCCCCTGGCTCTCCGGGGACCCCGGGGCCCGCGCCACCGTCGCCCGCACCGTCGACGACGCCCTGCGGACCGCCGGCTTCCTGCTCGTCACCGGCCATGGCGTGGACCCGGAACTGCGCCGCCGCCTGAGGGAGACCGCCCGTGCCTTCTTCGCACTGCCCGCCGGGACGAAACAGCCGTACGCCGCCCGGGTCGGCGGGCGCGGCTGGCTCGGGCCGGGCGCCGAGGCCAACGGCTACGCGGAGGGCACCGAGACCCCGCCGGACCTCAAGGAGTCACTGACGTTCGCGACAAGCGAGCCGTTCGAGGACCCGGAGACCAACGCGGAGTGGTACGCGCCGAACGTCTGGCCCGCCGAGGCCCCGGAGCTGCGCGAGCTCTGCGAGGAGTACCTGGCGGCGATGGGCGAGCTGGAGAACCACCTGCTGGAGCTGCTCGGCGAGGCGCTCGGCCTCGAACCGGACTTCTTCACCCGGCACATGGACCACCCGACGTACGGCTTCAACATCAACTGGTATCCGGGCACGGAGGCCGTCGGCGAGCCCCTGCCGGGCCAGTTCCGCATCGGGCCGCACACCGACTTCGGCACCGTCACCATCCTCGACCGGCAGGCCGGCAAGGGCGGGCTCCAGGTGTTCACGGACGAGGACGGCTGGCAGGACGCGCCCTTCGACCCGGCGGCGTTCACGATCAACATCGGTGATCTCATGGCCCGTTGGACCGGCGACCGATGGCGCTCGGGACGGCACCGGGTGCTGCCGCCGCCCGCCGACGCGCCCGCCGAGGAGCTGATCTCGCTCGTGTACTTCGGCGAGTGCACACCGGGAACGCGGGTCGAGTCGGTGCCCGCCCCCGTGGGCCGCGTCGCGTACGAACCCGTCGACTCCCATACCTATCTGCGCCAGAAGCTCGATTCGATCACTGTCGGCTGAACGACGGGACACTTTCGAAAGCGAACGAGCGCCGAGCGGGCGCCAAGTCACCTATCCCGAACCAACTGCCCCTTCTTCACCAGTTGTTGATACACCTCACAGCAGCACTTCGGACCGGACCGCTGACCAGGGGGAGATGCGGTGCACACAGAGCTTCACAGTCGGGGGTCGCTGTTCGACACCGATCCGCCCGGACTCGCGTCACGACTGGTCGGTCTGCGTCCGCACCAGCTCGACGCCACACCGTACGAACACCCCGCGGAGCCGCCCTTCGTGGTCTTCGCGGGCGGCCGGGGGCAGGGCAAGACCGCGGTGCTCCTCGCCCTGCGCGACGCCTATCGCGGGCACACCCCCATCGCCCTGATCGACGGCGAGGAACGGCAGTTCACCGTGCCGCCCGCCGAACGTCCGGCGCAGTCCTGGTCGCCGGTCGGGCAGGCGCTCACCACGGCCGCGGAGCAGCTCGCCGAACCGGTCAAGGGCGCCGGAAGGATCGCCTTTCCGCGGCTGTCGTCCGGGCTGCTGGCCGTGGCGGCGGCCGGCTGGGACGACCGCGACGTGCCACGCGTCCGACTGGAGGCGGAGCGGATCCTGCTGCTCAACGAGGCCGACTCCTGGCTGTCGGGGTTCGCGGGGCGCTGGGTGAGCAAGGTGATCTCCAAGCTCGTCGCGTCGATGAGCGGGACGGGTCCGGTGGTGGAGCCGACCATCGAGGCGACCCTGGAGGCGTTCACGGAGGGCGTCTCCCCGGCCCACCGCCGGCTTCGCAGGGCCGCCACCTGGTACCGGGACTACCCGAACGCGGGCGGCAGCCCCAAACTCGCGCTGATCCTGCTCTCCCGGCACTTCCGGGCGGGCGGCGACGCCCGCAGACACGCCGAACGCCATCTCGTACGGGCGCTGCTGGCCGACCTCGACGACGCCTACGCGGGGATGGTGCAGCGCTCGCACCGGCGCGGACGCCCGGTCCTGCTGATCGACAACGTCCAGGAGCCCGCGGGCCTCGGACTCCTGGAGCCGGTCCTGCGCGACCGCGCCGACGGCATCAGGGACCAGGCGGTGTTCTTCGCCGCGCTACGGGGCTACGCGCATCCGGCGCTGCGCAACGCGGGCCGGCTCGCCCTGCCCGAGGCGGCCCGGGAGACCGGCTGGCGACCCGGCATCTCGCCGTCCTCACGGGCCCTGCTCGTCTCGCTGCCGCCGCTGCACCCGACGGCACCCCGCGCGTACGACGAAGGCCGGCCTCCGTGACTCGGGTCACCGGGGCCGGCCTTGGCGCGTCCGGGCGGGTCAGACTCCCGCGTAGGAGTGCTTGCCGCCGACGAAGATGTTGACGCCGTAGTAGTTGAACAGCCAGCAGCCGAAGGCGATCAGGGCGATGTAGGCGGCCTTGCGGCCCTTCCAGCCGGCCGTGGCGCGCGCGTGCAGGTGGCAGGCGTAGGCGACCCATGTGATGAACGCCCAGGTCTCCTTGGGGTCCCAGCCCCAGTAGCGGCCCCAGGCGTCGCCCGCCCAGATCGCGCCCGCGATGATCGTGAACGTCCACAGCGGAAAGACGGCGGCGTTCACGCGGTAGGAGAACTTGTCGAGCGAGGCCGAGGCGGGCAGCCGCTCCATGACGGAGGTGGCGAACCGGCCGGGCTCTCCGCCGTTCACGAGCTTGTTCTCGTAGGAGTCCTTGAAGAGGTACAGCACCGTGCCGACGGCACCCACATAGAAGACGGCGCCGCACAGGATCGCGGTCGAGACGTGGATGTACAGCCAGTACGAGTGCAGCGCGGGAACCAACTGGTCGCTCGCGGTGTACAGGACCGTGACGGCGAGACCGAGATCGAGAAGGACCGTGGTGATCAGGGGGAGGCCGAGCCAGCGGACGTTCTTCTTCAGCGCGAGCAGGACCAGGAACACCGCGACGGCGACGGTGGAGAAGGTGATGTTGAACTCGTACATGTTGCCCCACGGCGCCCTGCCCACGGACATGGCGCGGGCGAGCACGCCGGCCGCCTCGACGGCCCACGCCAGCACGCTGAGGGACACCGCGATACGCCCGTAGAGGTCACCCTGCTCGTCCCCGCCGTGCGCACCGGGCCCGTCGGGTACGTCCCGCGCGCCCGCCGCGGACCGGGTGACGACCTTCGGCCGCTCCAGCACGGCGGTGCCGCCGGCCTTCTGCACGGTGACCTCGGGGGCCGCCGTGGCCGCCTTCGCGCCGTTCGCGGTGAGCGCGTTGGCGGTGCGGGCGACCTTGCTGCGGCTGCCGAAGAGCCACTCGGCGATGTAGGCGAAGAAGGCCAGGGTGTAGACGGCCATCGCGGAGTAGATCAGCGTGTTGCTGATGTTGGCGAGGTGTTCGTTGGTCGCGGTGGCCAGATCGGTCACGGCGCCCAGGTCGTGTGCGGTGGCGAGCGTCACTGCTTCTCAGACCCTTCAGCGGCGGGTACGGGGGGTTCGGCGTCGGCGTCGGTGGGTGCCGCGTCTTCGTCGGGCTTGGTGGGTGCCTGTTCGTGCACGAGCGCGGCCAGGTCGCCGAGCTCCTCGGGAAGCTTCGCGGACTCGCTGCGGCCGAGCCCGGCCATCTCGACGACGGTGACACCGTCGGCGCCGGTGGTCGCCCGCACCCAGACTCGGCGGCGCTGGATGAACAGCGACCCGGCGAGTCCGAAGATCGCGGTGAACGCCCCGGCCAGCGCCCAGTCACTGCCGGGCTGCTGGGTGACCTGGAAGTTCGCCCACTCCTTGATGTCCTTGTCGAAGGTGATCGAACCGGCGCCGTCCGGCAGCGTCATCGTCTCGCCGGGCCGCAGCCGCGACTTGACGATCTCGCCCTTGGCGTCCTTGAACTGCTTCATGTGGGCGGTCTCGAGCTGGTACACGTTCTGCGGCAGGCCCGCGTCGACGCCCAGGCTTCCGTGGAAGCCGCTCAGTGCGAGCACGGGGTAGTCGAGCGCGGGGAACTGGGAGAACATGGTGCCCTTGCCCGCCCCGGCGAAGGTCGGCACGAAGAAGGCGGAGAAGCCGAGCTGTTCGCTGCGGCCCTGCGCGTTCCGATAGCCGTCCATCACCTTGATCGCGCCGACCGAGGTGACGTTCCCGTCCTGCGGCAGCATGGGCACGGCGTCGTGGAAGACGACGTTGCCCTTGCCGTCCCGGACGGTCACGGTGGGCGCGTAGCCGTGGGCGGTCAGATAGACCTTCGTGTCGCCGATCTCGAGCGGTTCGTTGACCTTGACGAGCGTCTTCTTGTCCTTGCCGTAGGCGCCCACGCTGTAGGTGACGGCCGCCTGGTACGTGCGGGGCGTGCCCTTGTTGGGGCCGGTCCGCTCGTAGGTGCCGGTGAAGTTCTTCAGGTCGAAGCTGAACGGCGTCAGGTCGTCGGTGCTGAAGAGGTTGCCGGACTTGAAGTCGTCGTAGGACAGCAGCGTGTTGGAGAAGCCGTCGCCCTCGACGATCAGCTTGTCGCCCTCGGACTTGAAGAGCTGGCCCCAGGCGAAGGCGACGAGCATCACGATCAGCGCGATGTGGAAGAGCAGGTTGCCGGTCTCGCGCAGATAGCCCTTCTCCGCGGCGACGGCGTCCTTCTCGATGTGCGCCCGGAACCGCTTCTGCTTGAGCACCTCGAGCGCGATCTCGCGGACCTGCTCGGGCTCGGCCCCCGTGCGCCAGGTCGCGTACGCGGGCAGCCGGGTCAGCCGCTTGGGGGCGCCCGGCGGACGGCCGCGCAGCTGCCCGACGAACTGCCAGGTGCGGGGCACGATGCAGCCGATGAGCGAGATGAACAGCAGGATGTAGATCGAGGAGAACCACACCGAGCTGTACACATGGAACAGACCGAGCCGGTCGTAGACCGGACCGAGCACGCTGTGCGCGTCCTTGAAGTCCTGCACCTTCGCCGCGTCGGTGCCGGACTGCGGGATCAGCGATCCGGGGATGGCGCCGAGCGACAGCAGGAAGAGCAGGATCAGCGCGACCCGCATCGACGTCAGCTGGCGCCAGAACCAGCGGGCCCAGCCGGTCACCTCGCGGGCGGTCCAGGCGATCCATCCCAGGGCGCCCGGTGTCCGAGCGCCGCCGAAGGAGCCGGGCATCGCCGTCTCCACGGGCGCGGTGGACAGCTGCGAACCGGCCTCGCCGAGTTCGCCGTCGGCGCTCACCCCGATGTGCCGCTTGGTGCTCGCCGGGTCCGGCGCGCCCTCGTCCTGCGGCGTCGCGGCGGACTCGGACGTGTTGCCGGTGTCGGTCGTGCTCATGGATCAGATCCCTACCGTGAAGCCGTCGGACCAGGTCTGCATCTGCTGCACGATGCCGTCCCAGGCACCGGTGAGCAGGAGCAGGCCGGTCACGATCATCATTCCGCCACCGATCCGCATCACCCAGGTGTAGTGCCGCTTCACCCAGCCGAACGCGCCGAGCGCCTTGCGGAAGGCGACCGCGGCGAGGACGAAGGGCACTCCCAGGCCGAGGCAGTAGGCGACGGTCAGTATGGCCCCCCGCCCGGCGCTCGCCTGGTCCATGGAGAGCATGTTGACGGAGGTGAGTGTCGGGCCCAGACACGGCGTCCAGCCGATGCCGAACAGCGCGCCGAGGACCGGCGCCCCCGCGAGCCCTGTCACCGGCCGCCGGTGGAAGCGGAACTCGCGCTGGGTGAGCCAGGGCATCAGCCCCATGAAGAACACGCCGAGCGCGATCATCAGCGCGCCGAGGACCTTGCTGAGCGTGCCGTTGTACTCGTGCAGCGTCGAGCCGAAGTACCCGAACAGCGCCCCGCCGGAGACGAACACGGCGGTGAAGCCGAGCACGAACAGACTGGCCCCCGCGACCATCCGTCCCCGTCGGGCCTCCGCCAGGTCCGTGCCGCTGACTCCGGTGACGTACGACAGATAGCCGGGCACGAGCGGCAGGACGCACGGCGAGAAGAACGAGACGAGCCCGCCGAGCACCGCGATCGGCAGCGCGAGCAGCAGGGCGCCGCTGTAGACCGTGGTGTTCATTCCGGTCGGGGCGGCGAGGTTCGTGGAGGCCAGGAGAAGGGACACGCCGGTCACTTCTCCGCGAGGATGGGGTCGAGCATCTCGTGCAGCTTGTCCTCGCTGAGAGCCTGCAGCGTGCGGGCCGCGATCTTCCCGTCCCGGTCGATGATGAGCGTGGAGGGGATCGTCTGCGGGTTGAGCGTGCCCTTCTTGAACCGGAGCATCAGCTTGCCCGTCGGGTCGTACAGGCTGGGATACGTGACCTTCTGCTCCGTCTCGAAGGCCTTCGCCAGTGAGGTGCTGGCGTCACGGGTGTTGATGCCGACGAACTGCACGCCCTGCCCGGCGGTCTCCTTGGCGACCTTGACGAAGTTCGGCGTCTCGGCGCGGCACGGCGGGCACCAGGAGCCCCACACGTTGAGGACGACGACCTTGCCCTTGTAGTCCGCGACGTCGAGCTGCTTGCCGTCGACGGTCTTGCCGGAGAGGTCCGGGACGGCGTCCCGGGACCCCTTGGCGACGGTGGAGATGCCGTCCTTGCCGGAGACGTAGTTGCTGTTGCCCGCGCCGCCGGAGGTGCCGCCGGATCCGCACGCGGACAGGACGAGCGCGGCGACGGCGGCCCCTGCGGTGAACAGGGCGACGCGGGTGCGGTTCGGGCGCTGGTCTGCGCGGCAGGCGGCACTCATGTGAAAAGTTTCGCATGCCCGTTTCGGGGATCTTCCGCACCCCCCTTGCGGGCGGAAACCCGCATTTCAGGCGGCCTGCCCCCGAAGGAAGGAGTGCCAGCCTCCGTCCGGCTGTTCCGCCACGTCCATCGACTGGAGCTTCGCCAGCACCTCGGGACGCTGGACGTCCAGCCAGTCCACGAACTGCCGGAAGGAGACCATGCGCACGTCGGCGCCCTTCTCCTTCTCCCGGGCGATGTGGGTGAACACGTGCTCGACGGCGTCCATGTAGATGCCGCCGTTCCACTCCTCGAAGTGGTTGCCGATGAAGAAGGGGGCGCGATTCGTCTCGTATGCCCGCTTGAATCCCGCCACGTACGACTCGGACGCCTGGGTGCGCCAGCCCGGGTAGTTGTACGAGGGCGCCCGGGTGGAGTTGACGGACTGGTTGGCGAGGATGTTGTAGTCCATCGAGAGGACCTCGAAGCGGTGCCCGGGGAAGGGCATGGCCTGCAGCGGCAGGTCCCAGAGCCCCTCCTTCTTCTGCGGCCAACGCTGGACACCGCCGGGCGAGGAGGCGTCGTAACGCCAGCCGAGCTCCCTTGCGGCGGGCAGCAGGTTGTTCTGGCCGAGCAGGCAGGGGGTGCGGGCGCCGATGAGTTCCTTCTCGTAGTCGAAGGGCAGCGGGGGAAGATCGGTCCAGCCCGAGTTGGTGCGCCACTCGGTGACGAAGGACTTGGCCTGTTCGATCTCGCTGTGCCACTGCCGGGGCGTCCAGTTGCCGACCGAGCCGGAGCCGCCGCAGAAGTGGCCGTTGAAGTGGGTGCCGATCTCGTGGCCGTCGAGCCAGGCCTGACGGACCAGCTTCAGCGTGGAACGGACGTGCTCGTCGCTGAGATAACCGATGTCCGAGGCGCCGCGGGGGTTGTTCGGCGGGTCGTACGCGCGCTTCTTCGACTCGGGCAGCAGATACAGCCCGGAGAGGAAGAACGTCATGTGCGCGTCGTTCTCCTTGGCGAGCTGGAGGAAACGGTCGAACAGACCGGTGCCGACCTCGCCGGCGCCGTCCCAGGAGAAGACCACGAACTGCGGCGGGGTCTCACCGGGTTCCAGCGGCACGGGGTGCTGCGGCTGGCGCGGCTGCCTGCCGGTGTAGGCGGTGGAGCCGTCGCCGATGAGACGCACGGCCGGCTTCTTCGGGGCGCCGGGCCGCCCGGTGCCGGCCGTGGGGGAGCCGCCGGGATGGCGCGCGGCGTCCTTCCCTGCGGTGGTGCCGCACGCGGCAAGTCCCAGCGCGGCCGCGGCACCCGCGCCGAGGCCGATCATTCCCCTCCGGCTGACGTCCCGCATACGGTCCTCATTTCATCGCACCCTCTCAGCTGACTATCAGCTGGCATCCCATGAGAGGGCACGATGAAGTTGAAGGTTCCGTTTAACGCGCGCAGATTTATATGATTTTGCGAAGATGAGCCCGTTTGGACCGGCTTCTCGGTACCGCCCGTCAGGCCCCGAACGCCTTGTCCTTGCCCTTCACCGGCTTGGCGCCCGCGAGGAGATGGGCCGGAACCAGATCGCGTGCGGGCTCGGTGTAGCCCACGGACACGATCTTGTCGCCTCGGTAGGTGAAGGTGGTCAGAGACGCCAGCGTGCACTGACGTTTGCGCGGGTCGTGCCACAGCCGCCGCTTCTCCACATAGCTGCGGACGATCCAGATCGGCAGCTGATGACTCACCAGCACCGCCTCGTGGCCGCGCGCGGCGTCCTTGGCGGCGTCCAGCGCCCCCATCATCCGGACGACCTGGTCGACGTACGGCTCGCCCCAGGACGGCTTGAAGGGGTTGACGAGATGCTTCCAGTTCTCCGGCCGCCGCAGCGCGCCGTCCCCGACACCGAAGGTCTTGCCCTGGAAGACGTTGTCGGCCTCGATGAGCCGCCCGTCGGTCGCCAGGTCGAGCCCGTGGGCCTTCGCGATCGGCGTGGCGGTCTCCTGCGCCCGCTCCAGCGGCGAGGCCACGACATGCGTGACATCGCGCGAGGTGAGGCGCTCGGCCACCCGGTCGGCCATCTGCCGCCCGAGCTCGGAGAGGTGGTACCCGGGCAGCCGCCCGTAGAGCACCCCGCCCGGGTTGGCGACCTCGCCGTGCCGCATCACGTGGACGACGGTGATGTCGCCGCCGCCGTTCGTACCGATGGTCCCGCTCATGCCGTGGCCTCCGCCGCTGCCCGCGCCGCCGCCGGAAGGGCGTCGGCGATCCGCTGAACCGCCTGCTCGTCATGGGCCGTCGAAACGAACCACGACTCGAACGAGGACGGCGGCAGATACACGCCCTGCGCCAGCATCGAGTGGAAGAACGCGGTGTAGCGGAAGGACTCCTGCGCCTTCGCGCCCTCGTAGTCGCGCACCTCGCGTCCCGTGAAGAAGACGGAGAACATGTTGGAGGCGCTCTGCAGGCGGTGGGTCACACCCTCCTTCGTGAGCGCCTCGGTCACCAGCGTCCGGATCCGCTCCGACACCGCGTCGACCTTGTCGTACGCGGCCTCGTCGAGCAGCCGCAGCTGCGCGAGCCCGGCGGCGGTGGCGACGGGATTGCCCGAGAGCGTGCCCGCCTGGTACACCGGCCCGGCCGGCGCGAGGTGCGCCATGACGTCCTCGCGGCCACCGAACGCGGCGGCCGGGAAGCCGCCGCCCATCACCTTGCCGAAGGTCATCAGGTCGGGACGTACGCCGTCGATCCCGTACCAGCCGGCCCTGCTGGTGCGGAAGCCGGTCATGACCTCGTCGGAGATGAAGAGGGCGCCGTTCTTCGCGCAGGCGTCCTTGAGGCCCTGGTTGAAGCCGGGCGCGGGAGGAACCACACCCATGTTTCCGGGCGAGGCCTCGGTGATCACACAGGCGATCTCACCGGGGTGCGCGTGGAAGGCGGCCTGCACGGCTTCGAGATCGTTGTAGGGCAGGACGATGGTGTCGGCCGCCTGGGCGCCGGTGACACCGGGCGTGTCGGGCAGCGCGAAGGTGGCCAGCCCGCTGCCCGCCGCGGCGAGCAGCGAGTCGACATGCCCGTGGTAGCAGCCGGCGAACTTGATCACCTTCGACCGCCGGGTGAACCCGCGGGCCAGCCGGATGGCCGACATGGTCGCCTCGGTGCCGCTGGAGACGAGCCGGACCTGCTCGACGGGCTCGACGCGGGCGACGATCTCCTCGGCGAGGGCGACCTCTCCCTCACCGGGTGTACCGAAGGACGTACCGCGCGAAACGGCCTCCTGAACGGCGGCGATGACCTCGGGGTGGGAGTGCCCCAGGATCATCGGACCCCAGGAACAGACGAGGTCGACGTACTCACGGCCGTCGGCGTCGGTCAGATACGGACCGGTACCGGACACCATGAACCGGGGCGTACCGCCCACGGCGCGGAAGGCGCGTACCGGAGAATTCACGCCACCTGGCGTGACGGCCGTCGCACGGTCGAACAGCGACTGCGAGGCTGGGGCTGCATAGGGATAAGGCAGTTCGGTCATGACCTGCGACGTCTCCGACTCCGGGGGGCTAGTGACCTCCTCAGGGTAGGCCAGGGGCCCAGGGGAGCCGTGAGGGGAAGAACGGGGGACCGTGAACGGATGAACGCGGCCCGACGTACGGCTCCACAGAGGAATGATCCCGGCCATCGCGGAGCCGGTGTGACGGAGCCCGGTACGACAAACGGGTTCCTTCCCCCGGCCATCTGCGAAACTGGGCTACGAACGGACAGCTCACATGAACGACGGTGTTCAGGGGCCGCGAAGATCCCGCGGACAGGTGTTTCGGCGTACGTTTCGGCGTGCGACCGTGGGGGAGGTCACTGTCACGATGATCGGGTTGCGTGGCGGGGGTCTCGCGACTTAGAAAAGCAGTCGGGTGGAGATATGCATCGCGGTGGCGGACTGGGCGAGGGGACCGATGACCTCAACCCTCGGCGTGCCCGGCGGGGGAAGCACCGGCGCGAGGCGGAGGAAGCTGCCGGGACGAGAGCTGGACAGGCACAGGGATCGCAGGGTGAGCCCGAGCGGATCGAGCGACTGCGAGCGGAGAGCGGGAATGGTGGCCGGGTGGGGGTGACGTACAAATACTTCGGCGCGCCGGACGGCGCGACGGCGGCCCGGGTCCCGATCTCGATGCGCCCCGAGGAACTCGGCGGCGACGAGCTCGGGATGAACGGCATGTTCACCAAGATCAAGCCGGAGACGATGGCCGCGATGGTCCTCACCGGCATAGAAGGCGTTCCCCTGCACAAGGTGCCGCCGCTCGAACTGGTCGTTCTGCACCCCGACTACGCCGTGGTCAAGCTCCCGATGACCGTCGTCGACCCGCTGCGCGGCATAGGCGAGGAGGCCGTCGGCGCGGCCGCCTTCATCTGGTCCACCGTCCCGGACCGGGGCGGCCCACGGGACGCCTTCAACGTCTACCAGCTGCTGCACGAGTGGCAGGACTTCTCGCACCGGCTGCACGAGGCGGGGCATCAGCCCTATTGCCTGGTTTGGCCATGAGCCCGGTGTGCACGGAAAAAGGCGAGGTCTTCGGACCTCGCCCTTTTCCGTGCCGGAGGGAAGCCCTCAGGCAGTAGGCCGGCCGGTCGGAGCCCGAGGCCGGCCTCGTCCGTCAGTCGTCGCCGTGCTGCGTGGCCGTCTTCGAGTAGTTGTCGTGCCAGGCGGCCTTGGCGCCCGAGTCACCGATCCGGTAGACGTCCACCACGGCGCCGACGGCGACGGCGAGGGAAACGATCACGACCGCGCCCCGAACCAGTACCGAGGACGACCAGGAGGCACCCGCCGTGCCGTCCGCGGCGGGCGCCGAGCGGCGGGCGGTCCACCAGATGACGGCCGAGATCACGAAGAGGCCGAGAGCCCACGGCAGCAGGCCGTCGCCGAGTTCGGCGTGCTTGCGCACCAGCGGGTCGCTGCCGACGTGCTGTTCCAGCCACTCACCCGCGTGTGTGGACACCGGCACCGTCGCCAGCGTCACGAGCGCGAGGATGGGCAGCAGCAGGCCGAGCCGCCGGGCCGCGTTGGGCCACACCGCGCACACTATGAGTGCCAGGGCGCTCAGCGGCACGAGCACGATGACGAAGTGCACGAACAGGATGTGTGCGGGCAGTCCGTTGACAATAGTGAGACTCATGTGGGCTTTCTCCATGGGGGGTTGGTCGGACCATAAGCGCGCGGACTGGATCTCTGGAGGAACGTCGGCACTTTTTCATAGGGACTTCTCAGTTGCCTCTGAGTCTCATCCGGATCGTTGACCCCTTGGATCACACGCGGTCCGGCTCAGGGAGCGAGTGAGAAGTAGCTCTCCTCCTCCTGGCTGAAGTGCAGGCGGAGAACGGAATGGAGCCCGTACAGGCAGGCACGCAGGTCGTCGATCTGTTCCGGCCTCAGTCCGCCCGACTCGTCCGCCATGCGGAGATGCGTCGCGATGCGGCGGGACAGACGGGCGATCTCGGTGTGGGCCCGGCTCATGGTCTCGGTCGTTTCCGGCCCGCCGAGTTGTCTGTTCAGCGCGGGGTAGAGCTGGTGCTCCTCGGCGAGTTCGTGGGGGAGCAGCCGTGTGGTGAGCAGGTGGTCGACGTGGCGCACGGCGGCCAGCGATCCCGGACCGTCCTGCATGGAGAGCAGCCCGGCGGCTTCACGGATGGCGTCCAGGGCGTCCCTGAGGTCGTCGTGTTCGGCCGCGAAGCGGTGGATGAGATCCTCGGCGTCCGGTTCGAGAGCGATACGGGCGCCCCGCGCGGGCAGCAACGCGCGCAGGGCGTTGAGGATGACGGCGACGTCGATGGCTTCCTGAAGAAGGGCTCCGACGGCGGGCGGCAGCCATCCCAGGGAGGCCGCGATCATGGCGACCAGCGACAGCGCCATCCCGCCGACGGCGCTCTGGACCGCGATCCGGCGGGCCCTCACGGCGATGTCCATGGCGTCGGCGAGACGGTCCACCCGGTCGGTCGTGAGGATGATGTCGGCGGCTTCGGAGGTCGCGGTGGAACCGCGGGCTCCCATGGCCACGCCGATGTCGGCGGCGGCCAGGGCGGGTGCGTCGTTGACGCCGTCGCCGACCATGACGGTGACGGCCACTGCGCGTTCCGCCCGTACCGCCGCGACCTTGTCGGCGGGAAGCTGACCGGCCCGGACGTCGTCGAGGCCCAGCACGGCTCCCACCTCACGGGCGGGCTCCGCACGGTCGCCGGTGAGCATCAGCAGCCGGGTCAGCCCCGCCGACCGCAGCCTGCGGACGGTGCGTGGGGCGTCGTGGCGCAGCGGGTCCTGGAGCAGGACGGCGCCGGCGAGGGTGCCGTCGACGGTGAGCCAGGCGACGGCGGCCCCGTCGAGAACGGCGCGGTTGTCCACGGCATGGGCCCAGTCGGGAAGTGCCGCCTGGGCGAGGCCGGACCTGCCGACGCCGAGACGGAGGCCGTCCACGGTGCCGGCGGGTCCGCGCCCGGGTTCCTCCGTGACGTCGGCGGGCATGGACAGCGTGAGGTTGCGGGTACGTGCCTCGCGGACGATCGCCTCGGCCAGCACATGCGCCGAGACCTGGTCGAGCGAGGCGGCCAGCCGCAGCACCTCGGACGGAGAGCGCCCGGGGGCGGCGGCGACCGCCAGGACGCGCGGTCGGCCGGCGGTCAGGGTGCCGGTCTTGTCGATCACCAGGGTGCGCGCCCGGCCCAGCCGCTCCAGCGCCCCGCCGTCCCGGACGATGACACCGCGACGGGCCGCCCTCGACAGTCCGGAGACGACGGCGACCGGCGCGGCGAGCAGCAGCGGGCAGGGGGTCGCCACGACGAGGACGGCGACCGCGCGTTCGGCGGATCCGCTCAGCAGCCAGGCGAGGCCGGCCATCCCGAGGGACAGGGGCAGGAACCACGCCGCGTAACGCTCGGCCAGCCGCACGGTCGGTGCCCGCTCCGCGCCCGCGTGCTGAGCCATCCGTACGATCTCCGCGTACGTGCTGTCCTGCGCGGTGGCGGTCGCCCGGAGTTCGAAGACGCCGCCCGCGTTGACGACGCCACTGCGTACGGGTTCGTGCGGGCCGCGCTCGACCTGGGCGGACTCGCCGGTCAGCACGGACTCGTCGAGTTCCGCCGTACCGGCCAGGACGCTGCCGTCGACGGGGACCACGTCTCCGGGGCCGACCACGAGCACGTCGCCGACGACGACGTCGGCGAGCGGGACCACGGAGACCTCCCGGCCGGTGCGGCGGCGGGCCGAGCGGGGGGCGTGCTCCAGCAGGGCCCGCAGGTCGTGGGAGGCGCGGCGCTCGGCCGCGGCGTCCAGCGCCCGGCCGGTCGCGAGCATCAACGCGATCAGTGCCCCCGCCAGGTACTCGCCCACGGCCAGGGTCCCGACCAGCGCCAGCACGGCGATCAGGTCGACGCCGGCCCGTCCCTTGCGCAACGCGGCCACGACCCAGGCCACGGCGGGGACGACGGCCAGGAGGGTGCCGGCCGCCCAGCAGACGTCGGCGACGCCCTGGTTCCCGGCCGCCCAGGCGATTCCCCCGCTCAGCAGGGCGACCGCCGTCGCGGCCAGCAGCGCCGGTTCGAGCAGCCGACGGACATTCCGGGCCCGCGGTGGTGCCTGTCCGTCTCCGGTGTCTCTCGTGTGCGACACGGCAGCGGCCCTCCGGCGTCTCCAGACCTGTCACGCCTGCGGGCGCGACAGGGTCTCCGGGTATCCATGCAACCGCGCGCACCGCGCCGGACGGCAGGGCCGAACGGGCCACAGAGAGGGGCCCACCGGCCAATCCGGGCACGGACGACGGAACCGTACGATGTCGGTGTGCTTGTTCTGGTGGTCGAGGACGACCCGGGGATCGCCGCCTCCCTGGTGCTGGGCCTGGAGCGGGCCGGGTACCGGGCGCGCGGCGTGGGCACCGGGCGGGAGGCGCTGGCGGCGGTCCCGGAACCCGATGTGGTGCTTCTGGACCTGGGACTGCCCGACCTGGACGGCATCGAGGTCTGCCGCCGGCTACGGAGCCGCTCCGACGCGGCGATCATCGTGGTGACGGCGCGCGGCGAGGAAGCCGACCGGGTCGCGGCCCTGGACGAGGGCGCCGACGACTACCTGGTCAAACCGTTCGGCCTGGCCGAGCTGCTGGCACGGATCCGGGCCGTGCTGCGCCGCGTCCAGCCGTCCGGCTCCGAGTTGTTGCGGCACGGCCCCCTCGCGGTGGACCCGCGGACCCGCAAAGTGACCGTCGACGGCCACGAAGTCGCGCTCACACCCAAGGAGTTCGACATCCTGGAGTGTCTGGCCGTCGACCCGGGGCGGGTGGTCACCCGGCAGGAGGTCCTGGAGCGCGCCTGGGACGCCCACTGGTACGGCCCCACCAAGGTGCTGGACGTGCACATCGCGGCGCTGCGCCGCAAGCTCGGCGTCCCCGGGCTGGTGGAGACCGTGTACGGCCGCGGATTCCGCCTCGGCGTACCCGAGCCGGGCCAGGACCCGGACGCCGGTGCGCGATGACCCGGCGTATCGCACTGACCTTCATGGCGCTGATCGTCCTGCTGCTGGTGCTGGCGGTGGTGCCGCTGGGGCTGTCCATGACGCAGCGCGAACACACCTCTTTCCGGGACACGACCGAGGCTGCGAACCGGACGATCGCCGCCGCGGCCGAGGAATACCTGTCGGACCATCGCTCTCCCGCCGACATGCGACGGCTCCTGGAACAGGCCGAGCGGGCAGGCGACTGCGCCGCGGTCTTCGACACGGCGGGACAGCCCGTGGCGGCCACCGGGTGCCCCGGACGAACAGGTGAGGGCGATGAGGACGACCAGGCCGCCGGCAACTGGGGCGACCTGGCGCACCAGGTGCTCGTCCACCCGGGAACAGCGGCGCGCGAGCGGGACGACCGGCTGGTCGTCGCGGAGCCGATCGGCGACACCACGCATCCGGTCGGGGTGTCCGTGCTGTCCCGGTCGGCGGAGAGCATGCACGACCGGATCGCGTCGATGTGGTGGCGACTGGCGCTGATCGGCGCCGGCGCCCTGGCGGCGGGCGTGCTGTTGTCGGTGGCGCTGGCCCGCTGGGTCGGGCGTCCGCTGCGGGCCGTGGACGCCGCCGCGCTGCGGCTCGGCGAGGGCGCGCTGGACGTACGGGCGCCGGGCGGACGGGGCCCGCGGGAGGTGCGCAGACTCGCCTCGACGTTCAACACCATGGCGGCCCGCATGGAGACGCTGATCCACGGGCACCGGGCGGTCGTCGCCGACGTCTCGCACCAACTGCGTACGCCGTTGACGGCGCTGCGGCTGCGGCTCGACCTGCTGGCGGCGGGCGCCGACGACGCCACGGCGGCGGAGTTCGCCGGCGCGCAGGAGGAGATCGCCCGGCTGTCCCGGCTGGTGGACGGGCTGCTGGCGGTGTCCCGGGCGGAGAACGCGGTGCCCAGGCCGGTTGCCGTCCGGGTGGACCGAGTGGTGGACGACCGCGTCGTCGCGTGGGAGCCGGTGGCCCGGGAACGGCGGGTGTCGCTCGCCGGGCGCTGCGGCGCCCGGCTGACGGCGTACCTGGGGGCCGGGGATCTGGAGCAGGTGATCGACAACCTGGTGGCCAACGCCCTGGACGCCGTGGGGGAAGGGGCGGCGGTCCGCATCGAGGGGCAGGCGACGCGTGAGCGGGTGCTGCTGCGCGTGGTGGACGACGGACCCGGGATGAGCGAGGCGGCGCGCGATGCGGCGTTCCGCAGGTTCGGCAATCCGGAGGCGTCCGGCAGCGGCCTGGGGCTGGCCATCGTGCATCGGCTGGTCACCGCCAACGGCGGCACCGTACGGCTTCAGGACACGGCCGGCGGCGGGCTGACCGTGGTGCTGGACCTTCCCGCGCTGCCGCCGCAGGGGCCGTCGCGTGGCCTGCGGGCGGGATCTTAACCGCTTGTGAAGAACTCCTGAACCGGTTCCCGACGGGCCACGAGGCAGCCTGGTGAGTGGGACAACCGGCCTCCTAGCGAGGAGTTCATCCATGCCTCTTCCTGAGCAGCCCGCAGACTCGGACCGATCCGTGAAGGACGCCGTCCGCCGCCGTGAACGAGGGCGGCGGCGCGTGAGCGTCACGACCCGGTGGGCGGCGGCCGCGGCCGTCGCGGGTACCGCGGTGCTGGGCGCCGGTTACGCACACGTGATCCCCGGGATCGCCCAGACCGCCGCACCCGGCGGTCACGGCAGCGGCACCTCCACCGGCACGAGCGGTGGACTGCAGCCCTCCGGGCAGGCGCCCACGCCGACCCCGCAGGCTCCGCAGACGCAGTCGGGTGCGTCGTGAACGCCACACCGGCGGACTCCGTCGGGCGCCCCGGAAGCAACGGGCGCACCACGCTCCCGGCCGGAACCGCCCACCCCGCCGACCCTCGCCCCGCCACCAAACGTCCGGCCCACACGGAACCCGCCACCGCGGTCTTCTCCGCGCTCGGCACCACGGCCGTGCTCCTCACCGCGGACCCGGCCCGCGCCGACGACGCACTGCTGATCCTGCGGGCCGAGCTGGCCGACATCGACGCGGCGTGCAGCCGGTTCCGTCCCGACTCCGAACTGTCCCGCGCCAACATCACCGCGTGCACCGGGCCGGTGCCGGTGAGCGCCCTGCTCGCCGAGGCCCTGGAAACTGCCCTGCGCGCCGCCGAACTCACCGACGGTGCCGTCGACCCCACCGTGGGCCCGGCGGTCGTGGCCCTCGGCTACGACCGCACCTTCACCCAGGTGGCCGCCCAGCGGCCCGAGGCCACCGGGCCGACGGCCGCGCCACGCCCCGCCGCGGGCTGGCGAACCGTCCGCTGGGACCCGGTGCTGCGCCTCCTGCGCCTTCCCGCCGGCACGACGCTGGACCTCGGCGCCACGGCCAAGGCCCTGGCAGCGGACCGCGCGGCCCGGCGGGCCGCCGCGGCGGTGGGCTGCGGGGTCCTGGTCAACCTCGGCGGCGACCTCTCGGCGGCCGGCGATCCGCCGGATGGCGGCTGGCGGGTCGCGATCGCCGACGACCACGCGGCCCCGGACGCCGACGCCGGACACCCGGTCGTCTCGATCCGTGACGGCGGCCTCGCCACCTCCGGCACCTCCGTACGGACCTGGCGGCGCGGCGACCGGACGCTCCACCACATCGTCGACCCGGCCACCGGCGACATCCCGCCGCCCGTCTGGCGCACCGTCAGCGTCGCCGCGGCCAGTTGCGTGGACGCCAACACCGCCACCACCGCCGCCCTCGTCCTCGGCGAACGCGCCCCCGACTGGCTGCGCGGCACCGGCCTTCCGGCCCGTCTCGTCCGCACCGACGGAAGCGTGCTGTACCTGGGGGCCTGGCCCGCCGACGGAGCCGACCGATGAACGGCGCCCTCCTGCTTGCCTCGGGTCCGAGCCCGCTCTGGTACGCCACCCGGGCCGGCGGCACGGTCTCCCTGGTCCTGCTGACCCTGGCGGTCGCGCTCGGCATCGCGGCGGCGGGACGGTACGCGCCGTTGCGCCTGGGCCGGTTCGAGGTGTCCGCGCTGCACCGCAACCTGTCGCTGCTCGCCCTGGCCTTCCTGGGACTGCACATCGTCACCGCCATCGCCGACGGCTACGCCCACCTCACCTGGCCGACGGCCTTCGTACCGTTCATCGCTTCCTACCGTCCGCTGTGGGTGGGGCTGGGCGCGGTGGCCCTCGACCTCCTGCTGGCGGTCGCTCTCACCAGCGCGGTCCGCGGGCGCCTGGGCCGCCGCCGGTGGAAGGCGGTGCACTGGCTGGCGTACGCCGCCTGGCCGGTGGCGCTCTTCCACGCGGCCGGTACCGGCACGGACACCCGTCTGAGCCCGCAACTGGCGCTGTACGCGGCCTGTCTGTTGACCGTCATGGCCGCCGTGTGGTGGCGGCTGGTCCGGGCCGGGGCACAGGCGGACCGGGTCCGCCGGTGGGCGACGGCGGCCTTGCTGCTGGTGCCCGCGACGCTGGTCGCCTTCCTGGCCGCGGGCCCGTTGCGGCCGGGCTGGGCGCACCGCGCGGGCGGCACGACGCCGACACCGGCCACCGCTCCCGCCGTCCCCCATCAGTCGCCTCAGTCGCCGACACCCCAGCAGCACACCCAGCAGGACGAACAAGAGGGAGACGACGCCGAATGAACTCCGACACCGCCACCGTCCTCGTCGGAGAACATCCGGCGGCGCCCCGCGGCCCGTACGGCGAACGCCTGCTGTCCGGCTGGTACGACACCGGCCGGACCGCCGACCTCACGGAACACCTCGCCCGCTACGGCCCTCCCCCGCTGCTCCAGGCACGCGGCCGCGGGAGCGCCATGCCGCTGGTGCGCGCCGTGGAGGAGGCCGGGCTCACCGGCCGGGGCGGCGGGGCCTTTCCGACCGGCCGCAAGCTCCGCTCGGTCGCCGCGGCGAGGGGGCCGGCCGTGCTCGTCGCCAACGGGATGGAGAGCGAGCCGGCCAGCCACAAGGACGAGGTGCTGCTCTCCTTCGCCCCGCATCTCGTTCTGGACGGCGCGGCGCTGGCCGCCGTCGCGGTCGGCGCGAACGCGGTGCATCTGTGTCTGCCCCGCACCCGGGCGGCGCAGGTGGACCAGCTCACGGCGGCGGTCGCCGAGCGGCGCCGTGCCGGGCTCGACCCGGTGCCGGTACAGGTCCACGCGCTGCCCCACCACTTCGTCTCCAGCGAGGAGACGTCCCTGGTGAACTGGCTGAACGGCGGCGACGCCCGCCCCCGGTCCACCCCGCCGCGCCCCTTCGAGAAGGGCGTCGCCAAACGGCCCACCCTGATCGGCAACGTGGAGACCCTGGCCCACCTGGCACTGATCGCCCGCTACGGCCCCGCGTGGTTCCGCGGGAGCGGAAGCTCCGGAGCACCGGGCACCACGCTGGTCACGGTCTCGGGCGCCGTCCCTCGGCCTGGGGTGTACGAGATCCCGGCGGGAAGCCCGGTGACGGCGGCACTGAGCCGGGCCGGCGGACCGCAGGGACGGCTCGGCGCCGTGCTCGCGGGCGGCTTCTTCGGCAGCTGGCTCCCGGTGCCGCTGAGCACCACGGCGCCGGAACGGGGCGCGGGTGTCCTGGTGGCGCTGCCCGAAGAAGCCTGCGGGCTGGCCGAGACGGCGGCCGCGCTGGGCTACCTGGCCGCGCAGAGCGCCCGGCAGTGCGGACCGTGCCGGTTCGGCCTCCCGTCCGTCGCCGAGGACTTCGCCGCGCTCGCCTGGGGCAGGGTCGACACCCAGCTGCTGGACCGGCTGCACCACCGCCTCGGGCTGCTCCCGGGGCGCGGCGCGTGCAGCCATCCCGACGGCGCGGCGCGACTCGCCGCGTCCGCGCTGCGGGTCTTCGCCGACGACGTCCACCGGCACGCGCACGCCGGACCGTGCCGTGCCGCGTTCGCCCCCCTCGTCCTGCCGGTACCCGCAGGCCAGGCCCCCGAGGAGGGGGAATGGCGATGACCCGCACCCAACTCCATGTGCTGGCAGTCGATTTCGCCGCCTGTGACGGCCATGGCCTCTGTGCCGAGCTGCTGCCCGAACTGATCGGCCTGGACGAATGGGGCTACCCCGTGCTCCGGGACTCCGCGGTCCCGCCCGATCTGCTGTCCCACGCCCGCCGCGCGGTCGCCGCGTGCCCGGTGATGGCGCTCCGCCTGAACCGAGTGCCCGCTCCCGCGCCCGACCGGCTTCCGAGCCGCGCCTCCGGGCGGGCAAGCCGCTGACGCCGTGGGCCGTGATCCGGGGTTTCCCCGGGTCCGCCCACGTCACCGGCCCCCGTGACAGGGGTTCCTAGAGCCCGCCCGCCACCCGCAGCACCGCGCCCGTCGTGTACGAGGCGTCGTCCGACAGGAGCCAGGCCACCGCGCCGGAGATCTCCTCCGGCCGGCCCGCGCGGCCCATCGGGATGCCCGCGGCCACCCGGGCCGGACGCTGCGGGTCCTCGTGGAAGTCGGTCCAGACCGTGCCCGGGGCGACGCAGTTCACCCGGATTCCGTCGGCCGCCACCTCCTTGGACAGGCCGATGGTGAGGGCGTCGACGGCCGCCTTCGCGGCGGCGTAGTGGACGTACTGGCCCGGACTGCCGAGGGTCGCCGCCGCGGACGAGATGTTGACGATCGCGCCCCCGCCGGCCGCGGTCATCTCCCGTACGGCGCGGCGCGCGCAGAGCAGATAGCCGAGGACGTTGACCGCGAGGGCGTCCCGCATGCCGTCGGGGTCGGCGTCGGCCAGCGGCCCGTTGGGTCCGCTGACGCCGGCGTTGTTCACCAGCGCGGTGACCGGGCCGAGTTCGGCGGCCGCCGCGTCGAAGAGTCCGTCGACAGCGGCGGGGTCGGAGGTGTCCACGGCCACCGGCAGACAGCGCCGGCCCGCGGCCGCGACGGCGTCCGCCACCGTCTCGGCCGCCGCGCGATCGGACCGGTAGCCGACGACGACGTCATGGCCCTCCAGCGCCAGCCGTCGGCAGACGGCGGCACCGATACCGCGGCTGCCGCCGGTCACCACCGTGATCTTCCGCCCGTTTCGCATGATCGCCTCTCTTGTTCACGCAAACGATCAGTGTGCCAGGAGCCGGCCGAGGACCAGGGGCGGCCGGTCGGAGGGGTCCGCGGCGGCAGGAGGCGGGCGCCCGACTGCAGGCCGCCGGCGCCACAGGCAGACGGGTGGCGGGTGCACCCGCGTTCGGCTCCCGTCTCCCGCTTCCGGGGGACACCTTGAGTCGCCGGAAGACATGACTCGCTCATGAATCACCCAAGGCTCTCCAAAGGCAAGAGCCGCCGGGACACCGGGATCTGACGCCGGGCGACCCCCGCTGCTCATCCGGGCGAAGCAGACGTGTCGCCGCCGATCGGGTCATGCGCGGGGCTCCGCCCAGGGCCGCCGGACACCGAGCACGCACGATGAATCAGCAGGTCAGACAGGTCGGCCCGCCCTCGGACGGTCGTCAGGGAGGCCGACAAGGCGGGCCTCGATGATGGGCCGGGTGAGCTTCCCGGGTGGTGCGCTTCGCACATCGGCTTGACGGTGGATCACGTCGGGCCGGGTTTTTGTCTGCTGACAAGAGGTCAGCTGCCTGGTCCTGACGGAAGGACTCCGACAATGCGATCTGCCCGCATGCTCCTGGCTGCCGCGACGGCCACCGCCGCTCTCGCGATCGCCGCCCCCGGCGCGTACGCCGTCTCGGCCGGCGACTGGGGCCACGACGACTCCTCTTCCTCCTCTTCTTCTTCCTCCTCCTCTTCCTCCTCCTCCAGCAAGGAGCACGAGGACTCCGGATACGGCAAGGAGCACGAAGACTCCGGGTACGGCAAGGAGCACGGTAAGGACAGCGACCACGACAAGGGCTCCTGGAGCCACGAGAAGCCGGAAGGCGGCATGCACACCGGCGGCGGTGCGCTGACGTCCATCAAGACGGACGACTCGTCCAAGGGCGACAAGAAGTACGACCCGGAGACCTACAAGGACAAGGGCTCCTCCAGCTCCGACAGCGGCAGCGGTTCCTGGGACTCCGGGCAGGACAAGGGCTCATGGGACTCGAGCAGCAAGGAGGAGGACAAGCCGCACGGCGGCATGCACACCGGTGGCGGCGGTCTCGCCACGTCGTCGGGCGTCACGGCCGGCGGAGTCGGGGTCCTGGGCCTCGCGGCCGCGGGCGTGTACATGCTGCGCCGTAGAAGCGCGCAGGGCGGTGTGGCCTGACCATGCCTGACGACATAGCGGTCCGGGCCGCCACCCACTCACCCCCTGGCGGCCCGGCCGGTCTCCCTCTCCCACCCCGGCCCGATCCCTCTCTCCCACCCCGGCCCGATCTCCCTCTCCCGACCCCCGTTCCAGTCGCCGACCCGCCTCCTACGGCTCCTGCTCGTCCCGCCTCGGCTTCTCCCACCGCTTCTGACGCTTCTCCTGCTTTCGCTGCTTTCGCTGCTTTCGCTGCTCTTACTGCTTTTGCTGCTCTTACTGGTCTTGCTGTTCCCGCTGTTTCCGCCCAGTCCGCTCTGCTGCCCCGACCCGATGAGGTGGTGCCCGATGGCAGCCCGGTTGTCCTCTCCTGCCGAGACCCCGTACCCGTCGCCCGAGCGGAACTTCCGGCGTCGTATGACGTGGGTCGTGTGGTGCGCCGGTGTCGCGGTTCTGCTGGCCACGAACATGCTCCACCGCGACGACGAACCGTCCGGCCCCTCCCCCACTTCCCGTGCCGCCGCGGCCCCCGCGCCCTCGCACTCGGCCGCGTCCTCCGCCTCGCCCTCGAACGATCGCCCGGCCGGGAAGCATCTCCCGCGGTCCGAGCCGACCCGGCTGCTCATCCCGAAGATCTCGGTGGACGCGCCCTTCACCGAACTCGCCATCGACGACACGGGCAAACTCCAGCCCCCGCCCGCGGGCGACACGAACCTGGTCGGCTGGTACGCCAAGGGCGTCTCTCCCGGTGAGACGGGTGCGGCGATCATCGCCGGGCACGTCGACACGACGACCTCCGCCGCCGTGTTCGCCGGTCTCGGCGAGCTGAAGAAGGGCGACAAGTTCAGCGTCGAGCGGTCCGACGGCAGGACGGCGTCCTTCGTCGTCGACAGCGCGGAGACCTTCGCGAAGGACGACTTCCCCGACGACCGGGTGTACGCCGACACACCCGACGCCGAGGTCCGCCTCATCACGTGCGCCGGCACCTACGACCGCAGCGTCAGGGACTACACCGACAACCTGGTGGTCTTCGCCCACCTCGTCTGACCGGACGGGCGCGGGGGCCGCTCACGGGCTCCCGAGGCCGATCCAGAAACGGTCCTCACCCTGCGAACGGCCGTCGGGGACACCCCCGTTGGCCAGAATCACGCGACGGGAGCTCTCGTTGTCGGCGGCGCAGGTCAGCAGCACGCTGTCGAGTCCGAGGCGGCGGCATTCGCCGAGGCCCGCCGCGAGCATCCGGGTGGCGTGGCCCTGACGGCGCCACGGGGTGACCACGTGGTAGCCGACATGGCCGCCGACCTCGGCCAGTTCCGGGGTGAGGTCGTGCCGGACGACGAGGCCGCCGAGGTAGTGCGCGCCGGAGACGTACCAGAACAGGGTGGACGGAACGCCCCAGCGGGTCCGCACACCACGCCGTTGCTCGACGAAGGCCGCGAAGTCGTCGGCTGCGGGGCCGATCCACTCCGTGCTCCTGCCCTCGGCCGCGCAGTCGGCCCGCTCACCGGCCAGATACGAGTCCCGCACCGCCGTCGTGGGCTGGACGAGGCGGGGTGGCGTCATGAGTTCGGTCATGCGCCCGAGTCTCCAACCACCCCGGCCGCGGCACCTCCCCTTTTTTTCCCGAGGCCCGCACCACCGAGGCCCGCACCACCGACGCCCGCACCACCGACGCCCGCACCACCGAGGCCCGCTCCCTCGACGCCCTCACCCTCGCCCGCCCTCCGCCGCCGCCCAACCCCGGCCCGCCCCGCCCCGACCCTCACGCCTCGAAGCGGTAGCCCATGCCGGGCTCGGTGATCAGATGGCGCGGGTGGGACGGGTCCGCCTCCAGCTTCCGTCTGAGCTGGGCCATGTACACCCGCAGGTAATTGGTCCTGTTGCCGGCCGAGACACCCCACACCTCCTGGAGGAGCCGGCGCTGAGTGATGAGCCGGCCCGGGTTGCAGACCAGGATCTCCAGCAGTTGCCACTCGGTGGGCGTCAGGCGGATGTCGCACCCGGCGCGGGGACGAGGACGCCCGGGTCTCCGCGCTGCGCGGCTCCCTCGCCTGCGGGGAGACGGCGCTGCGCCGCGTCTCGGAGCGGATCGACCGTGAGACGGCGCGGACGGTGTTCAAGGTGTCGGGACTGGACTGAGTGTCGGGGCTGTCCGCACCCCCCTTCCCGGGCATAGCCTCCGCCCGTGCTCAACGTGACGGAGATCCTCAAGCGCCTGGTGATCGGCCGCGCGATGCGCAGCGAGGAACTGCACGAGACACTGCTGCCCAAACGGCTGGCGCTGCCGATCTTCGCCTCCGACCCGCTGTCGTCCGTGGCGTACGCGACGCAGGAGATCCTGCTCGTCCTCACCCTCGGCGGACTGGCGTATCTGCACTTCACGCCATGGATCGCGGGCGCGGTGGTGGCACTGATGGCCATCGTGGTGCTGTCGTACCGGCAGGTGGTGCACGCCTATCCGAGCGGCGGCGGCTCCTTCGAGGTCGCGTCGACGAACCTGGGCCCCTCGACCGGTCTCGTCGTCGCCGCCTCGCTCCTGGTCGACTACGTCATGACGGTCGCCGTCTCGGTCGCCTCAGGCGTCGACAACATCATCTCGGCGATCCCCGGGCTCGCCCACGAACGCGTCCCGATGGCGCTCGTCTTCGTGGCCCTCCTCGCGGCCGTCAACCTGCGGGGGGTGCGCGAGTCGGGGCGGGCCTTCGCCGCGCCGACGTACCTGTTCATCGGCGGTGTGCTGGTCATGGTGGTCACCGGCCTGATCCGGTACGCCCTCGGGGACGCGCCGGTCGCCGAGAGCGCCGCCTACGGTGTCACCCCGGACCCCGCCGACGCGCACCTGACGGGCCTGGCCCTGGTGATGCTGGTGCTGCGCGCGTTCTCCTCCGGCTGCACGGCGCTGACCGGCGTGGAGGCGATCTCCAACGGCGTCCCGGCGTTCCGCAAGCCCAAGGCAACCAACGCGGCCACCACGCTGGCGGCGATGGGCAGCCTCGCGATCGTCATGTTCGTCGGCGTCACCGCGCTGGCGCTGATCTCGAAAGTGCACATCACCGACGACGCGTGCCGGCTCACCGGGCTGAGCGGCGACTGCGCCTCCTACACCCAGCGCACGGTCATCGCACAGGTCGCGGCGGCCGTGTTCGGCGGGGAGCACAGCTTCGGCTTCTACTTCATCCAGGCGGCGACGGCTCTCGTTCTGGTCCTGGCCGCGAACACGGCCTTCAACGGCTTTCCTTCACTGTCCTCGATCCTCGCCCAACACCGTTATCTGCCACGCCAGTTGCACAACCGGGGCGACCGACTGGCCTTCTCCAACGGCATCCTGGCCCTCGCGATCGTCGCGGGCCTGCTGCTGTGGGGCTACAAGGCCAACGTCACCAGCCTCATCCACCTCTACATCCTCGGCGTGTTCACCGCTTTCACGCTCTCCCAGCTCGGCATGGTGCGGCACTGGAACCGCGAACTGCGCGGCGAGCCCGACGTGGCCACGCGCCGGCGCCACCACACGGCGCGCGTGATCAACGCGGTGGGCGCGGTCGTCACCGGACTCGTCCTCCTCATCGTCCTGACCACCAAGTTCACCCAGGGCGCGTGGCTGGCCGTCCTCGCGGCGGCCGTGCTGTGGGTGACCATGCGCGCGATCAGGCGCCACTACGACACGACGGCGGCGGAGCTGGCGGTGACCGACCCCCACGGCGAACTCGTACCGCCCAGCCGGGTGTTCGCGATCGTGCTCGTGTCCACACTGCACAAGCCGACGCTGCGGGCCCTCGCCTACGCGCACGCCACCCGCCCCGACCGGTTGGAGGCACTGACGGTCTCCGTCGACCCGGACGAGACGACCGATTTGCGCAGGCGCTGGGAGGAGTACGGCATCGACGTACCGCTGAAGATCGTCGACTCCCCCTACCGCGAGATCACCAAGCCGGTCGTCGGGTACGTCCGCGCGGTGCGCCGCGAAAGCCCGCGCGACATCGTCGCCGTCTTCGTCCCCGAGTACGTCGTCGGCCACTGGTGGGAGAACCTGCTCCACAACCAGTCCGCCCTGTGGCTCAAGAGCCGTCTGCTCTTCACCCCGGGCGTGATGGTGACGAGCGTGCCCTGGCAGCTCAGCTCCTCGGCCCACGCCGACCGGCCGGCGGCCCGGGCGGCGGGGTCCGTCCGCCGGGGGGAGCCGCCGGTGGCGCCGCGGCCACGGAGCAGGTAGGCGCGGGCCCGGTCGAGGGCGAAGGCGTCCATCGCCCCGGCCGGCACCCGCGACACCACCAGGACATTGACACTGCCTTGACGGGCTCCGGGCCGATAGGGTGAAAGAGGTGTGCCGGGAAGTCTGGTCGGCGGGGAGTCACACGGGCTCCCACGGGAATCCCCCCGGGGTTCCCCGAGTGACCAGGGGGACGGCATGCGCAGCGTAGGAACAGTCCTGGCTCTGGTCGTACTCGCCACCCTGGTGGCGACGTTCGCCCGCCGGTGGCGCATCCCCGCCCCCTCCCTGCTCGTCGTCGCGGGCCTCGCCGTCGCCCTGCTGCCCGGCACCCCGCAGATCGAGATCAATCCCGGGATCATCGGGCTCGTCGTCCTGCCGCCGCTGCTCTACGCGAGCGCCGAGGAACTCTCCTGGCGCGAACTGCGCGCCGTGTGGAAGCCGGTCGGAGTCCTGTCCACGGGGCTGGTACTGGCCTCGGCGGCCGCGGTGGCCTGGGTGGCCTCGCTCGTCACACCGCTGCCGTGGCCGACGGCCTTCGTGCTGGGCGCGGTCCTCGCCAGCACCGACCCGGTGGCGGTCACCGCCCTCGGCAGACGGCTCGCGCTGCCGCCCAAGGTGCAGGTCCTCGTCCAGGCGGAGAGCCTCTTCAACGACGCCACGTCGCTGGTGCTCTTCCGGGTGGCGGTGAGCATCGCGGTGGCGACCGCCGCCGTGGGCTGGGGCACCGCGGGCGGGGAGTTCCTGCTGCTCGCGGGCGGTGGCACGGTCATCGGCGCGGCCGTCGCCGGCGTCGTCGCGCTGATCCGGCGGCGTACCGAGGACCCCGTCCTGGAGACGGTGATCGCCCTGGTCACCCCGTACGCGGCGTACGTCCTGGCCGAGGGCGCGCACACCTCGGGCGTCACCTCGGTCGTGGTCGCCGGAGTCGTCCTCGGCGGACGGGGCGACCGCCTCACCAACGCGCGCATCCGCCTCCAGCTGCACGCCGTCTACGGCACCGTCGTCTTCCTCCTGGAGAGCGTCGTCTTCAGTCTCATCGGGCTCGCCCTGCCGGCGCAGGTACGGGCGCTGTCCGACACCGACCGGGCCTGGCCGCTGTACGCGCTCGCGGTGGCGGGCACGCTCGTCGCCGTACGGCTGCTGTGGCTGGTGCCGCTGTCGGCGGTGGTGCAGCGCGAGGGCGGCATCAGCCGCATGAACTGGCGGGTCCCCTTGGTGCTCACCTGGGCGGGCACCCGGGGTGTGGTCCCGCTGGCGGCGGCCCTGTCGGTACCGGAGTCGCTCGCCGGACGTCCTCTGATCCTGGTGCTGACCACCTCGGTCGTGGTCGTCACGCTCGTCGTCCAGGGCTTCAGCCTCGCCTCCGTCGTCCGGCGCTCGGGCATCGCCCTGGAACCCGCCCACACGGAACGCGAGGAAGCCTCGGCGCGCTGCCGGCTGGCCAACGCCGGACTGGACCGACTGGACGAACTGTCGGAACTGGAGGCCGTCCCCGACGTCGTCCTCGACCGGCTGCGCCGCGGCCTGACGGCCCGTCTCGACGATGCCCGCGACCGCCTCGCCGAACCCGACGAGGGCACCGCCACCGGCACCGAGTCCGCCGACGTCGTCTACCGGCAGTTGCGCCGCGACCTGATCGCCGTCGAGGGCGCCGAACTCCAGACCCTGTACGACGAACACAGCATCAGCGACACCACCCGCAGGCGGTTGCGGCGGTCCCTGGACCTGGAGGAGGCCAGGCTGACCGACGCCTGATCCGGAATTCAAGACTCCACCTCTTGGCGCCCCCGTGATGCGCGACCAGCCGGTCTTAACGCAAGCTTGACGCCTGGAGCCCCAGGACGCGTGGGCCCAGGGATCACTCTCTGCATACGCTGATGGGCGCCGTCTCCTCGATGGCCGGAACCGTTCGAAGAGCCGTACGTCAGGAGAGTCACCGATGGCCAGCACCGAGCCCGCCCCGCCGAGCCGCTTGCGGGCGTGGATGCTGGAAGGCCTGTCCGACATGGGCAAGACCAAGGGCCGCCAACTGCCGCGCCCGGCCGAGCCCGCGCCCGTGCACAAGGGGCAGCGCTGGTGGCGCGTCATGTGCCTGACCGGCGTCGACTACTTCTCCACCCTCGGCTACCAGCCCGGCATCGCCGCCCTCGCGGCCGGACTGCTGTCCCCCGTGGCGACCGTCGTGCTCGTCATCGTCACCCTGGCGGGCGCACTGCCCGTCTACCGCCGCGTCGCCGAGGAGAGCCCGCACGGTGAGGGCTCCATCGCGATGCTGGAACGCCTGCTCTCCTTCTGGAAGGGCAAGCTGTTCGTCCTCACCCTGCTGGGCTTCGCCGCCACCGACTTCCTGATCACCATCACCCTCTCGGCGGCCGACGCCTCCACCCACCTGGTGGAGAACCCCCATCTGAACGACGCGCTGCACGACAAGCAGATGGTGATCACCCTGTTCCTGGTGGCCCTGCTGGGCGCGGTCTTCCTCAAGGGCTTCCTGGAGGCGATCGGCGTCGCGGTGGTGCTGGTGGGCATCTACCTCGCGCTCAACGTCGTGGTCGCCGTCTCGGGACTCTGGGAGGTGATCACCCACGAGCACCTCGTCACGGACTGGACCACCGCGCTGACCGCCGAACACGGGAACGTCCTGGCCATGATCGGGGTGTCCCTGCTGGTCTTCCCGAAACTCGCGCTCGGCCTGTCCGGCTTCGAGACCGGAGTCGCGGTCATGCCGCACGTGGAGGGCGAGGCCAGCGACACCGAGCAGAAGCCGACCGGGCGGATCCGCGGCGCGAAGAAACTGCTGACCACCGCCGCCGTGATCATGAGCATCTTCCTGATCGTCACCAGCTTCATCACCACCGTGCTGATCCCGCCGAAGGAGTTCCAGCCGGGCGGCCAGGCCAACGGCCGCGCCCTCGCCTATCTGGCCCACGAGTACCTCGGCAACGCCTTCGGCACGGTCTACGACGTCTCCACGATCTGCATCCTGTGGTTCGCCGGCGCCTCCGCCATGGCCGGGCTGCTCAACCTCATGCCACGCTATCTCCCGCGCTACGGCATGGCCCCGCACTGGGCCCGCGCCGTCCGCCCCATGGTGATCGTCTTCACTCTGATCGCGTTCCTGGTCACCTGGATCTTCGACGCCGACGTCGACGCACAGGGCGGCGCGTACGCGACCGGTGTCCTCGTCCTGATCAGCTCCGCCGCCATCGCCGTCACCATCGCCGCCCACAAGGCCGGCCAGAAGCACTGGACCGTCGGCTTCGCCGTCATCTCGGCCGTCTTCCTCTACACGACCGTCGTCAACGTCATCGAACGCCCCGACGGTGTGAAGATCGGCGCCTGCTTCATCGCCGGCATCATCCTCGTCTCCCTGCTCTCCCGGCTCGCCCGCGCCTTCGAACTGCGGGTGACCGGTATGAGCATGGACGACATGTCCGAACGGTTCGTACGCGACATCGCGAGCCGGCGGATCCGGTTCGTCGCCAACGAACCCGACAAGCGCGACGTCACCGAGTACCGCGAGAAGATCGAGCAGATCCGCGCCGACCACGACCTCCCGCCCCAGGAGGACTTCGTCTTCCTGGAGGTCACCGTGGGCGACCCCTCGGAGTTCGAGTCGGTCATGAACGTACGCGGCGAAGTGCTGCACGGCCGCTACCGCGTCCTCACGCTGGAGTCCGCCTCCATCCCCAACGCCCTCGCCGCCCTGCTGCTGTACGTCCGCGACACCACGGGCCGCATCCCGCACATCTACTTCGAGTGGACCGAGGGCAACCCCTTCACCAACTTCCTGCGCTTCTTCCTCTTCGGCCAGGGCGAGGTCGCCCCGGTCACCCGGGAAGTCCTGCGCGAGGCCGAGCCCGACCGCGCACGACGGCCGAGGGTGCACGTCGGCTGAGACCCGGGACCTTTCCGGGCACGTCCGACACACCGGAAAGGGGTGAGAGGCCGGTAAGAAGGCCGGTCGCGGACCCGTTCACCAGGTCGCATGCCACCTACGGCTTGGCAGACTGGTCGGGTGCCCCAGAATGTACTGCTCGCCGAGGACGACCGCGCCATCCGCCATGCCCTGGAAAGGGCACTGACACTGGAGGGCTACGAGGTGACGGCCGTGGCCGACGGGGTGGAAGCGCTGGCCCAGGCCCACCGCACCCCACCGGACGTCCTCGTCCTCGACGTCATGATGCCCGGCATCGACGGCCTCCAGGTGTGCCGCGTGCTGCGCGCCGAGGGCGACCGCACCCCGATCCTGATGCTCACCGCGCTCGTCGAGACCGCCGACCGCATCGCCGGCCTCGACGCGGGCGCCGACGACTACGTGGTCAAGCCGTTCGACGTCGAGGAGGTCTTCGCCCGGCTGCGCGCCCTGCTGCGCCGCACCGGGAACGGCGCCTTCGACGACGTACCGGCGACCGCGCCCCGGGAACCCCAGACGTCCAGCGCGCAGATCTCCGCGGCCGGGCTGCGCATGGACATCCAGGCGCGCCGGGCCTGGCGCGGGCAGCGCGAACTCGAACTGACCCGGACCGAGTTCGAGCTCCTCGAACTGCTCGTCCGCAACGCCGGCATCGTCCTCGACCACTCCACCATCTACGACCGGATCTGGGGCTACGACTTCGGCCCCGGCTCCAAGAACCTCGCCGTGTACGTGGGCTATCTGCGGCGCAAGCTCGACGAGCCGGGCGGACCGGCGCTGATCCACACCGTGCGAGGCGTGGGGTACGTCCTGAGGGAGGACTGAGTGCAACGACGGCTGCGGCAGGTGTCCTCCCTGCGGGCCACCTTCACCGTGTCCTTCGCGGCCGTCGCCGCCGCCGTCACGGTCCTGGTCGGGTTCCTGAGCTACGACGCCGCCGCCCGGCTGGTGCGGGTCGACCAGCAGACGGTCTTCGCAGAAGTGGTGCAGGACCTGCGCGACCAGGTGCGCGAGCACGCGCTGCACACGAACGACTTCGCCTCCTCCGACCCCGACCACGACGGACCCCTCGACGACATCATCCGGCCCAGCCGCACCGACGTTCAGGTGCTCGGGCCCAAGGGCGTGGTCGTCGACCACGGCGTTCCTCCCCTGCCCGTGGACAGCCACGACCGGGCGATCGCCGACGACGGCACGGCGGGCAGGCTGGAGCAGCACAAGGACGTCAACGTGGCCGGCGACCGCTACCGGCTGGCGACCGTCGCGCTCGGCAGCGGACGGGGCGCGGTGCAGGTCGCCCAGCAGTTCAGCGACACGGAGGATCTGCTCCGGGAGCTCCAGCAGCGGACCGTCCTGCTCGTCGGGGCCGTCGTGATCGCCGCCGGGCTCTTCGGCTGGTGGCTGGCCCGGCGCATCACCCGACGCCTGGTGCGGCTCGCCGGGGCCGCCGAGGACGTGGCGCGCACCGGTCGCCTCGGCATCCAGGTGCCGGTCACCGGGTACGACGAAGTGGCCCGGCTCGGCCGGTCCTTCGACCGGATGCTCGGCCGCCTCGCCCAGTCCGAGGAGGACCAGCGCCGCCTGGTCCAGGACGCGGGACACGAGCTCCGTACGCCGCTGACCTCGCTGCGTACGAACATCTCCATGCTCCGCCGGATCGACGAACTGCCGCCCGACGCCCGTGAGGAACTCGTCGCCGACCTGGCCCTGGAGTCCCGGGAACTGACCGACCTGGTCAACGAACTGGTCGCCCTCGCGGCCGGCCAGTCGGACACCGAGCCCGTACGGCCACTCGACTTCGCCGAACTCGCCGAGGACGTCGCGATCGTCGCGCGCCGCCGCACCGGCCGGGACATCACCGTCCGGGCCACCGGCGACACCTCGGTCGACGGCCGCCCGAGCGCCCTCCAGCGCGCGGTCTCCAACCTCGTGGAGAACGCCACCAAGTTCGACCGGGGCGGAACGGCGCCGATCGAGGTCGTCGTGACGGGCCCCGCCCCGCAGTCCGGCGGCGGGCACTCCGGTGACTCCGGCGTCGGCGCGAGCTCGGGGGGCCACCGCGGGCCGGTCCGCGTCGAGGTGCTCGACCGAGGCCCCGGCATCGACGACGACGACCTCGTACGCGTCTTCGACCGCTTCTACCGCGCCGCCGACGCCCGCAGCCTCCCCGGCTCGGGCCTCGGCCTGTCGATCGTCCGCGAGGTCTCCACAGCCCACGGAGGCACCCCGTTCGCCTACCCGAGGAAGGGCGGCGGCACGGTGATCGGCTTCACCGTGGAGAGCTAGGCCCGCTCTGCGAATGAGATGCCCGCGATCGCGAGCTCCAGCCCGCCCGACCCACCCTTCGACCACGGGGGCGAAATTCAGCCCCTCCGGCGTTTGAGGAGCGGGGTCTGGGGCGGAGCCCCAGGTACGGGCAGGGCAGGGGCGGAGGGGGCGAAAACCCGCTACACCCGCAGCGCCGCGAGCTGCTCCTCGAACGGGACCACGTGGAAACCGTCCGCACGCAGGGCCACAGGTCGGACCGGAACAGCCGCCTCGGACACGCCCTGGGCAGGGACAGCCGCCCCGGGCTCCGCCTGAGCCGAAGCCGAGGCCGCAGCCGGGACCTCAACCGAGGTCGAGGTCGAGGCCGCAGCCGCAGCCGAGGCCGATGCGCTGGACGCCGAGTGTCCGGTGAGGGCGGTCATCAAGGCCGCCAGTTCGCCCGCCGCCCGCTCGATCCGCTCGGCAAGCCCCTCCGCCCCCCAGTCCTCCGAAGCCGCGTACACCCCGGTAGGGACGATCACCGCCCGCAGATACGCGAACAGCGGCCGCAGCGCGTGTTCGAGGACGAGCGAGTGCCGCCCGGTCCCCCCGGTCGCCGCGATCAGCACGGGCTTGCCCGCCAGCGCGTCCTTGTCGAGCACGTCGAAGAAGGACTTGAACAGGCCGCTGTAGGACGCGGAGAAGACCGGCGTCACGACGATCAGCCCGTCCGCGGAGGTCACATCGTCGATCGCGGCGGACAGCGCCCGCCCGGGGAAGCCGTTGGTGAAGTTGTGGGCGATCTCGACGGCGAGGTCGCGCAGTTCGACGACCCGCAGGTCCACCGCGCCGGACGCCCGGCCGGCGGTCGCCGCCGCCAGCCGGTCGGCCAGCAGCCGCGTAGACGACGGAACGCTCAGCCCCGCCGAGACGACGACGAGCTTCATGCGACGGTCACCTCCTCCTTGGCGGCGGCCACCCTGGCCGCGTGGGTCGGCGCGTCCGGCACCTCGGCCGGCCGCCCCTTGGCGAACTCCTCGCGCAGCACCGGCACGACCTGTTCGCCGAGCAGGTCGAGCTGCTCCAGGACGGTCTTGAGCGGCAGCCCGGCGTGGTCCATCAGGAACAGCTGGCGCTGGTAGTCACCTGCGTACTCGCGGAACGCCAGCGTCTTCTCGATGACCTGCTGCGGCGAGCCGACGGTCAGCGGGGTCTGCTCGGTGAAGTCCTCCAGCGACGGCCCGTGTCCGTAGACCGGCGCGTTGTCGAAGTACGGCCGGAACTCCCGTACGGCGTCCTGCGAGTTGGGCCGCATGAAGACCTGGCCGCCGAGGCCGACGATCGCCTGCTCGGCCGTGCCGTGTCCGTAGTGCGCGTACCGCTCGCGGTAGAGCTCGACCATCTTCTTGGTGTGGTCGGCGGGCCAGAAGATGTTGTTGTGGAAGAAGCCGTCGCCGTAGTACGCGGCCTGCTCGGCGATCTCCGGCGAGCGGATGGAGCCGTGCCACACGAACGGCGCGACACCGTCCAGCGGGCGCGGCGTCGCCGTGAAGGACTGGAGCGGCGTACGGAACTTGCCCTCCCAGGTCACCACGTCCTCGCGCCACAGGCGGTGCAGCAGCGCGTAGTTCTCGACGGCGAGGTTGATGCCCTGCCGGATGTCCTGCCCGAACCAGGGGTAGACGGGCCCGGTGTTGCCGCGGCCCATCATCAGGTCGACCCGGCCGTCCGCGAGATGCTGGAGCATCGCGAAGTCCTCGGCGATCTTCACCGGGTCGTTGGTGGTGATCAGGGTCGTGGACGTGGACAGGACGAGCTTCTCGGTGCGCGCCGCGATGTAGCCGAGCATGGTGGTCGGGGACGACGGCACGAACGGCGGGTTGTGGTGCTCGCCGGTCGCGAAGACGTCGAGGCCGACCTCCTCGGCCTTCAGCGCGATGGCGACCATGGCCTTGATGCGCTCGTGCTCGCTCGGCTCCCGGCCCGTGGTCGGATCCGGAGTCACATCGCCGACGCTGAAGATCCCGAACTGCATGGTCGCTCATCCTCCATGTTGTTGACTATTCAACTATACCTCCGAACCACCACCTCTTCCCAGGTATTCCGCGACTGTCAGTACCGCGTCCTACGATCCCCTCATGGCCGCCCCACGCCGTGACACCCGAGGCATCGTCGACGCCGCGGAGCTCTTCGCGCGCGTCCGCTTCCGCCGCCATGAGCCCGCCGAGCCGCTGCGCCCCTACCTGGAGCACTACTGGCTGATCGACTGGGACCTCACCCAGCCCTACGCCTCGCACGTGGTCCCGCACCCGTCGGCCAACATCGTCTTCCAGCGGTACGCGGGACAGGACCCCTTCGGCGAGGTCGCCGGCATCGGACTCGACCTGTTCACCCAGAAACTGGAGGGCCGGGGCAGGGTCTGCGGGATCCAGTTCCGCCCCGGCGGCTTCCGCCCCTTCGCGCCGGACCGCTCCCTGTCGACCCTCACCGGACGGCGGCTCCGCCTCCCGGAGGTCCTCCCCGGCTCCGGGCGCGCGGTCGCGGCCGTCCTCGACCCGGACGACGAGCAAGCCCGGGTGGCCGCCCTCGACGCCTTCCTCCTGGACCTGGACCCGCGGCCGGACCCGCAGGCCACCCTCGCGATCTCCCTGGTCGAGCGCATCCGCACCGACCGCACGATCCGTCACGTCGGCGAGTTCGCCGAGGCGCACGGCATGACGGTCCGCGCCGTGCAACGACTCTTCTCCGCGTACGTCGGCGTCGGGCCGAAGTGGATCATCCTGCGCTACCGCATCCACGAGGCACTGGAGCGCGCCGAGACCTCCGAGCCGGTGAACTGGGCCGCCCTCGCCGCCGACCTCGGCTACGCCGACCAGGCCCATCTGGTCCGGGACTTCACGGCCACGGTCGGCGTCCCGCCCACGGCCTACGCGAGCAGCCACCAGCCCTCCTGATCACCCCGGCCCCTCTGCCCCGGTAATCCCACTTGACCGCACCGCACTCCATGCCCGACATTTATCTGCGTGACACAGACACTGCATGACACACACGAAACGTTGCACCCTCCCGCCCGCACCCGCTGGGCGATCCTCGGCGTCGTCCTCGCCGCCGACGTCCTGGACCTCCTCGACGGCACCATCACGAACATCGCCGCCCCGACCATCAGCCACGACCTCGGCGGCGGCACCGCCCTCATCCAGTGGCTCGGCGCGTCCTACGCCCTCGCGCTCGGCGTCCTGCTCGTCCTCGGCGGACGGCTCGGCGACAAATACGGCCGCCGCAGGCTCTTCCTGACCGGCCTCGCCGGCTTCACCGCCGCCTCGGCCCTCTGCGGCCTCGCCCCGACGCCGGGCACCCTCGTCGCCGCCCGCCTCGCCCAGGGCGCGTTCGGCGCGCTCGTCATCCCCCAGGGCTTCGGCATCCTCGGCGCGACCTGGCCCCGGGACCAGATCGGCAAGGCGTACAGCCTGTTCGGACCGGTGATGGGCCTGTCCGCCGTCGGCGGCCCGATCCTCGCCGGACTCCTCATCGACGCCGACGTCGCCGGCCTCGGCTGGCGCCCGATGTTCCTCATCAACATCGCCCTCGGCGGCGCCCCGCTCCTCGCCGCCGCCCGCCTGCTCCCCCGCGACACCGGCGACCGGACGACCACCGTGGACATCCCCGGTTCCGCCCTCCTCGGCGCCACCATGCTCGCGCTCCTCACCGGCCTCATCGAGGGCTCGGCCCACGGCTGGAGCGCGCTCCCCGTCCTCCTCCTGCTCGCCGGCCTCGCCCTCTTCGCGGCGTTCTGCCACCGCCAGCGCACCGCGCCCGACCCCCTGATCCGTCCCTCCCTCCTGCACAACCGCGGCTTCACCTCGGGGCTGGTGATCGGCATCGTCTTCTTCGCCGCGGTCGCCGGCCTCCTCTACGTCGTCTCCCTCTTCCTCCAGCAGGGCCTCGGCCGCTCCCCCGCGGCCGCCGCGCTCGCCCTGATGCCCCTGTCCGCGGGCATCGTCATCGCCTCGATCGCCTGCTACCGCCTGATCGCCCGCCTGGGCCGCCGTCTCGTCCTCATCGGCTTCCTCGTCACGCTCGCCGGAACGGCCCATCTCCTGATCCTGGTCGCCGTCTCCGGCACGGACACCGGAAGCTGGGCCCTGGTCCCCCCACTGCTCGTCATCGGCCTCGGCATGGGCGCCTGCTTCGGCTCGCTCTACGACGTCACCATCGGCGACATCGCACCCGCGGAGGCCGGCAGCGCGGGCGGCTCACTGGCCGCGGTCCAGCAGCTCGCCAACGCGATCGGAGCCGCCGCCGTCACCACCGTCTACTTCCGCGCCGGCGGCGGCCAGACCCACGCCACCACCGTGAGCCTCGCCGTCGTGGCCGCCATCACCCTCCTGTGCTGCCCCCTCGTACGCCTGCTGCCGCTCAAAGCACCGGAGCAGCACCACTAGGACTGCGGGGCCGCTAGGGAACGAGGACCAGCCGGCCCCGCAGCCCGCCCTGCGCAAGCCGCGCGTGCGCCTTGACGGCCTCGTCGAGCGCGTACGTCTCGGCGACCCGGGTCGTCAGCACCCCCGCGTCGACGAGCGCCACCAGCTCCGCGAGCCGCGCCCCGTCCGCGGCGACCTCGACAGCGTCGGTCCGCACCCCGCGCACGGACGCCGGATGGGCTCCCGGAATGACCCCCATGAAGGCGCCCCCGTCCCGCACCCACTCCAGCGCGTCCGCGCCCAGGATCGCCGCGTCCAGCACCGCGTCCACGCTTCCCGGAGCCACTCCGTCCGACACGAACCGGTCCGCCCCCAGGGACCGTACGAGCTCCTCGTCGCCCTCCCGGGCCAGCGCGGTCACGTGCACGCCGAGCCGGGCGGCGAGCTGCACGGCGAACCCGCCGAGCGCCCCCGCGGCCCCGGTGACCAGCAGGCTCTGCCCCGGCTCCAGGGCCAGCCCGTCCAGTGCGCGGTCCGCGGCCAGGGCGTTGAGCGGCAGACTCGCCGCATGCACCGCGTCGACCGAGCGGGGCGCCGCGGCCACCGCCTCGGCGTCGACCACCACGTGGTCGGCGTGCGTACCGAGAGACTTGACCGGCCCGTACGCCAGCGCCACCACCTCGTCGCCCACGTTCCACCCCGAGGCGGCCCCCGCCGCGTCCACGACCCCGGCCACGTCCCAGCCGAGCCCCAGCCGCTGCCCCGCGCCCCCGAAGACGCCCGCCCGCACTCCGGCGTCCACGGGATTGACCCCCGCGGCCGCCACCTTGATCCGCACCTGCCGGTCCCCCGGCTCCGGCACGGCGACCTCGACGATCTCGACAGCTTCCGGACCGCCGAACTCCGTCACCACCGCAGCACGCATAGCAGCTCACTCCATCAGTAGGTCGTTCACGGGTCTCTTTCCCGCTGCAACAACCCTAGGAAGAGTTACTATCCATTGGTAAGTAGGCACCTGAAGGTGCGTACGTCACCCGGAGGTGCGTCATGGCGACCACGACGGCGGCCGAGCGGCGCCAGCAGGCCCGCGTCGAGTACGACGCGTTCCTCAAGAACTGCCCCACCAACCAGCTCCTGGACCGCATCAGCGACAAATGGGTCAGCCTGATCGTGAGCGCGCTCGCCGACGCGGGCGGCCCGATGCGGTACAGCGGCCTGGGCCGCAAGATCGCCGGAGTCAGCCCCAAGATGCTGACGCAGACCCTGCGTTCACTGGAGCGCGACGGCATCGTCTCCCGCACGGTCACCCCGTCCGTGCCGGTCCGCGTCGACTACGAACTCACGCCGCTGGGCGCGAACTTGAGCTGCCTGCTCACCGCCGTCAAGGACTGGGCAGAGCACCACATCGAGGAGGTCGCCGAAGCCCGCGAGCGTTACGACGCCTCGCCCGAGGCCTCCTGAAGCTCCCCGGACCGCAGCCGCGCGACCTGCTCGGCACTGAAGTCGACCGTGCGCCGCATGTGCCCGATGATCAGCGCGACCTCGGCGTCGTCGAGCCCGTCGAACAGGGCGTACCAGCCGCCGCCCAGCCGCTCCCACATCCGCCCGAACTCGGCGATCTTCTCCGGCACGGTCGCCACCAGGACGCGCCGCCGGTCGACCACATCGCGCTCCCGCACGACATAGCCGGCCTTCTCCAGCCGGTCCACCAGCCGCGTGGCCGATCCGGTCGTCAGCCCCGTCATCTCGGCGATCCGCCCGGTGGTCACCGGCCCCGCCTCCAGGCTGAGCAGATTCACACACTGCACATCCGTCGGATGCAGCCCGACATGGTCGGCGAGGGCCTGGTTGAACAGCGCGTACGAGGCCATGTACCGCCGCGACACGACCGCCAGCTCCGCCAGCAGCCGCTCCCGCGCTTCCCCAGCCGTGGCCATACGGCCCCCTTCCACCAGCCCAGCCAAATCGTACGTCGCACCGCCCCCACCCCCGGAAACCGGCGTCCGCCCCACAAGCGTCCTTCGCCCCCACCGCCCCTGCCCGACCCGTACCTGGAGCTCCGCCCCGGACCCCGCTCCGCAAACGCCGGAGGGGCTGAAACCTTCCCCGGCCGGGGCTGAAATAGGGACCGGCCACCACGACGCACCCGCGCCCGGCCTCGCGCAGGAGGGGACGTGCCGGTACATCAAATGCCCGCGGGCCGGACGGATCAGCACCCACCCGCACCTCGAAACGCCGGGGGGATCCGTTCGGATGCGGGCGGATGTACCGGCGCGGCCCCGACCCACCCACCGGCCCGAACCGCGTCCTGACACAGTGACCGCATGCTGATCGCCCGCTCCGCGCTTCTCTTCGCCCTCGCCGCACTCCTGGAGATCGGCGGCGCCTGGCTCGTCTGGCAAGGCGTGCGCGAACACCGAGGCGCCCTCTGGATCGGAGCAGGCGTGATGACGCTGGGCCTGTACGGCTTCGTGGCCACCTTGCAGCCGGACGCCGAGTTCGGCCGTGTCCTCGCCGCGTACGGCGGAGTCTTCGTGGCCGGCTCCCTCGCCTGGGGCGTGGTCGCGGACGGCTACCGCCCCGACCGCTGGGACATCACCGGCGCCCTGATCTGCCTGGCCGGAGCGGCCGTGATCATGTACGCACCCCGGGGCGGCAGCTGACCCGCCACCGGCCACCCCGCCGCCGCCCGCCGTCCCACCCACCTGGCCCCCGCCTATCCTGGCCGGAGACACCCAGACACCGCCAAGGAGCAGCCGTATGACCCCCGCCGCCGCGTCCCGTATCGCCGTCATCACCGGTGCAAGCAGCGGAATCGGCGCCGCGACGGCCCGGCAGCTCGCCGCCGAGGGCTACCGCGTCGTCCTCACCGCCCGCCGCAAGGACCGCATCGAGGCGCTGGCGGAGGAGATCACCGCGGCGGGCGGCCAGGCGACCGCGTACGCCCTGGACGTCACGGACCGCACCGCGGTCGACGAGTTCGCGACGGCGTTCAAGACGATCGGCGTGCTGGTCAACAACGCGGGCGGCGCGCTCGGCGCCGACCCGATCGCCACGGCCGACCCGGCCCAGTGGCGCCAGATGTACGAGACGAACGTCATCGGCACCCTGAACGTCACCCAGGCCCTCCTCCCGGCGCTGACCGCCAGCGGCGACGGAACGGTCGTCGTCCTCTCCTCCACGGCGGGCCACAGCACGTACGAGGGCGGCGGTGGCTACGTGGCCGCCAAGCACGCCGAGCACGTCCTCGCGGAGACGCTGCGCCTGGAGATCGTCGGCACGCCGGTCCGGGTCGTCGAGATCGCCCCCGGCATGGTCAAGACCGACGAGTTCGCCCTGACCCGCTTCGGCGGCGACACCGAGAAGGCCGCCAAGGTCTACGCGGGCGTCGCCCAGCCGCTCACCGCCGACGACGTGGCCGAGACCATCACGTGGGCGGTCACCCGCCCCAGCCACGTGAACATCGACCTCCTCGTCGTCCGCCCCCGCGCCCAGGCGTCCAACACGAAGGTCCACAGGGAGCTGTGATGACCGATCCGGCGTCACCCACGCAGCCGACTCCCCCCGACGGCGAGCAGGCCCGCCTGGCCCTGGAGAAGAAGCGCGAACGCTACGTCTGGTACTACCTCGCGTACTTCCTCTTCGGCATCCACATCGTGGCCTTCGTCATGATCTACGCAGTCCTGCACGCGAAGTGACCCACCCGGTCGAGGGCAACGCCACACCCAGCAGCCCCGCAGATAACTCACAAGGGTGAACCAACTCGATCACCCGCACGTCCACCGAACTCCCGACCTAGGCTCGCGCCACAACATCAAACACGACGGCCCCCGGCCGGGACTGCCATCCCTGCCGAGGGCCTGACCACCCAGGAAGATCGGACCTTCCCCGTGGCTGACCGTGACACTAGCGCGCGCTCGAAAACACCTACCAAGCAACGTACGAGAACGAGGCCTCCGGCCTCGGATGTAGCCCTCCTGCTCAACAACCTCCGTGGCATTCCTCAAGGCACCCCGCCGGTGCCGGAGGTGCTGGCTCTCAGGGAAGCCGGGCGACGCACGGTTGTCTTCTACTGTCGCATCTCCTTCGACCGGCACAGAGGAGATGGCCATGGCGTCGAGGACCAAGCACGGCACTGCGCACGCATCGCGGCGCAACATCACATGATCGCCGTCCATCACTACATCGACAACGACAAGACTGCTTCCAAGATCGGTGTCCAGCGACCTGAATTCGAGGCAATGCTCGCCGCCTTGGAGAGCGGAGCAACGACCGAGGGATACCCGGTCGATGGGGTCGTGTGCGTCTCCGACGACCGGCTCTATCGGGATGTGCACACCTTCGAGCGCTTCCTCAAATCATTCACCGCCCACCCCGCCCGTACATATGCCGACGAGCTCGGCGCGTACGACTTCTACGGCGAAGCCGGAACCCAGCGCGCCCTATTGGGGGCCGCCGCGTCGTGTGCCGAGAGCAAGAAGCAGCAACAGCGCGCGAAATTGAACCATCGCGCCCGCGCGGAGCGGGGAGAGTCGGTCGCATCACGTCGCCCCTTCGGGTGGAACAGCGACAAAATCACGTTGCACCCCAGCGAGTCAGAAGTGGTTCGACATGGGGTGCGAAGCCTTCTGGCCGGGAAAACCCTCACGGCCGTCACACAGGATTTCGTCGCATCAGGCCACACCAGCTCGCTGGGCAACCCATGGCAGCGTCAGACCGTCAAGCAGATTCTCCGCAATCCGCGCATTTGCGGATATCGCAAGCTCCACGGGGAGTTGATCTGTGGTCCCGACGGCAGCGCCGTAGTGGGCCAGTGGGATCCCATCGTGCATCCGGACGAGTGGCGAGCCGTAACGGACCTGCTGGACGGAAAACGTCACCCCGGCGGATGGAACAGGACTGGCGGACATGCGCAGGGCCCCGGCAGGTATCTGCTCACAGGACTCGCTCGATGCGGCAGGCTGCTTGCTGGCGGGCTGCGGTGTGACACGCCGATGCAGGGCCATCCCACCAGCACGTCTTACGTCTATCACTGCCGCCCCGCAGTGGACGGAGGCTGCGGTCGCGTGAGCCGACAGGGGCCCGCAGTGGACGAACTGATCGTTGAGTACGTCCTCAAAGCAATGGCCCGACAGACCGTTCCTCGTGCACTCCAACCCGACACATGGCCAGGCGAAACGAGGCTGGAGGCCCTTCAGCAGCGAAAGGCGTCACTTCAGGAACGGTGGCATGCAGAGGAGATCAGCGACTCGCTGTACTTCTCGGAACTGGTCTCGGATGAGGCCGAGTTCAAGCAGCTCGTCAACGACCGGAAAGCCTGGGCCGTCAGACAACAGTCCGAGGTACAGCGACACATCGATGTACGAACCGTCTGGGACGCAGCAAGTCCGGACGAGAAGCGCGGAATCCTCTTCAGCCTGCTCAAGTCCGTGATCATTCTCCCGGGCACGAAGGGGTCACATCGCTTCGACCCCTCCACGGTTGTCCCCGTCTGGCAAGCAGCCGAGACGACGTTGCCGGGCAAGTGACAGCAGCGACACCGCGAACAGAGAGGGCCCCGATGCGCTACGCCTCGGGGCCCTCTCCAAACGCTGACGCAGGGCCTTTGCGCCTGACTCCACGCTTCAGCCCTTCACGCAGACGACCTGCTTCAGCTTCGCCACGACCTCCACGAGGTCGCGCTGCTGCTCGATGACCTGCTCGATCGGCTTGTAGGCACCCGGGATCTCGTCCACGACGCCGGAGTCCTTGCGGCACTCCACGCCCTGCGTCTGGTCCTCCAGGTCCTTCGTCGAGAAGCGCCGTTTCGCCGCGTTGCGGCTCATGCGCCGACCCGCCCCGTGCGAGGCCGAGTTGAAGGACATCTCGTTGCCGAGGCCCTTCACGATGTACGACCCGGTTCCCATCGAGCCCGGAATGATGCCGAACTCTCCGGCCCGCGCGCTGATGGCCCCCTTGCGCGTGACGAGCAGGTCCATGCCGTCGTAGCGCTCGATGTTGACGTAGTTGTGATGGCAGCTGACCTCCGGCTCGAAGGTCGGCTTCGCCTTCTTGAACTCCTTGCGGACCACGTCCTTCAGGAGCGCCATCATGAGCGTGCGGTTGTGCTTCGCGTACTCCTGGGCCCAGAACAGGTCGTTGCGGTACGCCGCCATCTGGGGCGTGTCCGCGATGAAGACGGCGAGGTCACGGTCGACCAGGCCCTGGTTGTGCGGGAGCTTCTGGGCGACACCGATGTGGTGCTCGGCCAGTTCCTTGCCGATGTTCCGCGACCCGGAGTGCAGCATCAGCCAGATGGAACCGGTCGTATCCGTGCAAACTTCGACAAAATGATTCCCCCCGCCGAGCGTTCCCATCTGCTTGACTGCCCGATCCTGACGGAACTTGACCGCTTCAGCGACCCCGTCGAACCGTCCCCAGAAGTCGTCCCACCCGGCGGTGGCCAGGCCGTGGAAGCCGTTCGGGGTGACCGGGGAGTCGTGCATCCCCCGGCCCACCGGGATCGCCTCCTCGATCTTCGAGCGGAGTCGCGAGAGGTCGCCCGGCAGGTCGTTGGCGGTCAGCGAGGTCCGGACCGCGGACATTCCGCAGCCGATGTCGACGCCGACCGCCGCCGGGCACACCGCGTCCCGCATCGCGATGACGGAGCCGACCGTCGCGCCCTTGCCGTAATGGACGTCCGGCATGACGGCGAGCCCCTTGATCCAGGGCAGGGTCGCCACGTTCTGGAGCTGGCGGAGTGCGACATCCTCGACCGACGCCGGGTCGGTCCACATGCGGATGGGAACCTTCGCCCCCGGCACCTCTACGTACGACATATCGCCCTCTATCCCCAGAAAAACAACAGAAGTCTTAAATCGCAAAACCGGCGCCTAGGTCGACGTATGGGACAACGGACCGGCGTCCACGGCTGTGCGTGCGATACACATTGTCTCCAGGGGTCGCCCCCGTGCGGCAACCGAATAACCACAGGACACCCGGGCCGAAGCGCCGTCGGGACCGTCGAGAGGAGCCTGACCGTGCAGCGGAAGGCGTACGTATCTGGCGCCGCCGTGCTCCTCGCGGCATTGCTGGCGGGCTGCACGGGCGGTTCGGGCGTGGGGAGTTCGGCTCCGGACTCCAAGGGCGGCGACACCGGCACCACGGCCCCGGCCGCCCAGCCGGGCAAGTACCGCACCCTCCCGGAGGCGTGCGGCGCGGCCGATCACGACACGCTCGACTCGCTGCTGCCCGGCATCCAGCAGATCACCGACGAGACGCAGCAGGAGAAGGAGTACGAGGGCGACGCCACGCTCACGTACGACACGGACCGGCGCGACGGCTGCAACTGGAAGGTGGAGTCCGCCTCCGGCACCGATCACCTCTTCGTCGACTTCGAGCGCGTGGTCTCGTACGACAACGCGGTGAGCGACGACAGCAAGGCCGAGGAGCTCTACGCGGCCAAGCAGACGGCGGCCGACCTTCCGGAGCCGGCCACGTCCGCGTCAGCGCCCGCTTCCGGCGACGCGAGTCCGAGTCCGAGCGGCAGCGCCACCACCCCGGCCGACGACAACACCGGTGCTGGCGGCGACAACGGCGACGCCTCCGGCGCCCCTTCGGCGCCCACCGCCTCCGCGTCCGTCTCGGAGACCCCGGCCGCTCTCCAGCCGCGCGTTCTCGACGACCTCGGCGACGAGGCGTTCATCGACGACAAGCTGAGCACCGGCTCGTCGACGACCCAGCAGCGCACGGTGACTGTGGTGTTCCGCACGTCGAACGTGATCGTGACGATCGAATACGCCGAGCAGCCGACGGCTTCCGCGAACACCCCGGACAGCAAGGAAATGCAGGACAGGGCGCGGAAACTGGCCGGGAAGCTGGCCGACAAGCTCAACGGCTAGCGGCCCCGCGGCACCTGGGGCACCCCGGCGCAAACCCCCCGAACGGGAACCGCCCAGGCGCCCCACCGCGTACCGTGGCCCCTCGGACCCGACCGGTCGCACGCCCCATGTGCGGCCGTACCACGAGCGCCACGAGTGAAGGAACCATGCACCGACCAGTACAGCGAGTAGGCCGAGAAGCGCGACTCACCCGCATCCTTGTCAGCGCAGCAGCCGTCCCGGTGATGCTCGTCGCCGCGGGCTGTTCCTCGGACTCCGGCTCCGGCGACGACGCGCAGAAGAGCGCGAGCGCGGCCCCGGGAGCGACGGCGCCGGCGAGCTCATCGGCCCCTGCCGTCCAGCCCGCCGCGTACGCGACGCTTCCCAAGCCGTGCTCGGTGCTGCCGAAGAAGACACTGGGCGAACTGGTCCCGAAGGGCTCCAAGTCGGGCAAGTCCGGCAAGTTGGACGACCCGGCGCAGCGCGGCAACTGCAACTGGAGCAGCCTCGACAACAACGGGGTCAAGGGGTCTCAGTTCCGCTGGCTGAACGTGTCGCTGCTGCGTTTCGATTCGGACGCGCGCGGCACGGGCAACGAGCAGGCGCACGATTACTTCCAGAAGCAGGTCGCGGGCGCGCAGTCGGTGACGGGCGCGCTGGGCACCAAGGCGGAGCAGGTCGCCGGGACGGGCGACGAGGCGACGGCCGTGCGGTACGGCCTGAAGAAGAAGGAAGGCTCCTTCAAGCAGCAGACGATCGTGGCGCGCGTGGAGAACGTGGTCGTCACGGTCGACTACAACGGTGCCGGTCTCGCGGGTGAGAAGACCCCGGACGCGGCCGGCCTGCTGAAGGCCGCCGAGAAGGCCACGAAGGAGGCGGTGGCCGCGGTGTCCGCCGCGAACGGCGACGGCGGCGCGAAGAGCACGGCCTCGCCGGATCCGGCCTCGTCGTCGAAGGCGCCGTCCGCCTCCAAGACCCCGTCGGCCTCGCCGTCCAAGAGCGCCGCCAAGAGCTCGTCCAAGACCGCCTCCGAAAGCGCCTCGCCGTCGCAGTCGGCGGCAACGAAGAACTGACCCGGTTTCGACCGGGTCCGGGGCTCAAGTCACGGCTCCGGCAGGACAGTTAAGGGGGCCCGGTTCCTTCGGGGACCGGGCTCCGCCCATACCGCGCATCCGTACGCCACACACATGTGCCACTCTGTTGCGCGCAACAACACGCAAGGGGAGGGGAGTACAGGTGGCCGCGCCCATACAGCTGACACGGATGCACAAAATTCTCATCGGCGTGGTCGTCGCCGGTGCGCTCGTCATCGCCGGGATCGGCTTCGCCGGTTCGTACGCGGCGGTCCGTGAGCTGGCGATCAAGAAGGGCTTCGGGAACTTCTCCTACGTCTTCCCGATCGGCATCGACGCGGGTATCTGCGTCCTGCTCGCTCTGGACCTGCTGCTGACCTGGATCCGCATCCCGTTCCCCCTGCTGCGCCAGACCGCGTGGGTGCTGACGGTGGCGACGATCGCCTTCAACGGCGCGGCGGCCTGGCCGGACCCGCTGGGTGTCGGCATGCACGCCGTCATCCCGGTCCTGTTCGTGGTCTCGGTCGAGGCGGCCCGCCACGCGACCGGCCGAATAGCCGACATCACCGCCGACAAGCACATGGAGGGCGTCCGCCTCACCCGCTGGCTGCTCTCCCCGCTCCCCACGTTCCTGCTGTGGCGCCGGATGAAGCTGTGGGAGCTGCGCTCCTACGAACAGGTCATCAAGCTGGAGCAGGACCGACTCGTCTACCAGGCCCGCCTGCACTCCCGTTTCGGCCGCGCCTGGCGCCGCAAGGCCCCCGTCGAGTCGCTGATGCCGCTGCGCCTGGCACGCTACGGCGTCCCCCTCTCGGAGACGGCCCCGTCGGGTCTGGCGGCCGCGGGCATCGAGCCCGCGCTGCTGCCGCCGGCGCCCGCGCCCGCCCTGGCGCCGGCCGACGGGTCCGCGAACGGTCGCATCCCCGAGCCCGCGGCGGCCCCTCAGCTCCAGCCCGTCGAGCAGCGCCCCGCTCCCCAGGGCAGCGAACGCCCCGCGTCGCCGGACTACGCCGAGCCACAGAATCCGTGGCTCCAGGCGCGGGACCCCCAGTCCATCGCATACCAGGGCGGCTACGACCCGGACGCGGCGTACCAGCAGTGGTTCGAGGAGCAGCAGCAGGCCGAGCTTTTTCAGGAACAGCAACAGCAACAGTTCCAGGAACAACAGCAGTTCCCGTCCCGGCAGCAGTTCCAAGACGAACAACGGTTCGAGGAGCAGCAGAGGTTCGAGGAGCAGCGGCGGTTCGGGCAGCAGTACGAGGAGCCGCCGGCCCCCGCACCCGAGCCCGCCCCGGAGCCCTCTCCGGAGGACACCGGTACCTTCCCGATCCCGTCCGGCCCGGGCCGTACCCGTGGGCTGGGTGTGGGCGGCAGCACGGAGCCGACCGAGGAGGACTACTACCTGGTCTTCAAGAAGTCGATAGACGGCAGCTACCCGACCTCGGGCCAGTTCAGGGGTGACGTGGAGGCGACGTACCGCATCACGCTTCCGCAGCGCGAGGCCGACCGCATGGTCCACCGCTTCACCAACCGCCACACGGCGGAACTCCAGGAGGACCACATCGCCTAGGCACGTCGGCGCGCGAGCGTGTCGGCGAGTACGAGGAAGGGGCGCCCGGTGGTCACCGGGCGCCCCTTCCTCGTACTCCGTACGGCTGTGCGGTTACGCGCTGAGCAGCTTGCGCACCCGGTCCTGTCCGACGGCGAGCAGCAGCGTGGGCAGGCGCGGCCCGGTGTCGCGGCCGACGAGCAGGTGGTAGAGCCGGGCGAAGAAGGTGCGCTGGGCGACCTTGATCTCGGCGGGGAGTTCCTTGGCGGTGGCGTCGGCGGGGAAGCCCGCCTGGACCTTGGGAACGCCGTAGACGAGGTGGGTGAGGCCGTCCAGGGACCAGTTCCGCTCCAGTCCGTCGAGGAGCAGGCGCAGCGACTCGCGGCCCTGGTCGTCGAGGGACTTCAGGAGCTCGACGTCGGGCTCGTCGCGGACGACGGTGCGCTCCTCGGCCGGTACCTGGGTGTTGATCCAGGTCTCGGCCTTGTCGAGCCGGGGCCGGACCTCGTCCAGAGACGTGAGCGGGTTCTCGGGGTCGAGCTCGCTCAGGATGCGCAGGGTCTGGTCCTCGGCGCCGGCGGTGATGTCGGCGACGGAGGCGAGGGTGCGGTACGCCATCGGGCGGGGGGTCCTGGGCAGTTCCCCGGCGGCGGTGCCGACGGCGCGGGCGTACGCGGCGGCGTCGGCCGGAAGGGCCGAACCGTCGGCGACCTTGCCGGCGAGCTTGTCCCACTCGTCGTAGAGCCGCTGGATCTCCTGGTCGAAGGCGATCTTGAAGGACTGGTTGGGGCGGCGGCGGGCGTACAGCCAGCGCAGCAGCTGCGGCTCCATGATCTGGAGCGCGTCGGCCGGGGTGGGGACCCCGCCCTTGCTGCTGGACATCTTGGCCATGCCGGAGATGCCGACGAAGGCGTACATCGGTCCGATGGGCTGCTTGCCGCCGAAGATCCCGACGATCTGCCCGCCGACCTGGAAGGACGATCCCGGGGAGGAGTGGTCGACGCCGCTCGGCTCGAAGACGACGCCTTCGTAGGCCCAGCGCATGGGCCAGTCGACCTTCCAGACCAGCTTGCCGCGGTTGAACTCGCTGAGCAGGACGGTCTCGGTGAAGCCGCAGGCGGAGCAGGTGTACGACAGCTCCGTCGTCGCGTCGTCGTAGGCCGTGACGGTGGTCAGGTCCTTCTCGCACTGCCCGCAGTAGGGCTTGTACGGGTAGTACCCGGAGGTGGAGCTGCCGTCGTCCTCGGCGGCGGCGCCGGATCCCTCGGCGGCTTCGAGCTCGGCCTCGTCGACCGGCTTCTGGCCCTGCTGCTTCTTGGCGGGGGCCTTCTTGGTCCGGTACTGGTCGAGGATCGCGTCGATGTCACCGCGGTGCTTCATCGCGAACAGGATCTGCTCGCGGTAGGTGCCCGCGGTGTACTGCTCGGTCTGGCTGATCCCGTCGTACTCGACGCCGAGCTCGTCCAGCGCCGCCGTCATGGCGGCCTTGAAGTGCTCGGCCCAGTTCGGGTAGGCCGAACCGGCGGGGGCCGGGACGGAGGTCAGCGGCTTGCCGATGTGCTCGGCCCAGGAGTCGTCGACGCCCGGGATGCCGAGCGGAACCTTGCGGTAGCGGTCGTAGTCGTCCCAGGAGATCAGGTGGCGCACGGTGTACCCGCGGCGGCGGATCTCGTCGGCGACGAGGTGCGGGGTCATGACCTCGCGGAGGTTGCCCAGGTGGATCGGGCCGGAGGGGGAGAGCCCGGACGCGACGACGACAACCGGTGCGGCGGCACCCGAGTGTTTCGCGCCCGGGGCCCGACGCTCCGACTCTTCGATGACCTCATCCGCGAAACGGGAGACCCAGTCGGTGGTCTCGGTGCTCTGAGCCACGATCGGCACGTCCTTCTTTCTCATACGCGAGTACGGCTGACGCGACCATTCTCCCAGCTCGGGCCTCAACCGCGAAAACGGCTTTTCACCGCGTGGGATACTGGCTTTCCTTGTACTCACCTTGTAGTCAGAAACTCCGGAACCCGAGCAGAACGGCAGCCACTCCATGGCCTCGGTCACGTCCCTCACCGCTTCCGTCCATCAGCGCCTCGCGGACGCCCTCTCGGCAGCCCTGCCGGAGGCCGGTTCCGCTGACCCGCTGCTGCGCCGAAGCGACCGGGCCGACTTCCAGGCCAACGGGATCCTGGCCCTCGCCAAGAAGGCGAAGGCGAACCCGCGCGAGCTGGCGACGCAGGTCGTGTCCCGGGTCGAGTCGGGTGACGTGATCAAGGACATCGAGGTCTCCGGGCCCGGCTTCCTGAACATCACGATCACCGACCGGGCGATCGTCGCGAACCTGGCGGAGCGGTACGCGGACGGCGCGCGCCTCGGCGTGCCCCTCGCGGAGCACCCGGGCACGACGGTGATCGACTACGCGCAGCCGAACGTCGCGAAGGAGATGCACGTCGGTCATCTGCGGTCCGCGGTCATCGGTGACGCGGTCGTGCAGATCCTGGAGTTCACCGGCGAGTCCGTCGTGCGCCGGCACCACATCGGCGACTGGGGCACCCAGTTCGGCATGCTCATCCAGTACCTGATCGAGCACCCGCACGAGCTGGACCACAAGGGCGGCGAGGTCTCCGGCGAGGAGGCCATGTCGAACCTGAACCGGCTCTACAAGGCGGCGCGGACCGTCTTCGACTCCGACGAGGAGTTCAAGACGCGGGCGCGGCGCCGGGTGGTGGACCTCCAGGCGGGTGAACCCGAGACGCTGGCCATGTGGCAGAAGTTCGTGGACGAGTCGAAGATCTACTTCTACTCGGTCTTCGACAAGCTGGACATGGAGATCCACGACGCCGACGTGGTGGGCGAGTCCGGCTACAACGACATGCTGGACGAGACGTGCCGCATCCTGGAGGAGTCGGGCGTGGCGGTCCGCTCGGACGGCGCGCTCTGCGTGTTCTTCGACGATGTGAAGGGTCCGGACGGCAACCCGGTCCCGCTGATCGTGAAGAAGTCGGACGGCGGCTACGGCTACGCGGCCACCGACCTGTCGGCGATCAGGGACCGTGTCTTCAACCTGAAGGCCGACAGCCTCATCTACGTGGTGGACGCCCGGCAGTCCCTGCACTTCAAGATGGTCTTCGAGACCGCGCGCCGGGCCGGCTGGCTGAACGACGACGTCAAGGCCCACCAGCTCGCCTTCGGCACGGTGCTGGGCAAGGACGGCAAGCCGTTCAAGACGCGTGAGGGCGAGACGGTCCGGCTGGTCGACCTGCTCGACGAGGCGATCGACCGGGCGACGGCCGTCGTGCGGGAGAAGGCCGAGAAGGTGGGCCTGAGCGAGCGGGAGATCGAGGAGAACGGCCGGTACGTCGGCATCGGCGCCGTGAAGTACGCGGACCTCTCCACCTCCGCCGTCCGGGACTACAAGTTCGACCTGGACCAGATGGTCTCGCTCAACGGTGACACGTCCGTGTACCTCCAGTACGCGTACGCCCGTATCCGGTCGATCTTCGGCAAGGCCGGCGAGCGTACGCCGGTGGCGCACCCGGAGCTCGAACTGGCCCCGGCGGAGCGGGCGCTCGGTCTGCACCTGGACCGGTTCGGCGAGACGCTGGACGAGGTCGCCGCCGAGTACGCCCCGCACAAGCTGGCGGCGTACCTGTACCAACTGGCCTCGCTCTACACGACGTTCTACGACCAGTGCCCGGTCATCAAGCCGGCCCCGGCGCAGGAGGTCGCGGAGAACCGTCTGTTCCTCTGCGACCTGACGGCCCGCACGCTCCACCAGGGCATGACCCTCCTGGGCATCAGGACGCCCGAGCGGCTCTGACCTAGGATCCACGGCTCCACGAAGAGCCCCACTGTCCGGGCGCCCCCGGACGGTGGGGCTCTTCGCTGTCCGGGGGAGGTTCTGCCGCCCGCCGGGCACCGCGCCCCGGCCGTTGTCAGTGGCGGGTCCTACAGTCACCGGCATGGCGACTCTTCCCAATCCGCTGCCGCGGCTGGCGGCAGACCCGAGTGGGCGCACGCTCGGGCTTCAGCTCCCCGCCGGGAGACTCATCGACACGACCCACGACGGGACGTGGCACGAGCCGCTGCTGTGGCATGCCGGGGAGCGGCCCGCCACAGGGGACTGGACCGCGTTGAGCCCCGCACGGGCGTCGGGCCTGCTGCCCGTGCTGCTGGACGTCGGTGGCGCGCAGAAGGGTCCCGAGGAATGGGAGTTGATGCCCGACGAGATGTCGTACCCCGGGGATCACGACGCCGACGAGGTGCTGGCCGAGTTCTGGGAGCAGTACGCGGCGGACGAACTGGACGGCGACAAGGAGTACGCGAGCAAGGAGGTCGTGGAGAGTCTCTTCGGCAAGCCGGACCCCTATGACGCGACCGTCGCGCCGTACGGCCCCACATGGCCGGGGCCGGCCGCCGCCACGCCGCTGGAGGCCGATCCGGACGCCCGCGCCGCGGAGATCTCCGACGCCCTCGCGGACAGCGGCTCGTGGCTGAAGGAGCCGCGCCTCGCGCTCGTTCCGGCGCGCCGCAGCGCCGACATCCCGGCGGCGCTGGGCTGGGCGGGCCCGCTGAACTACGAGAACGACGTGGCGCGTCTGTGCGCCGTCCTCCGCTCGTGGGAGGACCGTTTCGGGATACGGGTGGTGGCCCTGACCTTCGACCAGTTGGTGCTGTCCGTCGCGGCGCCCCCGACGACCATGACGGAGGCCGAGGCGGTCGCAGCCGAGCACTTCGCCTTCTGCCCGGACAACATCACCCAGGGCCACCACACGACCCTGCGCGAGTACGCCGAGCAGGAGGTGCTGAACGAACGGGTGTGGTCCTTCTGGTGGGACTGAGCCCTTCCCCCGTCCGACGGAGCGGCTCCCCCGTCCGGCTGAGCCGCTCCGTCGTCGGGACGGGACCGCCTAGCCCCGCAGCCCTGTCCCCAGCCGGCGCAGCCCCTCCGCGATCTCGTCCGGGGCCTGTGTGACGAAGCACAGGCGCAGCGTCGACGTCTCAGGCGTGCCCGCGTAGAAGGGCGCGCCGGGCACGTACGCCACCCCCTGGTCCACCACTCGACGGAGCAGCGCCGTGGTGTCGTACGGCTCGGGCAGGCGGGCCCAGAGGAACATGCCGCCTTCCGGGCGGGTCCAGGTCGACCCGGCCGGGAGGGCGTCGCCGATTCCGGCGAGCATGGCGTCGCGGCGGTCGCGGTAGACGGCCGCGACCCGTGCCACGTGGACGTCCAGGTCCCGGTCGGCCAAGTACCGTACGGCGGCCAGCTGGTTGACGGTCGGGGTGTGCAGATCGGCGGCCTGCTTGGCGACGGCGCACGCGCGCCGCAGTGCCGCGGGCGCCCGCAGCCAGCCCAGGCGCATGCCGGGCGCCATCACCTTGGAGAAGGACCCGAGGAGCACGGTCCGGTCCCCGGCACCCTCGTGGGAGGCGATCCACGGGACCCGCTCGCCTTCGAAGCGCAGCTCTCCGTACGGGTCGTCCTCGACGATCCACAGCCCGCGGGCGGCGGCGACACGGGCGATGGCGGCCCGCCGCTCGGCCGGCAGGGTGCGCCCGGTCGGATTCTGGAAGGTGGGCACGGTGTAGAGCAGCTTGGGGCGTTCCCGGGCCACCAGTTCGTCGAGCGCCTCGGGGTCGATGCCGTCGCCGTCGCCCGGCACGGCCAGCACCCGCGCCCCCGCGAAGGCGAACGCCTGAAGTGCCGCCAGATAGCAGGGGCTTTCGACGAGGACGGTGTCGCCGGGTTCCAGCAGGGCGGTGGCGAGCAGCGACAGCGCCTGCTGCGAGCCGGTGGTGACGAGGACGTCGTCCGGCCCGGTCGGCAGTCCGCGCGCGCTCGTCCGCCCGGCGAGGGCCGCCCGCAGCGCCGGTTCGCCCTCGGTCGTCGAGTACTGCAGGGCCCGTCGGGGCTCCTCGGCGAGGACGTCGCGGTACGCGGCCGCGATGCCGTCCGCGTCGAACAGTTCCGGGGCGGGCAGGCCGCCCGCGAAGTTGATGACCTCGGGGCGGGCCGTGACCGCGAGAATGTCCCGTACCGGCGAACCGCCGATCGCGGTGGCCCTGGCTGCGAGCGGGGGCACGGGGGCGGTCGCGGCTGCGGGATCGGTGACGGTCACGGTGACGGCTCCTTGTCCTTGCGGGCGGCCCCGTCGCGCCGGGGCGGGCTCGTGCCCGCACCCTAGGCCGGTACCTGTCGCCCACACCCGTCAATTCCGCGATACGGACATACGGACGGACAGCAACTCACCGACAGCGTCTAGGGTTTGACGCCCGTCGCGACGTACACGTTGATGTCCGCGTCCGTGACGTCGTTGATGTCGCGGTAGCGGACCTTCTCGATGTCGTCGAGCGTGGCCAGGAAGGCGGGGTCGGCGACCTCTGGAGCCGGGGCGTTGCCGTCGGGGCGCCAGTGGTGGGCGGGGACGACGCCGGGCTCGTCCAGTACCAGGCCGTTCTCGGTGAAGAAGCGCTCGACCTCCGCCTTCGAGCGCAGGACGAAGGTGAACCCCCGCTCGGTGAACGTCCGTTGGACCGCGCGGATGTTCTCCGCGTTCAGGTCCTCGGTGAGGTGGCTGAGGACGAGCCGGCTGCCGGACGGCAGCGCGTCGACGAGTCCCCGCACGATCGGGTACGCCTCCGCGTCCTCGACGAAGTGCAGAACCGCGACCAGCGCCAGGGCGACCGGCTGGTCGAAGTCGATGGTCTTGGCGGCCTGTTCGAGGATCTGCCCGGGCTCCTTGAGGTCCGCGTCGATGTAGTCGGTACGACCCTCGGGCCCGCTGGTGAGCAGGGCGCGCGCGTGGGCGAGGACCACCGGGTCGTTGTCGACGTACACGACCCGCGCGTCCGGGGTGATCCGCTGGGCGATCTGGTGGACGTTCTCCTGCGTGGGCAGTCCGGTGCCGATGTCCAGGAACTGCCGGATGCCGTCCTCGGCGGTCAGCGTGGTCACGGCGCGGCGCAGGAAGTCGCGGTTGTGCCGGACGTCGAGGTAGCCCCGCGGGTTGGCGGCGAGCGCGGCGGCGGCCGCGTTCCGGTCGACCGGGTAGTTGTCCTTGCCGCCGAGGAAGACGTCGTAGACCCGGGCGGGGTGCGCCTTGGTGGTGTCGATCCTCCTTCTCAGCTCCGCGGGGTCCTGGCTGAGGGCGTCACCGGACATGGGGCATCTCCCTGGGGGGTCGCGTCATTCAACGGCCAACAACCTAACTGCTGGCGGGACTTGATGGTGTCCCGATCAGCCGATGGGAACCGATTCCCATCGCGTCCTCCCAAGGGACGGCCGTACGCCCCCAGCGACAGGGTCCTCACTCCCAAAGGCCTGCACGAGCATGGTCGTTGATGCCTATGATCGCCGTTTCGCCGATCTCTTCCATGGCATACGCTGCAAAACGGCGACGCGTTGATCCGTACGGTGAGCCGAGAGGGCGATGACACAGGAACCGATGTCACACCGACGAGACGGCGGTCCGGCCGGTGCTCCCGGCGACGGGTCGGCCGGTCCTCGCCCCGGTGACACGTGGACCTCGGGACTGTCGGCGGAGGAGTTCGCCGCGATCAAGGGTGCCGGGTTCGAGCCGGTCGGACAGGTGCTCGGCACGGCCGTCTTCAACATCGGATACACCGGCGTCTGGGGCTGTCCGGGCGCGTGGTCGGTCACCGACGGCCGGCCCGTACCGTCCTCACCGTGGTCGTCCTCGTTCGCGCCGTTGGTGAGGACGATGTACGCGGCGCGCAGGCTGGCAGTGTCCCGGGCGGTGGCCGAGTGCCGCGCGCTCGGCGGCGACGGAATCGTCGCGGTGCGACTGCGGATCGACGAATTCCCTGCGGGGGGACTGGAGTTCACCGTGCTGGGCACCGCGGTCCGGGCCCGCTCGCGGATCCGCCCGCGTCTGCCGTTCACGTCGCATCTGAGCGGCCAGGACTTCGCCAAGCTCATCCACAGCGGATGGGTTCCCGCCGGACTCGCCTTCGGAATCGCGCTCGCCACCCGGCACGACGACTGGGGCACCTCACGCCGGATCTCCTGGACCGCGGGGAACCAGGAGGTCGACGGCTACACCCAGTTGATCGGCCACGTCCGCCAGGAGGCCCGGAGTCAGCTGGCCCTCGACGCGGCGAAGCAGGGCGGCGACGGGGTGGTCGTCGACGGGATGGAGCTGCAGGTGAGTGAGAGGGAGTGCACCACCACCTACGGGAAGTCCCGCGACCTCGACGCGGAGGCGGTCTTCGTCGGCACCTCCGTCGTCCGGTTCGACCGCCCGCGGCGATCCACCGGGCCCCGGCCCCTGACCATCATGAGACTGGAGCGCGAGCGCTGACATGACCGAGCGAACAGGGCGGCACCTGACGGGAGAAGCCGCACAACCGGCCGCCGAGGGCCTGTCCGAGGACGCGATGCGGCGACTTGCCCAGCTCACGCCCGGGGAGAAGGGCTCGCTCTTCACCTCGGACCTGACCGTGAACGAGTTCCTGCTGGTCCGCGAGGCCGGCTTCCGTCCGCTCGGACTGGTCCTCGGCTCCTCGGTCTACCACGTGGGCATCCAGCTCGGCCGGTGGTCCAGCAACCAGGAGCTGACCAAGCTGTCCCAGGCCATGTACAGCGCGCGTGAGCTGGCGATGAGCCGGATGGAGGCGGAGGCGAGCGCGCTGGGAGCGGACGGGATCGTGGGCGTCCGCCTGGACATCGAGTTCAAGGAGTTCGGCTCGGACATCGCCGAGTTCATCGCGATCGGCACGGCGGTGAAGGCCGACGGCGCGGACCCGGGACCGGCCGGGACCTGGCTCAACAACAAGGGCAAGCCCTTCACCTCGGACCTGTCCGGCCAGGATTTCTGGACACTGATCCGGGCCGGATACGCGCCGCTGGACATGGTCATGGGGTCATGCGTCTACCACGTGGCCCACCAGCGCTTCGGCCAGGTACTCGGCACCGCGGGCCGCAATGTCGAGATCGAGCAGTTCACCCAGGCTCTCTACGACGCACGCGAGCTGGCGATGAGCCGTATGCAGGCGGAGGGTCAGGCCCTGGAGGCCGAGGGGATCGTGGCCGTCCAACTGACCCAGCACTCGCACACCTGGGGATCGCACACCACCGAGTTCTTCGCCATCGGGACGGCGGTGCGCCCGCTCCGCGAGGACCACGTCATCGAACGTCCGACGATGGTGCTGAGCCTCGATGCCTGAGATGGACGTGGAACTGCTCGCCGCGGCGCTGCGCCGGGACAGCGCGGACCTGAACCTGTACGCCCGGGTCCTGTCCGAGGCCCTGGCGGACTCGCTGCCGCCCGGCGCCGTGCGGGTGGGGCGCAGGCGTTCCGTCGCCGACCGGCTGGCCGGTCGCGAGGGTACGGTCGCCGAGCTGGACATCGCGTTCGGGGAGCAGCGGCTCTCGCTGCGGACGGACCGGGGTCCGGTGACCGGGGAGATCCGCCACGAGGTACGGGGCATCGTGCTCTCGCGGCGCACGGTGGGCCTGGACGAGTGGGTCGACGCTCTGGCCCGGTCGCTGGCCGACGCCGCGGCCTCGAACGCCCGCGCCCGCGCGGCCGTCGAACGCTTCCTGGGCTGACCGGCCCGGCCACCGCACACCCGGCGGCCGGTTCGACATCACCGCCGGGCCGACTGCCGGGACCGGCACCGGCACCGGCGATCAGCCCGGGCCGCGGCGCTAGCGCAGCTTCAGCGCGGCCTCGGTCGCCCAGTACGTGAGGATGTTCTGGGCGCCGGCGCGCTTGATGCCGGTCAGGGTCTCCATGATCGCCTTGTCCCGGTCGATCCAGCCCTTCTCGGCGGCGGCCTCGATCATCGAGTACTCGCCGGAGATCTGGTAGGCGGCGACCGGCACGTCCACCGCGTCGGCGACCCGGGCGAGGATGTCGAGGTAGGGGCCCGCGGGCTTCACCATCACCATGTCGGCGCCCTCCTCCAGATCGAGCGCCAACTCCCGCAGGGACTCCCGCGCGTTGGCCGGGTCCTGCTGGTACGTCTTGCGGTCGCCCTTGAGCGAGGAGGCGACGGCCTCCCGGAAGGGGCCGAAGAAGGCGGAGGAGTACTTCACGGTGTAGGCCAGGATGGCCACGTCCTCGCGGCCGATCTGGTCGAGGGCGTCACGGATGACGCCGATCTGCCCGTCCATCATCCCGCTGGGGCCCACGACATGGGCGCCCGCGTCGGCCTGCACCTGGGCCATCTCGGCGTACCGCTCCAGGGTCGCGTCGTTGTCGACCCGGCCCTGGTCGTCGAGCACACCGCAGTGCCCGTGGTCGGTGGTCTCGTCCAGGCACAGGTCGGACATCACGAGCAGTTCGTCGCCGACCTCGGCGCGCACGTCGCGCAGGGCGACCTGCAGAATCCCGTCGGGGTCGGTGCCGGGCGTCCCGACGGCGTCCTTCTTCGCCTCGTCGGGGACTCCGAACAGCATGATCCCGGAGACCCCGGCCTCCAGCGCCTCCACGGCGGCCTTCTTCAGGCTGTCCCGCGTGTGCTGCACGACCCCGGGCATCGAGCTGATCGGCACCGGCTCGCTCACACCCTCGCGGACGAACGCGGGGAGGATGAAGTCGGCCGGGTGCAGCCGGGTCTCGGCGACCATCCGGCGCATGGCGGGCGTGGTGCGCAGCCGCCGCGGACGCGTACCGGGGAAGGATCCGTACTTCGTCATGCCGTCTACGCTACGCCCGTCACGGGGGCCCCTTTACCGACTCGGCGTCGGAGCCCGACGGGCCCGGCGGGGTCGGGAGACTCAGGCGAGGGCATGGGCGGATGCCGGAGCCACGGGACCTTCCCCGGGCCTGGCGGCACGGCAGTCACGGCACCACGCTCCCCGGAACGGCGCCCTGAAGGCCCGGTTGCAGCCGCCTTCACAGTCCGCCATGGCGGATGAACGGGGCAGCGGCTGACTCAGGAGCGGCCCGCCCTCCCCGGCCCCGGAGACGACGGCAGCGCCGGTGGAAGCGAATCCAACAGGCGGTTACGAAGAAAGCCGGCCGGATTCCGCACGTGGAGGGGAAGGCCATCGGTCAGGGCGTAGATCACCGACGCTCTGCCGAGACCGTTCTCGAACCAGGCCACGACCAGGGGAGCCAGACGCCGCACCTCCCGCCCGGACAGCGTCAACCGGATGTCGGTCCGACGCAGCCCGGCGAGGAGCGCTTCGGCCTTGTCGCGGTGTTCGCTGCCGGGCGCCTCCCACTCGGCGGGGGCGGAGGTCGGCTCGGCGAGCTCGGCCTCGGTGACCGAACCGCCTACGTGTGCGACGTCGGCTGCCACGACCGGCTCGGGCACGGCGGCGGAGGGCAAAGCGCCGGAGGCGGTGAGGTCCACAACCGCGAGGTCCGGGGCCGGCACAGCCGTGGTCGTCGGAAATGCCTCCCGCGCCGGGGCGGCCGTTTCGGGCTCTCCCTCCCGCCGGGCCCGGGTGAGCGCGGGGGCGTGGTAGGCGTAGGTGCGCGTGACCAGCTGCCCGGAGGGGAGCCGTTCCCGGACCCGCTCGACATAGCCGCGTACCTCCAACTCCCGCAGCGCGCAGCCGGTTCGGGCCCGCCCCTCGGGGAACCGATCGGCGAGGCTGCGGATGTCGACCCGCGCGCCCTCGGGCAGCGACAGGATGTGCACGGCGATCCCGATCGCGGTCGCGGAGAGCCCTCGGTGCTGGGCGAGGTGGTTGCCGACGATCGTGTACCGGTCGGGCTGGTACTCACGTACGTGCGTAACGCCGGAGTGGGTGGCGTTGCGCCGTACTCCCTGCTTCGGGAGCAGCGCATCGATAAGCTTGGTCACAGCCATGGGGAAGGGGCTCTGTCTTCCTCGTTGGTCAGGCCCTCGCACTGGGATTGCCGTCCCGGCGGGGGCCGAAGCATGTGTGGGGGTGTGGAGTTGTCGGAGTTACCTGCGGCGAGAGTGCACGCCCGAACCGCCCACGCGCCACCCGAACCGACCGGTTTCACCCGCTCGTGTGACATGAGCGGGGTTTGGTCGGTTGGAGGGTTTTCTCCCCAGGTCCTTTGGTCTTTTACCGCCCGCCGCCCCGGCCCTCGCGCCGCCGGAGCCCGGCTCGCCGGGCTCCGGTACGAGCGCCACCGGCAAGGCCCGAGATCGAGTTCCGCCCGCACCGTCAGCGGGACTCGGCCGGCCCCGGCGACGGCCCACGCCCGGACGGGCCATCGTTCAAGAGCAGCTGCGGCTCGGCTGACGGCCCCGACTGCGTCGAGGTGGCCGCCGTCCCGGACCACATCCTCGTCCGTGACTCCAAGAACCCCGAAGGCCCCCGCCTCACCCTCACCCCGACCACCTGGGCGGCCTTCTTGCCGTCCGCCTGACCGGCCGCACAACGAAGCACGCCCCGCCGTCTCCCAATAAGAGACAGCGGGGCGTGTGCGCTTCAAGCGCGCGAGGCGGGTGCCACCGGCGTCAGGTGGTCCGACGCCTCCGCGAGCCGGGACGGCGCTCGCTCGGCCGGGTCACCGGGTCACCGGCGTCCAGGGCGGCGGCGCGGCGCCGCAGACCGAAGTCCGCCAGCGCCTCCGCCAGTTTGTGCACCGAGGGCTCCGGAGCCATCACGTCGACCCGCAGCCCGTGCTCCTCGGCCGTCTTGGCCGTCGCGGGACCGATACAGGCGATCACCGTCACGTTGTGCGGCTTGCCGGCGATACCGACCAGGTTCCGCACGGTCGACGACGAGGTGAAGAGCACCGCGTCGAAGCCGCCGCCCTTGATCGCCTCCCGGGTGTCCGCCGGCGGCGGCGAGGCGCGCACGGTGCGGTACGCCGTGACGTCGTCGACCTCCCAGCCCAGCTCGATGAGCCCGGCCACCAGCGTCTCGGTGGCGATGTCCGCACGCGGCAGGAACACCCGGTCGATCGGGTCGAAGACCGGGTCGTAGGGCGGCCAGTCCTCCAGCAGGCCCGCGGCCGACTGCTCGCCGCTCGGCACCAGGTCCGGCTTCACGCCGAAGGCGATGAGCGCCTTCGCGGTCGACTCGCCGACCGCCGCGACCTTGATGCCCGCGAAGGCACGGGCGTCGAGCCCGTACTCCTCGAACTTCTCCCGCACGGCCTTGACCGCGTTCACCGAGGTGAAGGCGATCCACTCGTAGCGGCCCGTCACCAGGCCCTTGACCGCGCGCTCCATCTGCTGGGGCGTGCGCGGAGGTTCGACGGCGATCGTCGGCACCTCGTACGGCACGGCCCCGTACGACCGCAGCTGGTCGGAGAGCGACGCCGCCTGCTCCTTCGTACGCGGCACGAGCACCTTCCAGCCGAACAGCGGCTTGGACTCGAACCACGACAACTGGTCGCGCTGGGCGGCGGCGGAACGCTCACCGACCACGGCTATCACCGGGCGGCCACCGTCCGGGGACGGCAGCACCTTCGCCTGCTTCAGCGTCTGCGCGATCGTGCCGAGGGTCGCCGACCAGGTGCGCTGACGGGTCGTCGTACCGGCGATCGTCACCGACATCGGGGTGTCGGGCTTGCGGCCGGAGGCCACCAGCTCACCCGCCGCCGCGGCCACCGAGTCGAGCGTCGCCGACACCACGACGGTGCCGTCGGAGGCGCCGACCTCGGTCCAGCAGCGGTTCGACGCGGTCCGTGCGTCGACGAACCGTACGTCCGCGCCCTGCGCGTCCCGCAGCGGCACACCCGCGTACGCGGGCACACCGACGGCGGCCGCGATGCCGGGCACCACCTCGAACGGAACGCCCGCGGCGGCGCAGGCCAGCATCTCCTCGGCGGCGTAGGTGTCGAGTCCGGGGTCACCGGTCACCGCACGCACGACCCGCTTGCCGCCCCGCGCGGCCGCCATGACAAGATTGGCAGCGTCCCTCGACGCGGGGTCACCAACGGTCGTTGACGTGCCGTCAACAACCGTCAGCTGAGGCGTGCCTGTGCCCGGGTACGGAACCGGCGAAGTGTCCGGATCCGTGTTCAGAACGGCGACGCCTTGTCTGGCATGAACACGTACCACGTCGAGCACATCGTGCTCGGCGACGAGGACGTCCGCGTTCGCCAGCGCCTCGACGGCGCGCAGTGTCAGCAGCCCTGGATCTCCGGGTCCGGCACCCAGGAAGGTGACGTGCCCGTGGACCGGACCGGCGGGAAAGTTGGTGGGGCTCAAAGTGCTCGCTCCCCCATCAGACCGGCCGCGCCCTTGGCAAGCATCTCGGCGGCGAGTTCACGGCCGAGCGACATCGCCTGGTCGTGTGTCTCGGGCACGGGACCGGTGGTGGACAGCTGCACCAGCGTCGAGCCGTCGGTCATGCCGACGACGCCGCGCAGGCGCATCTCCTTGACAACCTGCCCGTCGGCCAGGAGGTCGGCGAACGCGCCCACGGGTGCGCTGCAGCCGGCCTCCAGGGCGGCAAGCAGGGATCGCTCGGCGGTCACGGCGACCCGGGTGAACGGGTCGTCGAGCTCTCCGAGCGCGGCGACGAGGTCCGCGTTGTCCGCGGCACACTCGATCGCCAGGGCCCCCTGGCCGGGGGCGGGCAAAACGGTGTCGACCGACAGGAAGTCGGTGACCTCGTCGATACGGCCGATCCGGTTGAGTCCGGCGGCGGCGAGCACGACGGCGTCGAGCTCCCCGGCGTGGACGTACCCGATGCGGGTGTCGACGTTCCCTCGGATGGCGACCGTCTCGATCGTCATGCCGTGGCTGCGCGCGTACGCGTTCAGCTGGGCCATACGGCGCGGCGAGCCGGTGCCGACGCGCGCGCCGTCCGGCAGCTCCGCGAAGGTCAGTCCGTCACGGGCGACAAGCACGTCGCGCACGTCCTCGCGGACCGGCACGGCGGCCAGCGCGAGGCCCTCGGGTTGCGCGGTCGGAAGATCCTTGAGGGAGTGCACGGCGAAGTCGACCTCCCCGCGCACCAGTGCCTCCCGCAGCGCGGTCACGAAGACGCCCGTGCCGCCGATCTGCGCGAGGTTCTCGCGGGAAACGTCGCCGTACGTCGTGATCTCAACGAGCTCGACCGGCCGTCCGGTCACTTGGCTCACGGCGTCCGCCACCTGCCCGGACTGGGCCATGGCGAGTTTGCTGCGCCTGGTCCCGAGCCTCAAAGCCTGCTCACTCATGCTCGCCCTCGGTTCTTGGCGTTCTCGGTGTTGTTCTCGGCCCGCGAGACGGCGGCGACCGTCTCCGGGTCCAGGTCGAACAGGGTCCGCAGCGCGTCCGCGTACCCGGCACCGCCGGGCTCGGCGGCGAGTTGCTTGACCCGTACGGTCGGCGCGTGCAGCAGCTTGTCGACGACGCGCCGCACGGTCTGGGTGATCTCGCCGCGCTGCTTGTCGTCGAGGTCCGGCAGCCGTCCGTCCAGCCGGGCGATCTCGTTCGCGACGACGTCGGCGGCCATGGCGCGCAGCGCCACGACGGTGGGGGTGATGTGCGCGGCCCGCTGGGCGGCGCCGAACGCGGCCACCTCGTCGGAGACGATCCGGCGGACCTGGTCCACGTCGGCGGCCATCGGCGCGTCCGCGGAGGCCTCGGCCAGCGACTCCAGGTCGACGAGCCGCACACCGAGCAGCCGGTGCACGGCCGCGTCGATGTCACGGGGCATCGCGAGGTCGAGCAGCGCGAGCACCGGCGCGGGGCGGGGGGCCTCGACGACGGGTGCGGGCCTGCGACGCTCGGGGATGCGGCCGACCGTGGCGACGGTGGCGGCCAGCGCGGTGATGAGGTCGGCGTCGGCGACGGCATCCTCGTCGGGCGTACGACGGCTGTCGCGGCGCTCGACGGTTCCGGTGCCCTTGTCCACCCAGGCCGCGTGCTGCTCCAGGGTGGCGGCGTCCATGCCGGCGACGGCCGCCTCGCCCATCACGGAGAAGCCGGTGGCGCCCTGCACGGCGGACAGGTCCAGCGGGCAGGCGTCCTCGGTGCCGGCACCTGCGGGCGCGAGGTGACCGGCCGGGCCGTCCGACGTCCGGCGCAGCGCCGCGGGTGTTCCCGTACGTCCTTCGACGGCGGCCGCGACGGTCTCGGCCGTCAGGACGATCCCGGTCGCTCCGGTGCAGGACACGGCGATGTCGGCACGTGTCAGCTCGACCGGAACCGAGTCCATCGGTACCGCGCGGGCCAGCACGTCCGTGTCGTCGCCGCCGGTGAGGATCTCGGCGAGGCGCTCGGCGCGGTCGGGGGTGCGGTTGGCGATCACGATCTCGCCGACGCCGACACGCGCGAGCGTCGCGGCGGCCAGCGAGGACATCGAGCCCGCGCCGATGACGAGGGCCTTCTTGCCCTTGGCCCAGGCCTCGACGGCCCGTCCGGCGGACAGCTGCTCCAGGCCGAAGGTGACCAGGGACTGTCCGGCGCGGTCGATGCCGGTCTCGGAGTGGGCGCGCTTACCGACCCGCAGGGCCTGCTGGAACAGATCGTTGAGGAGACGGCCCGCGGTGTGCAGTTCCTGCGCGGTGGCGAGCGCGTCCTTGATCTGGCCGAGGATCTGGCCCTCGCCGACGACCATCGAGTCCAGGCCGCAGGCCACCGAGAAGAGGTGGTGGACGGCCCGGTCCTCGTAGTGCACGTACAGATGGGGAGTGAGCTCTTCCAGGCCGACCCCGCTGTGCTGGGCGAGCAGCGTGGACAGCTCGGCGACGCCCGCGTGGAACTTGTCCACGTCGGCGTACAGCTCGATGCGGTTGCAGGTGGCGAGCACCGCACCCTCGGCGGCCGGCTCGGCGGCGAGGGTGTCCTGGAGCAGCTTGACCTGGGCGTCCGCGGAGAGCGCGGCCCTCTCGAGGACGCTGACCGGAGCGCTGCGGTGGCTCAGTCCGACGACGAGGAGACTCATGCCGGCATCACGGCGGGAACATCCCCGTCGGGTCCTTTGCCGTTGTTCTCCTGCACGGCCGGGGCGGCGGCACCGGCCTGCGCCTCGGCCTCCTCGCCGGCCTTGCGCTGCTCGTGGAAGGCGAGGATCTGCAGCTCGATGGAGAGGTCGACCTTGCGCACGTCGACGCCGTCCGGGACGGACAGGACGGTCGGCGCGAAGTTCAGGATGGAGGTGACTCCGGCGGCCACCAGGCGGTCGCAGACCTGCTGGGCGGCTCCGGCCGGGGTGGCGATGACACCGATCGAGACACCGTTCTCGTCGATGATCTTTTCCAGGTCGTCCGTGTGCTGGACCGGGATCCCGGCGACGGGCTTGCCGGCCATCGCGGGATCGGCGTCGATGAGCGCCGCCACGCGGAATCCGCGGGAGGCGAACCCTCCGTAATTGGCCAGTGCCGCACCGAGGTTGCCGATACCGACGATCACGACCGGCCAGTCCTGGGTCAGGCCCAGTTCGCGGGAGATCTGGTACACGAGATACTCGACGTCGTACCCCACACCGCGCGTCCCGTAGGAGCCGAGGTAGGAGAAGTCCTTGCGCAGCTTCGCGGAGTTGACCCCCGCCGCGGCCGCGAGCTCCTCGGAGGAGACCGTGGGTACCGAGCGCTCCGACAGTGCGGTGAGGGCTCGGAGGTACAGCGGAAGCCGGGCGACGGTGGCCTCGGGAATTCCTCGGCTGCGGGTCGCCGGTCGGTGAGTTCGGCCAGTTGCCACGGTGCTCCTGCGGGTAGAGCGGGGCTGCAGGCGGTCACACGTACCTAGACCGCCCCGTCGCATGCAGGCTATGTCTTTGTGAACGCGTGCACAAAGATGATGTCCGATTTGCCCGGCCAACGTGACCGGGGTCACGCATGCCCGGCGCGCCCGCATGGAACCGGCGCGTGGACCGCTTCGTTCCGCACTTGAAGGGGGCAAAACCGCACACTCTCCTCAACGAATCCCGCCCCCGAGACCAATCGCCGTCGATCCTAGGCGACTTTCCCGACCTCTTGGACTGCTCGGTCAGGTCACAAGTCGGGACACATCACGGGCGCGGTGGGCTTCCCGCACACAACTCACTGTGTGAGGGCTTTGCGAAGGCGTTCCTCGTTCACGCGCCAGAAGGTGTGCTGCGCGCCGTCCACCAGCACGACCGGGATCTGCTCCCAGTACTGGCGGTGCAGCTCCTCGTCCTCGGTGATGTCCTTCCCCTCCCAGGGAACCCCGAGATCGGCACACACCTTCTCGATGACTTCCTGTGCGTCATCACACAGATGGCACCCGGGCTTCCTGATCAACGTGACCAGACGCTCCTCGGGCGCCTTCCTCTCCGTACGGCGGTCGCTGCGCCGGAACATGGGACTCATACGCGCCATTCTCCCGCCCCGGACGCCCGGGTGGGCGCGCTCCGCGCTTTACGCGACAACAGGCCCTCGCACGGGGCCGACGCGCCGCGGCGACGGCGAATCGGACCGGTGCTTTAACGGCATGGTCGCGGAGAGTTCACAGCGCCGAATCCTCTCGACTCCGGAAGCACCGAACAGACTGGCTATGCTCACGACATGGCCGCTCTCGGATGGCTCACTCCCCGTAGGCGCTCCGCCACCGCGCGGAGTGTGTTGGCAGGCGAGGCCTCGGCAGAGGCAGCGCGCAAGTCCTCGCAGGAACTGCAGGAACTGGAAGAACTGGCGCCCCCGGACGCCGCGGAGGAACCCGACTTCCCGGTGCTCGGCGACGACAGGGCCGCCGCGTTCTTCGATCTGGACAACACCGTGATGCAAGGTGCTGCCCTCTTCCACTTCGGACGGGGGCTGTACAAGCGGAAGTTCTTCGAGACCCGTGACCTCGCACGGTTCGCCTGGCAGCAGGCGTGGTTCAGGCTGGCCGGCGTCGAGGACCCGGAGCACATGCAGGAAGCGCGTGACTCCGCGCTGTCGATCGTGAAGGGTCACCGCGTCTCCGAGCTGATGTCGATCGGCGAGGAGATCTACGACGAGTACATGGCCGAACGGATCTGGCCCGGCACCCGCGCGCTCGCCCAGGCGCACCTGGACGCCGGCCAGAAGGTGTGGCTCGTCACGGCGGCGCCGGTGGAGATCGCCACGGTGATCGCACGGCGGCTCGGCCTCACGGGAGCCCTGGGCACGGTCGCGGAATCGGTGGACGGGATCTACACCGGCAAGCTGGTCGGCGAACCCCTGCACGGTCCGGCGAAGGCGGAGGCCGTACGGGCGCTGGCGTCCGCGGAGAACCTGGACCTGTCCCGCTGCGCGGCGTACAGCGACTCGCACAACGACATCCCGATGCTCTCGCTGGTCGGGCACCCGTACGCGATCAACCCGGACTCGAAACTGCGCAAGCACGCGCGGGACTTCGACTGGCGGCTGCGGGACTACCGCACGGCGCGCAAGGCCGCGAAGGTCGGGATTCCCGCCGCGGCCGGGGTGGGTGCGGTGGCCGGCGGAACGGCCGCCGCGATCGCGCTGCACCGTCGCCGCCGCTGACCGTCGGTTCCCGCGGGTTCGTCGTGGGTCGGGGCCGTGTCGGTACATCACAGATGTACCGACACGGCCCTTCCGTGCGTTCGCGGCAGAATCCCGGCCCCTCCGGCCCTTGAGGAGCCGGGTCCGGGGCTGAGCCGCAGGTACGGGAAGGACAGGGGCGGAGGGGGCGAAAACCTGTCCGGACCTGGGACGGGAGCTCTGTTCCAGGGGGCAATCATCGTGTCCTACCCACGCCGTGGGCGAGCCAGTCATGTCCGCCGCAGGCGGGCACAACACGCTCTGCACTCAGACGGAACCTGAACCGATCCGATCAACAAGCGGTCACTGTCCGGTACTTGAACAGACATCGATTCGCATCGGAAGCGACGTAATCGATGATTTTAGCAACTGGGTGTAGTGCTGCCTGTACGAAGCGTTATTCTCCTCAGACGCAAACCGGTACCCCTCCGTCGCCACGACGGGTGAAAGGTCCCGCACTGCACGTGATGGAAGCTCTGCCTCTGGGAGTCCCGTGTACTCACACGTCGGGGTTGACGCCTCGGGCCTGGCTACGCTGCGCGCAACGGTCCTGGACCGTCTGCGCGGCTTCGTCCCCACCGCGTACGCCGTCCCCGCCTTCGCCCTCCCCGCGCCCGTCGGACCTTGCTATGCCCTGGCCGACGGCAACGCGGCGGTCGGCAGGCGGGGCCGCTCAGGCTCGGCCACCACCGCACGCCGTCCGGCCGCGGACAGTGACAGCGCCCGGATGATGGATCTCGTGGAGCGCGCCCAGGCCGGCGAGGCCGACGCCTTCGGACGGCTCTACGACCAGTACAGCGACACCGTGTACCGCTACATCTACTACCGGGTTGGAGGTAAGGCGACCGCCGAGGACCTCACCAGTGAGACCTTTCTGCGGGCGCTGCGGCGGATCGGCACCTTCACCTGGCAGGGGCGCGACTTCGGCGCCTGGCTCGTGACCATCGCCCGGAATCTGGTGGCCGACCATTTCAAGTCCAGCCGCTTCCGGCTGGAAGTGACCACCGGCGAGATGCTCGACGCCAACGAGGTCGAGCGCTCCCCCGAGGACTCCGTCCTGGAGTCCCTTTCCAACGCCGCGCTCCTTGACGCCGTGCGACGGCTCAACCCTCAGCAGCAGGAGTGTGTGACGCTCCGCTTCCTCCAGGGGCTCTCGGTCGCTGAGACCGCCCGGGTGATGGGCAAGAACGAGGGCGCCATCAAGACCCTCCAGTACCGGGCCGTCCGTACGCTGGCCCGCCTCCTGCCCGACGACGTCCGCTGAACCCGCTTCCGACCGCAGAGATCCCACACGTTCAGCGACGCCCAACTCGCCTTCCGTAAAAGTCTGTTGACTTCGCGGTCCGATCATCCGTCGTCCGTAACCCAAGTGCCGTCACGCTCGTTGTGCGGGATACAGGCTCCCTGCGGTCACGCCTTGGCCATCGCCGATCACCCGATCGTGTGGATACGGCCAGGGGGTGCAACCCTCAGGACCCCCTGGGGAGTCGACCGTCATGACGAGAGGAGGTGCCGCCAGTGATCGCGAACGTATCGGCACACCGGCGGGCGGACGCCTTCGCCCAGGCCCTGGAGGAGTTCGACCAGGGCACGGCGGCCGAGCAGCCCGATGGGTCGGCACCGTCCCGGGCTGCTGCGGAACAGACCGGGCAAGGGCTGCTGTTGGCCCTCGCCGCCGGTCTCGGCGAGCTGCCCAAACCGGAGCTGGACCCCGAGGTCAAGATCGTGCAGCGAGCCCAGCTCGTCGCCGCGATGGAGGCCATGCTGCTGGAAGGCACCGCCGCCGGAGGCGAGGGTCCGGACCGTGCTCTGCCCGAGCAGCGGTCCCGGGCCAAGGGGTCGCACCGGGCGACCGGACTGGGGAAGCTGCGGCCCCGGTCCCGGCTGTCCAAGGGGCTCGCGGCGGGCGGGCTCACCGTCGGCGTCGCCGCCGGAGCCTTCGGCGGTGTGGCCGCCGCGAGCTCCGACGCCCTGCCCGGCGACTCGCTCTACGGACTCAAGCGCGGCATGGAGGACATCAAGCTCGATCTCGCCCAGGGTGACAGCGACCGGGGCGAGCTCTATCTCGACCAGGCCTCGACCCGGATGAGCGAGGCCCGCCGGCTGATGGAGCGGGGCCGCTCGGGACATCTCGACCACGAGTCCCTGGGCGAGGTCCGCCGCGCCCTGTCCGGCATGCAGCACGACGCCTCCGAGGGCCACCGGCTGCTGCACGAGGCGTACGAACGGGACGGCTCACTGGGCCCCATCCAGACCCTGTCCGCCTTCGCCCAGTCGCACCGCGAGGCCTGGGGAGCACTGCGCGACCGGCTGCCCGTGCAGCTCGGTGACGTCAGTGACCAGGTCTCGTCGGTCTTCGAGGCCATAGACGAAGAGGTCGACCCGCTGCGCTCGCTGCTGCCCAGGACGCCCGCCCCCGAGGGCACCGGCCGTCACCGGGGCAGGAGCGAGGAGTCCACCGGCTCGCCGGGCACGGACACTCCGGCGCCCAGCGCCACCAGTGGCTCCGCGAGCGGAAGCCACAGCAGCGGCAAGCCCGGGCCGTCCAGTTCGGGCAGCAGCGGCGAGGGCCTGCTCGGCGGCAACACCGGCGGCCTGCTCGACCCGCCGCAGGACGACACCAGCTCCTCCCCGTCGTCCAACAGCAGCGGCAAGGGCAGCGCGACGAGCGAACCCGACGTCACGCTCCCGCCCCTGCTGCCAGGCCTCCTGCCGGGCCTCGGCATCGACACACAGAACAGCGACTAACCGGGCCACCGCGGTACGTCGATGGGGGCGCCCTCCTCGGGAAGGGCGCCCCCATCGACGTACAGGCATATCAGGACATGATCAACAGAACCGTAACTGCATGATCAGAAGAACACGGACCTGCGCTGCACCAGCAGCTTGTACAGGGTGTGCTGGATCTGCTCCCGGACCTGGTCGGTCAGGTTGAACATCAGCATCGGGTCCTCGGCCGCCTCCGGCGGATAGCCGTCCGTGCGGATCGGCTCGCCGAACTGGATCGTCCACTTGGTGGGCAGCGGGATCGCGCCGAGCGGGCCCAGCCAGGGGAAGGTCGGGGTGATCGGGAAGTACGGGAATCCGAGCAGCCGCGCGAGGGTCTTCGCGTTGCCGATCATCGGGTAGATCTCCTCCGCGCCGACGATCGAGCACGGAATGATCGGGGTGCCCGCGCGCAGCGCCGTCGAGACGAAGCCGCCCCGGCCGAACCGCTGGAGCTTGTAGCGCTCGCTGAACGGCTTGCCGATGCCCTTGAAGCCCTCCGGCATCACACCGACCAGTTCGCCGCGCTCCAGCAGCCGCTCGGCGTCCTCGGCGCAGGCCAGGGTGTGACCGGCCTTGCGGGCCAGCTCGTTGACGACCGGCAGCATGAAGACCAGGTCGGCGGCGAGCAGACGGAGGTGACGGTTCTCGGGGTGGTTGTCGTGGACGGCGACCTGCATCATCAGGCCGTCCAGCGGAAGGGTGCCCGAGTGGTTGGCGACGATCAGGGCGCCGCCCTCGGACGGAATGTTCTCGATGCCCTTCACTTCGACGCGGAAGTACTTCTCGTACATCGGCCGGATCAGCGACATCAGGACCTGTTCGGTCAGCTCCTGGTCGTACCCGAACTCGTCGATCTCGTAGTCGCCCGTGAGCCTGCGGCGCAGGAAGGCCAGGCCCCCCGCGATGCGCTGCTCCAGGCTCGTACCGCCCTGCTGGGGCTGTTGGGGCGGCTGTTCCTCGTGCGTCACAGGAACATCATCCTGCGGCAGGATCCGTCCGGGCATGGGCTGGACCTCGCGTACCACCACGGGCTCACCCTTGCGCCGGCTCCCCGCGGCCCGGCGCCGCGGCGGGCGCTGCGCAGCAGCCCCGCGCGAGCGGTCGTCGTCGAACGGAATGACCTTGGCGTCCGCCATCGTTGATGCGCTCCTCAGTTGGCGCTCTGCGTCGGGGGGTGACCGCCACCCGGAAGAGACAGTGCGGCGATCCGGTCCACGACCCCCGCAACGGCCTCCGGGGGCAGAAGTCCGGGCCCCCTGCTGTGGGCGAAGTCCGCGAAGGTCTCCGCCGTCGTGTACTTCGGCTGGTAACCCAGGGTTTCGCGCATCTGGACCGTCGCGACCACTCTGCCGTGCGTGAGCAGCCGCAGCTGCTCCGGCGAGAAGTCCGTCACACCCAGGGTACGCACGGCCGTACCGGCCCAGCTGAGGGCCGGCAGCAGCAGCGGGACCGTGGGCCGGCCCAGCCGCCGCGCGCACTGCGAGAGCAGCAGGACGCCGTCCCCGGCGATGTTGAACGTGCCGCTGTTGAGCGTGCCCCGCTGCGGCTCGTGCGAGGCGAGCCGCAGCACCTCGATGACGTCGCCCTCGTGGACGAACTGGAGCCGGGGGTCGTAGCCGAACACCGTCGGCAGCACCGGCAGCGAGAAGTACGAGGCGAGCGGCGAGTCCGCGCTCGGGCCGAGGATGTTGGCGAACCGCAGTACGCACACGGCGACATCGGGCCTGCGGCGCGCGAAGCCGCGTACGTAGCCCTCGACCTCGACCGTGTCCTTCGCGAAGCCGCCGCTGGGCAGCGACTTGGGCGAGGTGGTCTCCGTGAAGACGGCGGGGTCGCGCGGCGCCGAGCCGTAGACGTTCGTACTGGACTTCACGACGAGCCGCTTGACCGTCGGGGACTTCTGGCAGGCACCGAGCAACTGCATGGTGCCGATGACGTTGGTCTCCTTGACCGTGGTCCGGCTGCCGGAGCCCAGTGCCGTGCCCGTCACATCCATGTGCACGACCGTGTCGACGGAGTACTCGGCGAGCACCCGCGCGATGGTGGGCTGCCGGATGTCGGCCTGTACGAAGTCGGCGCCCCCGATGTGATGCTCGGGCGGCACCGCGTCCACGGCGATCACCCGGTCCACTTGCGGGTCACGCTGGATCCGTCGTACGAACCGGCCCCCCAGCTGCCGGGCCACCCCGGTCACGAGCACGACCTTCCCCAAGATCAGCGCCTTCCTTCCAGAACTGGACGTAGCTCCGCTCGTACCTGCCGCGTTCCCCGTGTGCGGCCAACTTAGCGGGTCGATGTTGCGCTGTGATGACCGCCCGATGCACGAAGTGACGACAGCCGTGGACGTACGACCAGACCCAGCCATTCGGCCCACAGACGTACGCGGCACACATGGCCGAACACGTTCGACATTCGATCGGTCTTTCGGGGTACTTCTTCTCGGCCACCGCCGCGGCCGAGTCCTCCGTCGCCGCTGCGACACCTCGGCCGAGACCTCAGTCGCGGGCCTCCGGCGGACCCTCGGCCGACTCCTCGACTTCCCCGCCGGCTCCTCGGCCGACCCTTCGAGTGGCCTTTTCCCGGCCGGATACGCCTGTGGCCCCCCACCTGCTGGTGAGAGGCCACAGTACGCGTTTCCGCGGCGTCGCTTACTTCTTGTTGCGACGCTGAACGCGAGTGCGCTTGAGCAGCTTGCGGTGCTTCTTCTTCGCCATCCGCTTGCGCCGCTTCTTGATAACAGAGCCCACGACTACCCTCGCTCACTTCTCTTTACTCGGTGCTGGGCTGCATGGGCCCACACGACCTATGAGGGGCCAGCCTACCCGTCCGAGAGCCGAGGTCGTAATCGAGGTGTTTCCGGGAGATCGCGAACGGTCTCCCGGAACGCCGTCAGGCGGTCTCCACCCCCACATAGCTCTCACGGAGGTACTCGTGAACCGCTTGCTCCGGTACCCGGAAGGACCTCCCCACCCGGATGGCCGGCAGATGACCGCTGTGCACCAAGCGGTACACGGTCATCTTCGACACTCGCATCACCGAGGCGACTTCCGCCACGGTAAGGAACTGAACCTCGTTCAGAGGCCTCTCGCCTGCAGCCATGACACACCTGAACCTTCCGCACTCGACGGTCACCGGCTTCCCCTTCCGGTGACTCTTCGTCGTTGCGTGCTCACTCCCCAATGTAGGGGCGGGTGATGCGAGTGGGGAAGAGGGGATGCCATCGGCCGCCTACTGTGACAGACACGCTCGATTGAGTACATAGCGAGTAAGCGGTCGGTAGTAATCAGACCGCACAGCGTCATCAAGCGGAACGACGACGGACACCCGCCCCTCTGCCTCTCCCACGAACAGCGCGGGATCGTCCGTATCGGCCAGACCGATGGCCTCGAACCCCAGCTGACCTGCACCGCAGACCCATCCATGGTCTCCGATGACCAGTTCCGGGAGGGGGCCTCCGGACTCCGCCGCGGCCGCCAGAACGGTCCGAACCGGCAGCGGCGAATGGGTGTGTGCGCCGGTCGCACGACCGGCGGCTCCCGCCTCGGGTTCGCGCACCAGCGCGACACCTTGTACGTAGTCGAGGTTGTACGTGCGTAGACCGAACCGGGTCGTTATGTCGACAGAGTTACCCTGCGCGGGGGTGAGGACGGCACACCCCGCCGCCGACAGCGCGTCCGCGAGTGCGGCGTAGAAGGTGATCAGCCGGTGCGGATGACCCGTGCCGAGAAGCACAGGGTGACGATGGCGGGCGGCTTCGCCGAGCCGTTCCGCGAAGGCGTCGAGAGCCGCCAGGGTCAGCTCCGGGTCGATCACATCATGCCCCGAAGTGTGCGCGGGGTCGGCCGAAACTCCACATTTGTCGGCCATCAACTCGATCAAATCCCGCTGGCCCCAGGTCCATTCGGGATCGAGTCCGAGCATCAGCCGGGGGTCGCGGGCGGCGAAGAGCCGATAGCTGCGCAGGCTCTCCTCGCGCGAGGTGGCCACGGGCCCCGCCAGCCGGGCGGCCAGCAGATGTGCACGCAAAGCTCCGGTGCTCAACACGTCAGCGATGCTGACGCATCCGGCGATACTGTATGCGCAAAATGGGGAATATGCCCCACAGTTGGCCTAATACTCCACCGTGCCGCAGGTGACAAAGCGACACTTGAGAGGCCCACCGTCGTCGTCGGGGGCCATGGTTCCGCACCATGCGGGATCCGAGGGCCGGTCGACCTCGGCGTCGGCCATCGCCGGGCCGCCGCCCAGGGGAACACGACCGAGGCGCCGACGCGGGAGGTCCGCCGCCGCCGTTGGGTCTACGCCAGCAGCCCCCGCAGCGGGAACACCGCCCGGCGCGTGGCCACGATCGCCTGGTCGAGGCGGTCCGCCGGGTCGTACCCCGACTCCCAGGCCTTCCAGGACACCGGCCAGCGCCCGTCCGTCATCCGCATCGGCGCCAACTGCCGGGTTCGGGCGAAGGCCTGCTGCCGCCAGCTCTCCGGGATCACCGTCTCGGGCTCGATGGGACGACCCGCCGCCACGGCCACGAGATGCGTCCACGAACGCGGCACCACCTCGACCACCGCGTACCCGCCGCCCCCCAGCGCGACCCAGCGCCCGTCGGCGTACTCGTGCGCCAGGTCGTGACAGGCGACCTGCACGGCCCGCTGCGCGTCGAGCGAGACGGCGAGGTGGGCGAGCGGGTCCTCGAAGTGGGTGTCCGCGCCGTGCTGCGTGACCAGCACCTGCGGCCGGAAGTCGGCGATCAGCTCGGGCACCACGGAGTGGAAGGCCCGCAGCCAGCCCGCGTCCCCGGTACCGGCCGGCAGCGCCACATTGACGGCCGTGCCCTCGGCGCTGTCGGCGCCCGTCTCCTCGGGCCACCCGGTCTGCGGGAACAGCGTCCGCGGATGCTCGTGCAGCGAGATCGTCAGGACCCGCGGGTCCTCCCAGAAGGCCGCCTGGACGCCGTCACCGTGATGCACGTCGACATCGATGTACGCGACCCGCTCCGCGCCCAGCTCCAGCAGGCGGGCGATGGCCAGCGCCGCGTCGTTGTAGATGCAGAACCCGGAGGCGCCGCCGGGCATCGCGTGGTGCAGCCCGCCCGCGAAGTTCACCGCGTGCAGCGCCTCCCCGCGCCACACCGCCTCCGCGGCCCCCACGGACTGCCCGGCGATCATGGCGGACACCTCGTGCATCCCGGCGAACGCGGGATCGTCCATGGTTCCGAGGCCGTACGACGGATCCGCCGACTCGGGATCGGCGGACGCGGCCCTGACCGCCTCCACATAGTCCTCGCGGTGCACCAGCCGCAGGGTCGAATCCCCCGCGGGCTTCGCCGAGACGACGTCGACGTCCCGGTCCAGCCCGAAGGCGTCGACGAGCCCCCGGGTCAGGGCGAGCCGGACCGGATCCATCGGATGGTCCGGACCGAAGTCATATCCCGTTACTGCCTCGTCCCACATCAGCTGTGCGCGGCCGCTCATGCACGTCACCGTATCGGTCCGGTTCGGGAGCGAACGAGCGGGCGTACCCCAGGGTCGCCAGGACCAGCACCATCGGTACGAGCATGGCCCCGCGGTAGTTCCACGCGTCACCCAGCGCGCCCACCAGCGGGGACCCGATCAGGAACCCGACGTAGTTGAAGATGTTCAGCCGCGCGATCGCCGTGTCCGACGCCCCCGGGAAGAGCCTCCCGGCGGCCGCGAAGGTCTGCGGCACGATCACACACAGCCCGAGGCCCAGAAGCGTGAACCCCAGCATGCCCACCCCGGCCCCCGGCGCGATCGCCACCACACCGAACCCGAGCGCGGCGACCACGGCACCCAGCCGCACCACCGCGACGGCTCCGAACCGCCGCACGCCGAAGTCCCCGACAGCCCGCCCCACCAGCGTCATCACCATGTAGACGTTGTACGGAACGGTCGCCATCTGCTCCGAACTGCCCAGCACGTCCTTCAGGTACTTCGCGCTCCAGTTGGAGACCGTCGAGTCACCGATGTACGCGAACGTCATCACCAGGCACAGCGGCAGCAGCAGCTTGAAGACGAGCGGACCGGCGCCGGCACCGACCACCGCGTCCTCCTTGCCGTCCGGGGCCCCGCCGCCGTCGACGTACCACCGGCTCCCCAGCAGAGCGAGCGGCAGCAGCACCAGCACGACAGGCAGATACGACACGAACAGCGGCAGATGCCAGTGCGCCCCGGCCCACGCCAGCGAGGCACCCACGATCCCGCCCAGGCTGTACGCGGCATGGAAACCGAGCATGATGCTGCGCCCGTACGACCGCTGGAGGCTCACCCCGAGCATGTTCATCGAGGCGTCAAGACCGCCGACCGCGAGGCCGAAGGCGCCGAGGGCCACCGCCACCTCGACGAGCTGGTCACCGGCGCCGACACCGAGCAGGGCCAGCAGCACGACCGGCTGCGACCACCGCAGGATGCGGCTGGGGCGTATGCGCTTGACCAGGTGCTCGGTGGTGACGCTGCCCAGCCCGGCGAGGACCGGGACGGCCGCCAGGAACGCCGGCAGCAGGGCATCGGAGATCCCGTAGCGGTCCTGGATGGCCGGGATACGCGTCACGAGCAGCGCGAAGGCGGCACCCTGAGCGAAAAAGCTGAACGCCAAAGAGGCCCTACCGCGCCGCAGCACATCTGTCATGGCGGCGAGCGTAGGGCCCCGGCTTACCGGTGGGTAGATCAAGCCGAAGATGAATTTTGCTCAGCTCTTCGGAGAAGGGCCGTTCAGCTGTCCGTCCGGGCCCCGGCGGCGAGCTCGCGCTCCAGCATCTTCTCCATCGGGACGACCGCGAAGCGCCCGCTGATCAGGAAGGCGAGGACCATCGAGGCGACCATGACGACCGTGCCGAGCCAGACCATGGTGTCGACCGGCAGCGTGTAGGCGCCCACGACCCGCGCGACGCACTCACCGAGCAGCACCGTGCCCCACACCAGCGAGAAGGTCCGCTCGGCCTTCCGGAACCGCTCGGAACCGGCCGCCAGCCGGTCCCAGGCCGCGGCCCTCGCCGCGTCCCCCTTCACGAGGAACGGCTTCATCCCCTGCGTCATCATCGGCCGCCCGAGCTTCACGGACAGCAGGACACTGATCCCGATCGCGCTGCTGACCCCGCTGTCCTTCGCCAGCATCAGCCGCGGGTCACCGGCGACCAGGCTGAGGGCGAGCCCGACCATGTTGACGAACAGGATCAGCCCGGCCAGGGCGTTGACCCTGCGCTCCTTCACCACGCTCCACACGGTCCGCACGGCCGGCACGACGCTGCTCCAGCCGAGCGCCGCCATGGTGCTCATCCCGAACCCGTTCTTGAGCAGGTAGTACGACCCGACGGGCACCGCCACGTCCACGATCAGCGGCAGGAAACTCGGCCGGGAAGCGGCGGCCTGCGCCGGTCCGGCGGTGGCCTTCGTGGTGACCGTCGCGGCAGCGACGGCGGTCTCTCCGTTGCTGATCCCGGTGGCGGTGATGCTCATGATCGGGTCCCTCCGTCGTCACTGTGTACGTCCCGTTCCGATGTACTCAGCTTCGCGGTCGGACCCCGCCCGCCGACAGAAGCGATCGTCCGGAGCTCGGCATGACAAATGTCAGCGCCCGCCGATGGGTGCCGTCATACCAGCAGGTCAGCCAACTGCCCCATGTCGGACAAGAGTTGGGTGGCGCCGGCCAGCCTGTCGGCCGGCGTCATGGCTGTGAACCCGTACACGTCCATCCCGGCCGCGTTGGCCGCCCGCACTCCCAGCGGACTGTCCTCGACGACGGCACACTTCTCCGGTCGTACGCCCATGCGCTCGGCCGCGTGGAGGAACAGATCGGGTGCCGGCTTGCCGCGCCCGACGTCCTGCGAGCTGAAGATCCGACGGTCGTCGAACCAGCGGTCGAGCCCGGTCGTCCGGTGTCCGACCCGGATCCGCTCATGGCTCCCGGAGGAGGCCACGCAGTACGGCACGCCGTCCGCGGCCAGCTTCTCCAGTACCTGCCCGGCGCCGGGAACCGGCTTCAGCTCCCGCTCGAAGGCGGCGAAGACCCGCGCGTGGAACACATCGTCGAAGTCGTCCGGCAGTCGCCGGCCGGTGCGTTCGAGGACCAGGTCGTGGATGCGGTGCATGGCGGAGCCCATGTAGTCACGCAGGGAGTCCTCGTACGAGGTGGGGTGTCCCAGCTCGGTGAGATATGCGGCCAGAAGAGTGTTGGAGATCGGCTCACTGTCCACCAGGACACCGTCATTGTCGAAAATAATCAGTTCGTAGCGCATAACAAAGAGCCTAAACGCAGAAAACCCCCGTGACCGGTTTCCCGGTACGGGGGTTTTCTTCAAAATTTGTTCGGCGGCGTCCTACTCTCCCACAGGGTCCCCCCTGCAGTACCATCGGCGCTGTGAGGCTTAGCTTCCGGGTTCGGAATGTAACCGGGCG